>JAVBMB010000112.1:0-27034 GCA_031552995.1 Oscillospiraceae bacterium
TATGGTGTCGCCCTGGCCGCAGGCGAAAGGGGCGCTGAGCTACGCGTCCGAGGCTGAGCAGATGGAGCAGATTATGCAGGCGATACGCGCCGTGCGCAATCTGCGCTCGGGCATGAATGTTCCGCCGTCGAAAAAGGCGGCGCTGATAATCGCCACCGAAAAGCCGCAGATGTTCGGCGCGGCGGAGCCGTTTATGAAGAGGCTTGCCTGGGCAAACGAGGTGACGGTTACCGCGGATGCGCCGAAGAGCGACGGCAAAATGGTGACATGTGTGACGGCCGAAGCGCAGATATTCATGCCGGTCAGCGACCTTGTCGACATTGACAAGGAGCTTGAGCGCCTTGAAAAAGAGCGCGCGAACGCTGCCATGCAGATAGAGCGTATCGAACAGAAGCTGTCGAATGAGAGCTTTGTGGCCAAAGCGCCGGCTGACGTTGTGGCTGCCGAGCGCGACAAGCTCGCTAAACATCGTGAAATGCTTTGCAAGCTGGACGACAGCATAAATGCGCTGGAGAAATAAACATGGCGCGCATGGGATACGATGAGGCGTTGGAGTTCATTCACAGCAGGGCGAAGTTTGGCCCCAAAAAGGGCCTTGAACGGATTCGTGAGCTCATGCGCAGGCTTGGCAACCCGCAGGATGACCTCAGATACGTACATGTGGCGGGATCGAGCGGAAAGGGAAGCACCGCTACGATGTGCGAGAGCGTAATGCGCAGCGCGGGATACAAAACGGGGTTGTTTGTTTCACCGTTTGTGTTCGATTTTTGTGAGAGGATTCAGCTTAACGGCCGGCCGGTGAAAAAAGAGACATTGGCGCAGGCGCTAAATGACATCATGCCTGTTATAGACTCAATGTCCATTGATGGGCTGGAGATAACCGAGTTTGAGCTTATCACGGCGCTGGCGTTTGTGATATTCAAAAATCACGATTGCGGTATTGTCGTTCTCGAAGTCGGCATCGGCGGGCTTATGGACTGCACAAATATTATAGCGGCGCCGGAGGTGGCGGTGATAACCGCCGTCTCGCTTGACCACACCGAGATTCTGGGAAAAACAATCGGCGAGATTGCGGCGCAGAAGTGCGGCATTATTAAGCCCGGCTGCAAAGTGGCGGCGTACTGTGTGATGGATAAAGAGGCGCGGGATGTGCTGATGCGCACATGCGGAGTGTATGGCATAACGCCGCGTATCGCCGACATGACGCGGCTGTGTGTGCTGCGGCAAAGCGGCGCGGGTTCGGCGTTTGAATACCGCGGCGATGCTTTTGAGCTGGGCATGGCGGGTGAGCATCAGATGATGAACGCGCTGACAGCCATCAGCGCGTGCGATGAATTGCGCGAACTTGGATGGGATATTCCGCAGGGCGCGCTGAGGCGAGGGCTTTGTGAGGCACTCATCCCCGGCAGGCTTCAGATGATATGTGAAGAGCCGCTGTGTGTCATAGACGGGGCGCACAATGCCGAAAAAATCACGGTGCTGTGCCGCGAGATTGACCGGTTGTTTTCCGGCAGGCGGTTGATTACCGTGATGGGCATGATGTCGAACAAGGACTACGAGTTGTGTATTCCGATTATCGCGCGGCGAAGCGAGGTGTTTATTGCCGTGGATTGCGGGCTGCCGCGCGCGCTTCCGGCGGCACAGGTGGGCGAAATTGCGTCGCGGTTTTGCGCCGATGTGCGCGTCGCCGCCAGCCCGGCCGAGGGCGGTAAATTGGCGCGCGTACTGTCGCGCGGCGATACTCTTGCGCTTGGATGCGGGTCGCTTTATATCATCGGGGATATAAAATTGGGATTTATTGGGTGATTGTGACAAAATAGGACAGCCTGTTTACTATAAAATAACCGTGTACCCGAGAGGGTATGCGGCTATTTTTTTATGCGACAACATATAAAAACCGGGTTTTAGGGAGGTGTGAAATGTGCCTATGACATACAGCTTTGACCACGGCAAGCTGAACCTGCGTCTGGACGGCGAGCTTGGGCATCACGAGGCGCTTGATGTGATGGAGGGGATTGCCGAGGCGGTGGACTGCTGCCTGCCGAAGCACACGGTGCTTGAATTGTCATCGCTGAGCTTTATGGACAGCTCCGGCATTGCCGTCGTCGTGCAGTCGGCAAGGCGGTGCGCCGATGTCGGCTCGACATTCGAGGTGAGCGGCGCGCCAAAAACGGCGATGAGAATATTTGCGGCGGCGGGGCTGAACCGCAGATTTAAGTTCACATAAGGTATAAATACGCCCCATGAGGGGCGAATCAGGGGGATTACATATTATGAAAGAGCTGATAAACGAGTTTACAACGGCGTTCCCCAGCAGAAGCGCGAATGAGGGCTTTGCGCGCGCCGCGGTATCGGCGTTCGTCGCGCAGCTTGACCCGACGGTCGATGAGCTGTACGACATAAAAACAGCGGCATCCGAGGCAGTAACAAACGCAATAGTTCACGGATACCGTGACACGGTGGGCAAAATTACGCTGACAGTCAGGCTTTGGCGCCCGGCAAAGGTCGAAATCACGGTCAAGGACAGCGGTTGCGGAATTGAGGATGTCGACCAGGCGCGCACGCCGATGTTCACGACGGGCGGTGCGGACCGCAGCGGGATGGGCTTTACTATTATGGAAAGCTTTATGGACAGGCTCAGCGTGCGCACGGCGCCCGGACGCGGGACAACGGTAAAGATGATTAAAAGCCTGTCGCTGCGCAGGCAGGCGCGATGAGCGGAGTCGCCGCGAGCGATATTTCGGCCGCCAGTAAAGGCGACAGACAGAGCATGAACCGGCTGATTGAGGAAAACACGGCGCTTATATGGAGCATAGCGCGGCGGTTTTTCGGCAGGGGCGTAGAGGCGGACGATTTGTTTCAGCTGGGCAGCATTGGCTTTATCAAGGCGGTTTATGGGTATGACCCGGGTTTCGGGACTCAGTTTTCCACATATGCCGTGCCAAAAATTATGGGCGAAATTAAGCGGTATCTGCGCGACGACGGCATGATTAAGGTAAGCCGCACCGTCAAAGAAAATGCCGCGAAGGTATATCAGGCGCGCGATATGTGGGAGAAGCAGCACGGGTGCGAGGCGAGAATCAGCGATCTGTGTTACATGACAGGACTCAGCGAGGAGGACGTGGCGCTTAGCCTTCAGGCGAGCACCAGCGCCGAATCCCTTGACGCGGAGTCGAGCGACGGGTTCAGCTTGCTGTCGCTTGTCTCGGATGGGCAGGGAGAGGATGTGCTTGTAGACGGCATTGCCGTCGGGTGCGCTGTCAGGCGGCTGGACACATCGCTGCGGGATGTGATTATGCTTCGATATTACCACAACCTGACGCAGCAGCGCGCCGCGAAGATACTCAGGATATCTCAGGTTCAGGTTTCCCGGCTTGAAAAAAAAGCGCTCGCCCGCCTTAGGGAGATGCTGGACGGATGACGCGCCGAAGCCGATAAAAAATATCGCGCTCGCAGGAAAAAAATTCTTGCTATTTCACCTGTTATCGGATACTATATTGCTGGAATCAGGCATCAATTGCCCCGGTGAGCACCGGGGCAAAAGCATGAGATAAAAATTGAATGAACATTCAATTAATCGGGTGAAGATATGAAGCAAAATAATCTTGAGCCGCCGCTTAACGCAAAGCGCGCTATTGGCGCAGAGGCATTTGTTTTTCTGGCAGTTTTCTTTGGGTTATTCGGCGGTATCGCCCATGTCATGGGCGGCGTAAACATGCTGAATACGATGATGAGCACGGCATTTTCGCTGTTGATGAACACATCGTTTTTTATTATGGCGGTGGCTGTTTTGGCGGGCGCAATTTCGGCGTTGCTCGCCGAGTTTGGCGTCGTCGCGCTGATAAACAGGATACTGTCGCCGCTTATGAAGCCGCTGTACGGCCTGCCGGGTGCGGCGTCAGTAGGCATTATGGCTACATATCTTTCTGATAATCCGGCTATCCTTACACTGGCGCATGACAAAAATGTGCGCAGATATTTTAAAAAATATCAGATTCCGGCGCTGACGAACATAGGCACGGCATTTGGCATGGGCGTTATCGTGACGACGTTTATGGCCGGTCAGAGGCTGCCGGACGGCAGCGGCCTTGCGTTGGCGGCGCTTGTCGGGAACGTCGGCGCCGTGATAGGCAGTATCGTCAGCACAAGGCTGATGATTGGAAAAACGGCCAAAATCTATGGCACCGAGGAGCCGGCCGACCCTGAGGTTGACGGGCAGACGCCTGTGGGGCAAAATTATCGAATTGTGCGCCGGGGCGGCATCGGCATGCGCGTCATCGACTCGATGATTGACGGCGGAAAGACCGGCGTCTCGCTTGGGCTTGACATTATCCCGGGCATTTTGATTATATGTACGCTAGTGATGATACTGACAAACGGCCCGGGCGCCGGAGGCGTGTATACCGGCGCGGCGTACGAGGGGATAGGCCTGCTGCCGATGATAGGCGCAAAGCTTGAGTTTATTCTGAGGCCGCTGTTCGGCTTTACAAGCCCGGAGGGCATAGCTGTGCCGCTGACGGCGCTTGGCTCGGCCGGAGCCGCGATGGGCATGGTGCCGCAGCTGCTGATTACCGGCAAGGCCGTGGGGCACGATGTGGCGGTGTTCACGGCGATTTGCATGTGCTGGAGCGGCTATCTCAGCACACATGTCGCCATGATGAGCAACCTGAAATGCAGCGAGCTGACCGGACGAGCCATAGTTTCGCATACGATTGGCGGACTGTGCGCCGGCATTTCGGCAAACTGGATATATCAGCTGATTATGATGGTAAGGTAGGCGGAGATGGCCAAAAATAAGAAGAAGAAAAGCCGCCGGGCGACCGCAGACAAAAATCGTGAGACGACGAAGAGCGCCGCGAAAAGCAGCGCAAAAGGCGCCGGACGCCGCATGACGCGTGAAGACGCGCGGCGGATTGCGATGTATGTCATGCTGGGGGTTGCCGGAATCGCCGCCGTGCATATCGTGCAGGGCATCGTTTCGATTTTGAATGACCCCGCGACGAGCTTCCCCTGGTGGTCGGCAATAATTATGAACGGCGCATACTACGTGTTCCCGTTTGCGGCTTCGGCTGCGGTGTATATCGTGCTGAGCGTGAGGAGCGGGCGCGGGAAATGATGCGGTTAACGTGATTAAAGGTGACACTACCATCTTGACACTACCTTAAAGGTGGTTTTAACTTACACGCTTGTCTTTAAAAACACATAAACGGCATCCGATATTCGGATGCCGTTTATGTGTCAGACCTTGGTGCTTGATATTATTACCTCATACCAAGCATATGTATTTTCAGTTTTCCATTGCGTTCATCAGTGCCAACCAGGAACAGCTGTGTGTAGTCTCCGTTTCCCCACTGTGGAGCCCTCTCCAGACTGTTCCACTGCTGTGTAAACTTTACTGAAACAATTGACCAGCGATTAAGCGCTTTCGCTGTCGCTTCAAATCTCGGAAGGCTTTTTAACAAGGTATCATCAATCTCATCAACCTGCTCACCAGAGAAAGTAACAAGTTCATTTACAATAAACGTTTGAATAAATGTATCGCTTTCTTTTACGTTTTCTATTGAAATCTCCATTGCCTCACGATTATCCTCCGAGAAAAGCTCAAGCAATTCGTCATAATTATCAGACTGATCAAAATAAAAATAATCCGCAACAACAACCTCAGCTTCAGTTTCAGGCAAATCCTTATAAGTAACGCTCTTGCCGTTCGAGCCAAAGTAGGCGTTAAGTTTTTCTGTAAAATCAGCGCTACCTTTATCGTTTGTTCCCTTTAATGAGCAACTTGTGCAAAGACTAAGTATTAAGATTCCTGCAAGGATAATGCCTTTTTTCATTATTTTCACCCCAATTTCAAACAAACTAAAGTGGTTTCACTCGAATTACTGCGAATATATCCTACCGTTGATTTGTATTTTTGTATAGATGAGGTCTTTTCTTCGATTCCATTTCCTATATCAATTCTTTCATAACTTTTTCTTTCAGGACAGAAAACGTATAATATGTTTGGACTGATTATGAGGAACTCAGTGTCAAAATAATAAACATTCAGAATATCCTCGCCCGCTGTAATATCCGGTATAGTCATATACCTCCACTCGGAGTTTACTATTTCGATAAACTTACCTGTGTCATAGAATGGCGGATTATAAATGTATTCTGACAAAATCAAATAATCTTTCGTACCCGTCAAAAAGATATAAATACTTTCTGTTTCAGCTACTTTCAAAGCTTCATCGTTTTTTATATCGTAATACATTAAGGCAACTACTTTTGATTGTTCTAATTGTTGATTGTCAAGTTTTAATTTTTGATAATATAAGCCATCATTGAGTCCGCCACAATATAATAAGTAATCCCCTTTTAATGTGCCGGTGTCAGACACTTTGCATTCCTGAGTGTCAATATTCATTTGCTTAAAAGTATCAATTCTAATCCGGTCTATGCAGCTCACAATTTTATCTTTTTCAATTTTTTCATAGTATGCAAAGAAACTCTCCTCAACAAATGACACTTGAGGAATCTTACTGGATAAAAATAACTGTCGGCTTGAAGTTCCCTCGGCATTGATTGCTATAAGATAATTTTGCAAGTATGCATCTGCTTGTTTGGATACAACTAAGTATACTTTTTCATCCAGAACCATGGAAAAAGATACTGAAAATATATCACTGCATTCATATATTAACCTTTCGGTGTCGTCTGTATAGCAATACTTGAAGACCGTATAACCCGCATCAACCCATGATGAAAAGTAAGCATCTTTTTCATCGTATCCGATAAAACGCATATCACTATATTTGTCTGGAATGTGATATTCAGTAAACCAATATGTAAATATACACTAATCAAATGACTAGCACCACCGTTTAAATGGCTATATTATACATGCAAACATCTCAATTGTCAATAAATTATAGACAATTAATATAAAATATATTAAATATTTTTCGAAATTAAAACGTAATTCAATATTGTAAATACTTTCAATTCAATTTTTGCTAATTGTGAAAACGAAGATAATGCCTACCTTGTACGCATTTTTTCGGAGATGAACCTTTCATGCTCCGCAAGTGCCAGTACTAAAATGTGCTCCATTTTTTCAGTTGAGTGAAGGGGTATAGTGATAAAGCATTATCCAGCATAAAACCACTCCCACATCTTATTCTATTTGGTAAGTAGATATTAGCATATGCAAAACAGTTTCACCATACGATATAAGTTGTATCAAGCTTAACCTGAGGTTAAGGTGATGCTTATCCAAAAATATAAACATGTTTCTTTCGGTGTCAAGCAAGCAATAGCATAAACGCGAAGCGCGCCGGAATAGCTTGCATGCTTTTCGGACGCGCGCAGGCCGGCAGACAAATGCCCGGGGATTATCCCCGGGCATTTGGTGTGCCGGCGCATGAAATTATATCAGCCGCATTTCGAGTATCCACAGCTGCGGCAGGTGACGCAGCCGCTCTCGTGCGATACCCCGGCGCCGCATTCGGGGCAGACGGCGGCATCGGAGGCGCTTGCCTGGGCGGCGGGGGCCGGACGGGTGACGAAATGCGGCACGTTGCCGTTTGCTGTGCTTGAGTAGGCGTAAACCTTTTCGATGACCTTCGCCATAGCGTCGGGGCAGGAGAGTGATTCAATCTCCTGATTTGTCGCCCTCATGCGTATCGTAGACGGGCAGCGGATACCGCGCAGCTCGTCAATCAGAGTATCCGGGTCGACGCCCGAGCGAAGCGCGATGGAGACAAGGCGGGCGGTGGCTTCCGATTGGGAGGGGCATCCGCCGGCCTTGCCGGTGTTCGTGAACACCTCGCATATGCCGTTTTCGTCATAGTTGACCGTGACATACAGGTTTCCGCAGCCGATTCTCATACGTTCGGTCATGCCGGAGGTGACAGACGGCCGCTTGCGCGGGCGGACGACGACATTTGTCCTGTCCGCGTCGTTCGGCACGCTGACAGCGGATTTCTCCCCGGCCGATTTGCCGAGGCTGAGCACCTGCTGATCCCTGCTGCCGTCGCGGTAGATCGTGACGCCCTTGCAGCCGAGGCTGAAAGCGGCGAGATAGACCTCGCGCACTTCGTCGCTTGTGGCCTCCGCCCTGAAGTTGACCGTCTTTGACACGGCGTTGTCGGTATGCCGCTGGAACGCCGCCTGCATTTTTATATGCCACTGAGGGCTGATATCATGCGAACACATAAACACGTCGCGGATATCCTGCGGCAGCTCGTCGATATGGGCGACGGTGCCTGCCTCCGCGATTTTTTCCATGAGGGCGTCGCTGTAAAGCCCTCGCCTTGTCAGAGCGTCCCGAAGGATAGGGTTGACTTCGAGCATCTTTGTGCCGTCCATAATATTGCGCATGAAGACATAGCCGAACACCGGCTCGATGCCGCTGGACACACCTGCGATAATGGACAGCGTACCGGTCGGGGCGATTGTGGTTATAGTCGCGTTGCGATACATGCAATTTGGGCTGAACACGCTGTCGCTGAACAGCGGGAAGGTTCCGCGCTTTTCGGCAAGCGATTTGCTGGCATGACGACCTTTTTCGCGGATGAAGCCCATAATGCGGTCGGCAAGCTCAACCGCGGTGTCAGACGCGTAGGGGATATTCATAAGCAGCAGCATGTCGGCAAAGCCCATGACGCCAAGGCCAATTTTCCGCGTTTTGCGAGTTGTATCGGCGATTTTATCCAGAGGGTATTTGTTGACATCAATGACGTTGTCAAGGAAACGGACGGCGCGGCGGACGGTGTTGTCCAGCCGGGGCCAGTCAATATCGCCTGACGGTGTGACCATGTTGGCCAAATTGACAGAGCCGAGGTTGCACGATTCGTACGGCAGCAGAGGCTGTTCTCCGCACGGGTTCGTCGATTCGATTTCTCCCTGGCTTGGTACGGGATTGTCGCGGTTGAGCCTGTCGAGGAAGATGATCCCTGGCTCGCCGGTCTTCCAGGCGGCGTCGACAATTGAGTCAAACACCTTTGCCGAGTTAAGAGAGCCGACCTTGATGCCGCTTCGCGGGTCGATGAGGGCGTAGTCCGCCCCGCTTTCGAGAGCATCCATGAATGTATCAGTCAGGCCGACCGATATGTTGAAGTTTGTGATTTCGCTCGTGTTGCTTTTGCAGCAGATAAAATCGAGAATGTCGGGATGGTCGACACGCAAAATGCCCATATTTGCGCCGCGCCGCGTTCCGCCCTGCTTGACGGCCTCGGTCGCCATGTTGAACACCTTCATAAAGCTTATCGGGCCGGAGGCAACGCCGCCGGTGGAGTTGACCGAACTACCCTTTGGGCGCAGGCGCGAAAAAGAAAAGCCGGTTCCGCCGCCGCTTTTGTGGATGAGCGCCGCCTGCTTAATCGTCTCGAATATGTCCTCCATAGAATCCGGCACAGGCAGCACAAAGCAGGCCGAAAGCTGCCCGAGCGCCTTGCCGGCGTTCATGAGCGTAGGCGAGTTTGGAAGAAAATCAAGCGAGTTGAGCAGCGCGCAAAAATCGTCCGATACGGCCTTTACATCGGCTTCGGCGTCGTAAGCAAGCTCGGCGGCGGCGACTGCGTCAGATACACGGCGCACCATCTCGTCGGGCGTCTCTTTCAGCACACCATGCTCATCCTTGATGAGATATCGGGTTTCCAGTACTTTTCTGGCGTTGTCACTTATAATCATCGGTATATCCCCTTTGTGATAAAATCAACTACTGATTGTATAAATGATTGTGTTGTTATA
Organism: Oscillospiraceae bacterium; assembly: GCA_031552995.1. Taxonomy (GTDB): domain Bacteria; phylum Bacillota; class Clostridia; order Oscillospirales; family Butyricicoccaceae; genus JAVBMB01. Next base: position 9,736 of record JAVBMB010000112.1, read on the forward strand.
CTATATATTGTAGCAGCATAAACTTAAATGTCAACACTAAAGCGCAAGATTACCGTATATGTTTTTTTCGCGCACAAAAAGCGGGCATTTTAGCGTCTTTCGCAAAATACCCGCTTCAATATTCTTTGTGGGTCTCTATTCTCCGCCGCCGTATAGGGCTTTAATTATTTTTGTCAGCGCGGCGTCGCGATAGCGGATAGCCTCTTCCGCCTTGTCTCCCGAGTAATCAAAGAAGCCCTTGCCGTTTTTGACGCCGTATTCGCCGGCTTCGAAGTGCCTTTTAAGGCCGCCGAAGCTGGATTTTTCATCGCTGAGATCTGAAAAAAGGTACGATGCGATACTGTTGAAGATGTCGAGCCCGCCAAGGTCGGAGACAGCAAACGGGCCCATGCAGGCATAGCGGGGGCCGAGGCCGAACTGCATGACACGGTCGATATCCCGCTCGGACGCGATGCCCTGCTCGGCGATATGAAGGCACTCGCGCAAAATGGCGAGCTGTATGCGGTTGAGCACAAAACCCGGCGCGTCGCGCACGATGACCGGCTGCTTGCCGACGGCCTCCGAAAGGTCATATATCGCCTGCGCGGCGGCGTCTGAGGTATCCTCGCCCTTGATGACCTCTATAAGCGGGATAATATGAGGCGGGTTTATCCAGTGCATGCCGCCAAAGCGGTGCGGCAGACGGACGGCGCGAGAGATGGCTGTGATGCTCAGGCCTGATGTGTTGCTGGCCAACACGGCGTCATCCGAGACGAGAGCCGACGCCTTTGCCCAGAAATCAAGCTTGACGTTGATGTCCTCCTTGACAGCCTCTATCAAAAACTGTGCGCCGGCAAGTATATTGATGTCCGACGAGTATTCAATGCGCCCGGTCATCGCGGTCGATTCGCCCGCCGTGATGTGGCCGCAGGCAATTTCGGTCTCCTGATTTATGGCAATCAGTCTTTTTGCTTTTTCAAGCGACGGCTCGAATATATCGAACAACTTTACTGTGTAACCGTACGAGGCAAAGCATTCGGCCATCGATGCGCCCATCGTGCCGGCGCCGGCAATTCCTATGGTATTATACTTCATGTAGAGCCCTCCTTTTGGTGAAAAGTATAACACGAGCGCATGCGGTTTGTCCAGATTCGCCGGCGCATTCACCTTGACACGCGCAGCTGAATATGTTAATGTAAATGTACATTTCGGCGGGCGCGCCTGCCGGGAAGCAGACGAATCAGGCGCTGCTGATGCGCCGGGCCTTGTGTGGCAACAGAGCATACTGTGCATCTGTGGGACGTAGTGTTCCGCGGATGTTTTTTTATTCGGATAGTGAGGGTTTTGGCATGGACCAACGGGAAAAAGCAGCAATGAGGGTATCGCTGGTCAGCGTCTTCGTAAACACCGCGCTGTCGCTTTTCAAGCTGTTTTCGGGCATTTACGCGGGGTCGGCGGCCATGATATCGGACGCCGTGCATTCGATATCGGATGTGTTCAGCACGTTTATCGTCATGGCGGGCGTGAAGACGGCGAACAAAAAGCCGGACGCAAGCCACCAGTACGGGCACGAGAGATTCGAGTGCGTCGCGGCGCTTATACTCTCGGGCGTGCTTGCGGTGACCGGGCTGGGTATCGGCTGGTCCGGCGTGCGTACGATAGCGGCGAACAGCCACAGCGGGCTTGCGGCCCCGGGCGGGGTTGCGCTTCTGGCGGCAGTTATATCGATAGTGACGCAGGAGACAATGTACTGGTATACGCGGGCGACGGCGAAAAAAATCGAATCCGGCGCTCTTATGGCCGATGCGTGGCATCACCGTTCGGACGCGCTTTCATCAGTCGGAAGCTTTGCCGGCATACTTGGCGCAAGGCTGGGGATGCCTGTGCTTGACCCGGTCGCGGCCATTGTGATATGCCTGTTTATACTGAAAGCGGCGTATTCGATATTTATGGATGCCGTGGGCAAGATGACCGACCGGTCCTGTGACGAGGCGGTCGTAGCGGATATGCGCAAGCTCGTTTTGGCTCAGCCTGAAGTGAGAGGCGTAGACCAGATAAAGACGCGGCTGTTTGGTGATAGAATATATGTGGATATCGAAATAAGGGTGGACGGCGCAAAGACGCTGGACAGCGCGCACGGCATCGCGCAGTGTGTGCATGATGCCATTGAAGAGCATGTGCCGAAAGTGAAGCACTGCATGGTGCATGTCAACCCCGACGGAAGCGGCGAGCCACCGGGCGAAATATAGAAGCAAAATGCCGCGGATATGTCATCCGCGGCGAGTGTGCGTAACTATTTTCCGTCCCACCGGCAGGCGCGCATGTCGACATTGCCGCCCGGCAGGAACTCGACATCCTCGCTCTCAAGCAGTGCGCGCCGTATGCCGGCGTATTCGCCGCCGGTAATTGTTCCGTCGTTCATGACGACACGCTGCCACGGTATGTCGTCCGGGCAGCAGCGCATAGCCCATCCGACCTCGCGCGCGGCGCGCGGGCGGTTCAGCATTGCGGCTATCTGGCTGTAAGAGGCGACGCTGCCGCGCGGTATGCGCGCGACAAGCGCATATACCTGGGCGAAGAATGGATTCATATTGGTTCACCTCGAACATAATTATGAAGGAGAGAAGCCGGTTGTATCAAGCGTTTGAGCCGCTGTGCGGGGAAAACCCGCGCGTGCTGATTCTGGGTACATTCCCAAGCCCGCAGTCTCGCGGGGCGGGGGAGTATTACGGCAACCCGAACAACCAGTTTTGGCGCATTGTTTTTCAGTCGCTTGGTGTGCCGTTTGAAGCGCCAAGTTACGCTGAAAAGGCAGCGCTGCTATACGGGAACAATATAGCGCTGTGGGATGTGCTGACGGCGTGCAATGTCAGCGGGGCGCTTGATTCGAATATCCGCGACCCGATATATAATACGGCGATTCCCTCGTTTGTCAGCGGGCGAGGTATCCGCACCGTGCTGTTTAACGGCGGCAACGCCTATACATTTTACCGGCGGGGTATCGGGGAAACAGAACGGCGGGTGCTGCCGTCGACCAGCCCGGCTAACGCGCGCATGAGCTTTGAGCAAAAGCTGGCTGCCTGGCGCGCCGCGCTGGCTGAGGCAATAAATATTGATGAATGAATATTAAGAAAAAACACAAAACGTGTTTGGCATGCCAAACACGTTTGATGCAAATGAAGTGGACTATACCGCCCGGGTAACTTTGCCCGAACGCATACAGCGGGTACAGACATGTATGTGCTTCGGTGTGCCTTCAACGATAGCCTTGACGCGTCTTACGTTGGGCTTCCAAGCACGATTAGTCCTTCTGTGTGAGTGGGATAACTTTATACCAAAGGTCACGCCCTTGCCGCAAATATCACACTTTGCCATTCTCTGCACCTCCCTTGCCATTAGTCACAAAGCGACAACTAGTATAATAGCACAGAGTTGTCTGTAAATCAAGCGAAAATTTAAATAATTTTAAACTGTTTTTGTAATTGCCAATTATGCACAGATATATTATAATGAATGCAATAAATCAGAACCGTTGCGTTTTGCAAAAAAAGCCTGACGCGAAGGCGTGAAATATTCCATCGCAGGAATCTGATCCGCGACCCGGCGCGCAGCGGAGCCGGACGCAAAGACAGATTTTTTATTTTGCACTTCGGTGCACGAGAGTTCCGGGGGGTAATTATGGAACATGTAGTCTATTCGGTCAGCATGCATCAAATTGTCAGCGAGTTCAGCCTTGACGTGCTGTACGGGCCGGTCGATTGGAAGGAAAAGAAGATCACGAGCGCCGTCGTCAACAGGCCGTCGTTCCCGCTGACGGGGTACTTTGAGTTTTTTGACCCGCGGAACATTCAGATTCTCGGGAATGTCGAGAGCAGATATATCCACGACCTGCCGACGGAGAAGCGCCGGCAGAGCTTTGACAACCTGTTTGCAACCGGCATCCCACTGATGATTATCACCCGCGGGCAGGAGCCGTTTGCAGAATGCCTTGAGATGGCGGAAAAGCACGGCGTGACGCTTGCGCGCACAAATGAGATTACCTCGAACTTTATGGCGGCGATAACAGCGTCGCTTAATGTGCACCTCGGGCCGCGCACAACGGTACACGGCGTGTTTGTTGAGGTGTACGGCGAGGGTATTTTACTGCTTGGCGACAGCGGCATAGGCAAAAGTGAGACGGCGATTGAGCTCGTCAAGCGCGGGCACAGGCTGGTCGCCGACGACGCCGTCGACATAAAGCGTGTGTCGGCAAAGACACTTGTCGGCAGCGCGCCGGAGATGATTCGCTATTTTATAGAGCTGCGCGGTATCGGCGTTATCGATGTGCGGCGCATATTCGGCATGGGCGCTGTCAAGCCGACCGAAAAAGTCGACTTGATTATACATCTTGAGCAGTGGGATGACAAAAAACCATATGACCGCCTGGGTATTGACGAGAAAAAGACGAATATCCTTGATATCATGGTGCCGTCGCTTGATATCCCCGTGAAGCCGGGCAGGAACCTTGCCGTTATAATCGAGGTCGCCGCCATGAACAACCGCAATAAAAAGATGGGGCACAACGCGGCTAAGGAGCTTTCGGACAAGCTGTACGCCAGCATGCTGGCAAGCAGCCAGGACAAGTAATTTAGGCTGTTGACAAACAAAGGCGCGTGTATTATCATATAAAATGAACTGAATAGCAGAGGGGTGCTGGCGTCAGCCGGCTGAGATCATACCCTCGGGCGCGAAAGCGCCCGGAACCTGATCCGGATAATGCCGGCGTAGGAACAAGCTTATATGCGCTTTTCCGTGCAGCATTACGCTGCACGGTTTTTGTTTCTGCCAAGGCGAACACAAAAAGGCATGTCGCCGAAAATGGAGGAGAGTAAAATGCAAAACAACACAAAAATCCGCGCATTGACCGAAGGCGCGGTAATGGTGGCCCTGGCGTGGGCGCTCAGCTATCTAAAAATACGTCTGTGGTTTCAGGGCGGGTCGGTGGACCTCGTTATGATTCCGCTGATAGTATACGCCGTGCGCTGGGGCAGCGTATGGGGAATGGGAGCCGGGCTTGTGTTCGGCACGCTGAAGTTCTTTTTGGCAGGCGGCGTCGCAATCGGATGGCAGTCGATAGTTTTTGACTATACGGTGGCGTATATGGTCGTAGGCCTGGCCGGGCTTGCCCGCGGGAAAAAGTGGCAGTTTGTGACAGGAACAGTCATTGGCTGCGTTGCCAGATTCATCGTGCATTATATCAGCGGCGTTACCATCTATGCCGAGTGGATGCCGGAGACATTTATGGGCATGACGATGACAAGCCCTGCGATATATTCGGCGCTCTACAACGGCGCATACATGCTGCCAAACATGTTAATTGCCGCTGCTGTGCTGGCGGTGCTTGGCAATAGAATAAACGCGCTTATGCCGGTTCCCGCAAAGGATAAAGCGTAAAATCATATGTTGCCGCACCCCTTGCATACTATCATGCAGGGGGTGCTGATTTTATGGAAAAGCTGTGCACAATATATGACCTCGGCTTTAAAGAGGTGATAAACCTGAACGACGGGCGTCGGCTGGGCTATGTGCGCGACGCCGAGATAGATATCGACAGCGGAAGCGTGCGCGCGCTTGTGATACCCGGCAGGCTGCGGTTTTTTGGGCTGCTTGGACGCGAAAGCGACATCATAGTGCCGTGGAGCAGCATAGAGAGACTTGGTGAGGATATAATATTCATCAGGCACGAGCTGACGGCGCTGCCGCCGGCGAAACGCGGGCGAAACGGACCGCTGTGACGCCGGCTTGCGCGCTGTCTTGTATTGCGCAAACGATATATGTTGGCAGAGCAGGGCGCTTTTGCCCCGAATACGGCAAAAAATGTGCGAAAATCAGTAAAAACAGCGCCTAAAACTGCCGGAAAAGTATTGCATCGGACACTGTATTGTGATATTATATTTAAGCTGCCAAAACAAAGGGCAGACTACACACATTGCGTAACTTGCCCGGACGGTGCCCTCGTGATTGCCACGCGGGAAACCGGGGAGGATGAGCGTGGTGGAGGAAACAACCAAAGGAGGACATTTAAAATGTCGGTAATCTCAATGAAACAGCTTCTCGAGGCCGGTGTACACTTCGGCCATCAGACACGCCGCTGGAACCCGAAGATGGCGGAGTTCATCTTTATGGAACGCAACGGCATCTACATCATCGATCTTCAGAAGACGGTGAAAAAGCTTGAAGAGGCTTATTTCTTCGTGCGTGACACCGCCGCAAACGGCGGCACAATCCTGTTCGTCGGCACAAAGAAGCAGGCGCAGGACGCCGTGCGCGAGGAAGCCGAACGCGTGGGTATGTTCTTTGTCAACGCCCGCTGGCTGGGCGGCATGCTTACAAACTTCAAGACAATGCGCAAGAGGGTCGACCGCCTGAACCAGCTTAACAGAATGGCTGAGGACGGCACATTTGACCTGCTGCCGAAAAAGGAAGTTATCAAGCTTCGCCTCGAAATAGAAAAGCTTGAAAAATATCTCGGCGGCGTCAAAGAGATGCGCAAGCTGCCGGCGGCGCTGTTTGTCGTCGACCTGCGCAAAGAGAAGAACGCGATAGCCGAAGCAAAGAAACTGGGCATTCCTATAGTTGCCATTGTTGACACAAACTGTGATCCGGATGAAGTCGATTATGTCATCCCGGGCAACGACGACGCCATCCGCGCTATCAAGCTGATAGCCCAGGCTATGGCGAGCGCAGTCACCGAGGGCAGGCAAGGCGAGCAGCTGTCCGTTTCGGATGAGACAGTAGCCGAAAAGGAACAGGCAGCCGGTGCCGTCGACACGACACCCCGCGCCCCGATGAAGAGGAGCTCTGTCGTTGCGGAGGAGATATCCAACGGCTAAGCGACACAAACACCAGATTGCCGCGTTTTTTTCGCGGCTGACAATAACGGAGGTTAACTATGGCTTTTACAGCTAAAGATGTGCAGACGCTGCGCGAGCGCACCGGCGCCGGTATGATGGACTGCAAAAAAGCGCTTGTCGAGTCCGACGGAGATTTTGAGAAGGCGGTTGAGTTCCTTAGGGAAAAAGGCCTTGCCGCGGCCGCCAAAAAATCCGGCAGGATTGCCGCCGAGGGCGCCGCTTATGCCACAGTGTGCGATGAGTGCGGTGTCGGCGCGATGGTCGAGATAAACAGCGAGACCGACTTTGTCGCCAAAAACGAAGAGTTTAAGAAGTTTTGCAGCGATGTCGCCGGCGCGATTATGATAAACAACCCCGCCGATGTCGAAGCGCTTGGCGCCTGCGAGTATCCGGGCACCGATAAGACTGTCTCATCCGTGCTTAGCGACAAAGTGCTTACGATTGGCGAGAACATCAAGCTGCGCCGCTTTGTGCGATATGATGAGACTACAAAAAATGTCGCCTACATCCACAGCGAGGGTAAAATCGGCGTGCTTGTCGCGCTTGAGGTCTCGGACAATATAAAGGCTAAAGCCGAAGTGGAGACGCTTGGCAAGGACATCTGCATGCAGATTGCCGCCATGCGGCCGCAGTGGTTGCTTCGCGACGAAGTGCCGAGCGCAACGGTGGAGAAGGAGAAGGAAATCCTTCTTGCCCAGAGCATGAACGAGGGAAAGCCCGCCGCTGTCGCCGAAAAAATAGTCGCCGGCAGAATAAGCAAGTTCTATGAGGAAAACTGCCTTACCGAGCAGGCGTTCGTCAAGGAGAACAAGCTGTCGGTCGCAAAATATGTTGACAGAGTGGCCGCCGAACTGGGCGGAACGATTAAAATCGTCAAGTTCGACCGCTTTGAGCGCGGCGAGGGGATCGAAAAACGCGAGGATAATTTCGCTGAGGAGATTGCCAAGCTTACAAGCCAGCAGTAATATATTATTTGCTTTATGGCGAATTAAAAGCGGGAGGGGATTTGCCCTCCCGCTTTTTATTACGTTCAGATTAAGGCCCAAACGCAGATATTAGCATATTAAAGCATATTTTTGCTGTTTTTGTAAAAATGTGTCAGCTGATATTATCTTATATCTTGAAAAGTCCTGCATTTTGCGATACGATATATATATGTGACATGTTTTTAAAATAGGCGATGAAGTGCCTTTGCTAAAGATATACTCATCATAAACGCATTTTTTAGTTTGCGAGACGGGAGTTGACACGGTGAAACGATTTTTCTTTCACTCTATCCAGGGCAGGCTTATTATAATTTTATTCGTCGCAATGGCTGTTATGCTTACAGCATCAATATATACAACGCGATATCTGTCCCAGACCGTCATGATTCAGGAAAAGGAAAATAAGCTGCTGGGCGTGGCCAAATATCTTGACAGCAGGCTGGACGGAAGCTATGACGATATACTGGAGAAGGCCGGTGCGGCTAATGCGCCACACGATGATAAAATTGCAGCGCTGAACAGGTCACTTGCAGAGATGACAGACGAGATAGCCACAATATATCCGGGGCTGGGCGTTGGATACTATTCGCTTGACCTGGACGCGATACTTACATACGGGCCGGCTGACGAGTATGGCGGCAATGTGGGCAATATGATAAGCGCGGAGCACCCCGGGCGGACGGTTATGGCCACAAACACGCCACTGGTAAGAATGGGGAGTATGGTTCGCGGCAATATAATGAACGCCATGCAGCCGATTGAGCGCGACGGCAGAGTTATTGGTTATGCATGGGCAAACGAGCTGACAACAGAGATTGAAAAAGAGTATATGAGCCTTTCGAACCGTATATCTGTTGTACTCACTATATTTTTTATTGGGGCGCTGTGTTTCGCTTTATTTTTCTCGCGCAGGACGGTTCGCAACGTTGATACGCTTGTAGCGGGAATTAATGCGATGCGCACCGACCTTTCGACCAGGATAGGCACACTTGACGGAGACCTTGGCGCCGTCGCGAAGAATATCAACGACATGGCCGAGCACATGGAGAAGACGGCGAAGGAGCAGGAGGCTCTTGCGCTGGCCGAGGCGACGAACCGCTCGCAGCGGGAGTTTTTGGCGCGTATGAGCCATGAGCTGCGCACCCCGATGAACGGCGTTCTTGGAATGACCAGGCTTGCCATGCAGGCAGAATCGAAAGACGATGCGCTGATATATCTTAAAAAAATACAGGCCTCGGCCACGCTGCTGCTGGGAATTATCAACGACATATTGGATTTTTCCAAGATTGAGGCCGGTAAGCTGGAGCTTGAAAAGCATCCGTTCGTCATCAGGGAGGTAACCGACAACCTGGCGGAGCTTATACTGCTTAGGGCGAATGAAAAGGGAATCACATTAGCGGTCAGCATTGACGACTCGGTTCCGGAGGTGGCGGAGGGGGACAGCCTTAAGCTGTCTCAGACGCTGCTAAACCTTATGGGCAACGCGGTGAAGTTTACAAAATCCGGCAGTGTTGAGCTGAAAATGAGCGCCGAGGCCGCCGGTGAGGGTAAGCTAAGACTCATGTGTGATATCAGAGATACCGGTATAGGTATAACCGAGGAACAGCAAAAGCTGCTGTTTAAGCCGTTTTCTCAGGCGGACAGCTCGACTGTGCGGCAGTTTGGCGGCACCGGGCTTGGGCTTTCGATAAGCAAGGCGTTTGTTGAGCTGATGGGCGGGGAAGTCGGCGTGACCAGCGTACAAGGGCAGGGCAGTACATTCTCGTTTTATGTGATTCTCGACGAATATGACGGGTTGGCGCCGGTCAGCACCGGAGACACGGACGAGTGTGTTGATTTGCGCTATGACGGGTATAAGGTGCTGCTTGCCGAGGATATCGAGATAAACAGAGAGATTGCGACAGCGGTGCTGGGTGAGTTTGGCATGGAAGTCGATGTTGCCGAAAACGGTCTTGAGGCGGTCGAGGCCTTCTGCGAGAAGCATTATGATGTGGTGTTTATGGATATCCGTATGCCGCTGATGGACGGGCTTGAGGCGACGCGGCAGATAAGGCTGACAGAAAAGGATATGCTTAGGAGAACGCCGATTATTGCCATGACGGCGAATGCCATGAATGAGGACCGTGCCGCAAGCCTTGAAGCGGGTATGGACGGACATATCTCTAAGCCGCTGAATATTGCCGAGATACAGACGGCGCTTAAAAAGGTGTTTGGAATGGAAACTGACATAGGTGTATAGAACCTGCAGGAGAATCGTAAATATATTCAGCTGCAGCGCCGCCGGCGCGGGTTAAACCCCGTGCCGGCGTTTTGCCGCGGCAAAAGAATAATGCGTATGTCGACATACGCATCCAGCTTTTGTATACTGCTTAACTGTTCTCTAAAATTAGCGGCGACTTAGATTTCGAATTGTAGAACGCAATTAGAGAAATTGATTAATGGCGGTCAACAGCTCACTGAAGTTAATAGGCTTTTTCAGGAAGCAGTCGATATCCCTGTTGTTTTGTGTGTTGGTCTCGCCGGATATGGCGATAATCGGGATGCGCCGGCCTTGATCCCGCATATCGTCCCGGATACAACTGGCGACTTCATACCCGTTCATCAGCGGCATTTGAATGTCCAGCAGCACAATACTTAATTGATGGCGTTTTTCCATGTATTTTTGAAAGCCGACTTTTCCGTCAGTAGCTGATTCAACCTCAAACCCGTGCTTTATTAGATATGCAGCTACCAGTTCAAGAAAATCAATATTGTCGTCAACAACTAAAATGCTGGGCGTTTTACTATCCATTTTGCCAGGCCTCCTTTATGAAATCGCTGTCGGTTACCCGTGATATTGCTGTAATTCTAACACTGGGGACGCAATACAGCAACTGCATATGCAGTTGCTGAGGCACAGAAAAAATATACAATAGCCGGGCTGTTGAAAAGGCAGCGCTTGGATTGATAACATTTTCGCTGTGTAAATTAATTATGAGTTTCAATTACATTCAACGGCCAAATGCTGCAAGCTTAAGTGCGCAGACGCAGAAAAAACCGCTGGTATTTGTGAGAATAACACGTGGAATAAAAATGACGAAAGACAGCATTTGCGCAGGGAGCATTGAGCAAGTTTAATTAATCTTTGTTAAAGCTGAAACAGTTTATAATTTTCTATTATATGAAGTATAACATAGAATCCCAAATCCACAAATATAAACTTGAATCAGAGCGCTGTTTTTGGGAATAATTGTTTAAAAATATTAACCGGAGGTACATCATTTTGCATAACACATATGACGGGAAGGGGTGGAGGGTATAATTCAGAGTGCCCCGGGCCGGCTTGTCATCATAAAAAAGAAACAATCGCCATAAAAACCTGAAGAACTAGACGCCGTTTTTGTCAGGTTGTTATGCCGTATGTGATTCTGTCGGAGTTCGCGTTACGCAGTACCTCCCGCGGTGATAAAACACGGTTGTAAAGGCGAATCTCATATATCCGGCCGTAGAAGTTTTGATTGCTTGATATAATGGCCGGATTGCCGCCCATCGAGATGTAATGCGCGGGGAGAGAGACGAAAAAGTTTGCGCTTCTTGCCATGTTGAAGGTTTGCACGCCGTTGTAGTAGATAATTTTGCGTCCGTTCCTCGACGGGACAGGGCTGTAATACGACGCTTGTAAAGACGCATTATAAATGTTGTTCGCAAGCAGCGCCCTTGTGTTGGTTATTGTAAAATTGCTTGTTTCTTGAAAGATAGATTGGGCGTTGAGTGAGCTCATCTGTAGCGTAATTGTCGTATACGGATTGTCGGGGACGTCATCTATGCCCGTCACATCGCCGCCGGCGCTTGCGTCACTGCCGGGATAAGGCATAAATACGGCTTCCAACGTGCAGTTTTCGGGCGAAAACTCGCCAGGTAAGAGGCTTGAAATCCATGAATAGGGAACGACCGATACTCTTAGACTCTCGAAATAATTAACCCCCCATTGCCGGGTGCCGGCCCTTAGCCCGGCCGCCAGTGAGGCATCGCTGTTGCCGACAAGATTCTTCCAGACTGTTGTGGTCGCGCTGTGACCGGCGCCTGTATTGTTTGAGCCGAGGTAACGCGCGATAAGACCGCTCGTGACATATCCTGTTTGCCACGTAATGACTTGCCGTCTCTGTGAAGACATAGGATCACCTGTTTATTGTATCGAAAGCCCACCGCACACTGCCGTCAAGCAGCAGAATCCCTTTCATCCATACCTCGTTTACACCGATAGGGAGTGTAGGCGGCGGTGTGAAGAAGACCGACGGCCAAACCTGAGCGCCGTTGGAGAGAATCTGAATTGACGTGTAGATGGTGTTTTCTCTTTGCTGAACGAATCCGGGCATGATTACTGTGAACCCACCCTGCGCGACGATTCTTCCGCTGCTGTTGTTCGCAAGGCTGACAGAGCCGCCGTCGGGGATTAGCCCATAGTCGACCACCAGAGTAGTATTGAGCAGGATTTGGGCGTTGGTATAGGCGACCGCCTGGGTATAGAGCTGGTTGCTGTAAGCGTTGGCCTGAGCCAAAATGCTGTCTGTATCGGCAGCCGGGCCTGTCGGGCCGGCTATGCCTTGTTCACCTTGCGCCCCTACCGGGCCTTGAATACCCTGCGCTCCCGTAGGGCCTTGGGGGCCGGGCGGGCCTTGAAGGCCGGCGGGGCCGGAAGCGCCTTGGATGCCCTGCGGCCCGGGGATACCCTGCGGGCCTTGCGCGCCAGTGGGCCCTTGAGGGCCCTGAGGGCCGGGCTCCCCCTGAATGCCTTGAAGTCCTTGAGCTCCGTCAGACCCGGTGGCGCCCTGCGGCCCGGGCAGCCCGGCAGGGCCGGGCAGTCCCTGGGGGCCCTGCGGCCCGGTTTCACCCTGTAGGCCCTGGATGCCTGCCGGCCCTTGCGGCCCTTCCGGCCCCTGAACCCCCGCCTGCCCCTGAGGCCCGGTGGGGCCGGGGATGCCCTGTGGGCCGGGCGGACCGGGCGGGCCGGGGGTGGAGACATCACACATATGTTCGCAGAAATTGCCAAAACGATGACCGGCGCCGAGAAGTGTGTAATTCTTTTTATTTAAGTACAAATCCATGACAAATATCTCCCTAATGACTGATACAGGCTGCTTAGAATAGGATGTTAAGGCGAAGAGATACATGTACATCCTACGCTTAACGCCGGCAAACTAAGCCTTATAACAATAATATGCCGTCATGATCTCATCGGTGAGCATGCGTTGTGCAAGCTGCGGATTACGCGCTGTAAGCGCCGACTAAAGATGCCGGTTTTGCGACGGTCTGAAGCGGGCTTCAGCACATTATCGGCCGACGGGTAAGCCGCCATACACCGCATCTGACGGATATCCAGCCGGAGTACGCTTTTCCACGGCCTTAAACAGGATAACCGGAAGACGAAGAACGATACATTGCCGGCTGCGAGCCGGTCATTGCCTCACCGGCCGACAAAGCCGCGTTTGAAGCTGAAGCGGCACTCCTGAGGGAGCGGTTGGATGAGTTCTATGCGCTGACCAAGAACGGTTCAGTGTCCACAGATTGTTGTGCGCTGTGAATAACATAAAATCCTGCGCCGAGGAAATTGTTTTACATGAGGCCGTGTGCAGGTAAAGCTCAGCCCGGCTCGTTCGAGCCGGGCTGAGTGTGCGGCGTGGAGATTGATTATGTTTATAATCTATTCTCTCGTTCGTGCGTATGCCATGTCACATATCGAATATTGCAAGGTTGATTTCTTAACCTGGTCTGCCAAATGCCATAAATTGTTTATAATTCTTATTTCGACATTCCGCTCAAACAGCTCGCCGAATAAGTCGTCATATTGAGTTATTGAAATAGGTTTTTCGGTTTTATCGCTTACATAAAATCCTGCACAATCATCAAAGTAAAAATTTTTGGCAGAAAATTCATATACATATAAAGTGGTGCTTGCCATCGTTTTATACCAGCCATGTTCGATAGTTACGCAATAACGGGAAGATGATGAAAAATACTTTTCAATATCCTCTTGGGAGGTTTTATCGTTTATGCGGTACGTTACGCGAGGGCACTCTCGAGGCGTTAAAAATTGCGGGAGGTGTGCCTCGGTTAAAGCCCAAACCAATCCTTTTGACTTATCCATATCTTTTCGGATTGGAATGCGAGGAACAAATACTTCAATATTTGCTTCCTCACTAACATGAAACAATTTCACTATTGTACCTCCTGACAAACATACAATTCTAATCGCTCCAAGTGCGATATGCGCTTTTCAGCTAAGTCATGCTCTTACTTCAAAATCCAGTTTACACTGCTCGGTGCCGTTGATAATAAGAGCAATCGAATGAATCCCGGGGTAATGCTTTCTCGTGCTCAAGTCAGCGAAGGAATGAGTCTTTGCGTACCGCTTCCGCTCGTTTACTCTCAGCGAAACCTCAGAGATTTTGAAGATTTTCCGGCTTCGCTTCCCGCCCGACTTGACATAATCGATTGCGTACTCCAGCCTAACCTTCGCCGGCTCTTTTGCGCATAGCGCGAAAGAGAACGCGAGGTCGTGCCCGATGGAAACAGTGGCCGAGTCCAAATAAAAATCCTGGGCGGAGATACCTGTATTGTCGCTCAGCCCAAATAGCGCCAGTATATCGCCGTTGCCTTGCTTAAGCAGCGTCCTGCACCCGTGCTTTACAATCCAGTTCGTGCGGTCGTTTTCTCCGTACCAATCCGCCGCCAGCTTTATCACCACATCGGGGCGGGTTTTCGATATATCGTTGAGGTTATTGGCGACACTTTTGCGCACATACACCGACGGGTCGGCCCTCAGCTGCGTCAGTATGGGGAGGATTGGCGCCGGGTCTTTTTTGAACCTCGGCAGCGCCATCGCCCAAGGCAGGGCGGGCCGGCATCCCTCGCTTGACAGCCTTCGGATATGCTCATTTTCGTGCTTCGCCCATAATAGCATCTGCGCCATCATACGGTCCTCATATTTGAGGATAAACGGGCGAACCGCCATTTCTGACGACCAAAGGGGTGTAAACACTTCCAAGGCACGGATGGAAATATCCCAGTGCTTTTCATCCAGTCCGTATACCTCTACAAAGTCCGGAAGGGAAAGCCCCAGCACAAAAAGCCCCGACTTATAATTTGCCGCCACCTTCTCCAGTATGGCTAGGGCTTTAGGGTAGTCCGGCGGCAGATACTTCCCGAGATTCAGCGTGACCTGACGGCCTCTTGCCTTCAGCTCGAGGCTGTCCCACGTATCATCTATAACCGAGGCTACAAACGTATCGACCGGAAATGAACTGTAAACCGACCGGACGACCAGCGCACCCGCGCGAAGGGTTTCGCGGTTGAGCATATTTTTCAGCGGCTCACCCTCTTTGATTTGAAACGACTCGGCAAGCGGAGCGGTGGTTTTAGTTTCAACCGTCATATGTTTCACCTCACGATAACAATTATAACTCGTCAAAGCCCTTGCTTTCAAGGATTTTCGGCGCCGGCTTTTCAATTCCAGCCTCGTGGGTTTGGCCTGCTTGGCGCTGCTTATGTGGAAAAGATAACCACGCTGCCGCTGATTTTGGCTTTGGCGATGTCTTTGAGCTCATTTAACCCGGTTTCGCAAATATCTGACGGGCGCGGCGTTTGCAGATGTGTACGCCGCGCCCGTATTTATGTAGGTGAAAGAACACAACAACTTACAGATTCGCATTCCTGTTTCTCATCGCGTGAGGAGCGACGTTCAAGCTAATGCTGAGCGGCAGAGTATTTTTCAAACCCGGCCGGCGGGATAATCGCGGGTCGATGAGCACTTTGTGCAGTGCCCGAAAACAGGGAAGAAAGCTCTAAACCTGCTGCTGATATTGATTTTTTACTATATAGTACATCAATATTTGCCCGGTTCCACTGGAATTGTTCAAAGCCCGAAGGTCATTATTATTTCCTTGCCTGCTCAAGGCACTCCAGCAACAGCCGTTCAAACTCGTTGACATGGATAGTGCAGCCGCTTACCGCATCTGTATGCCCCTCGCTGTCTACGTCCAGCGCCTCAGCGCCTTTTTCTAAAACGAATTTTTCCGCGGCCTTGGCCTGGTCGTACCACTCCTCCGAGGCACCGCCCGCCAGCATGCCGTACAGACCACTTTTAGAATACTGTTTTTTATGAATGGGGATACTGCTGTCTTTGTAAACAGCGTCCCAATTGATTTTGTCAATCTTACCGTTAACAACCGTTACTTCAACAGTCTCCTTCCAGCCGCTTGCCGCAAACTCAGAGGCCTCGGCATAATAGACGCCATCCAGATAGGCCGAATTGGAACAAGCGCCGAGCATCGCAGCGGCAAGGAAAATCATACCGAGGAGTACCGCCAGCTTTATTGTCTTCACTTTACATACCCCTCTCTATTCCGACGGAGCTTGCCGGGTTCAGAAGCCTGAACTGCGAAACCAGATCCTTGAGAAGATTGGACTGGTCTGAAATCCCCCCGGCCGCATCGGCAGATTGCCGTGCGATAGAGCTGTTTTGCAGCACAATTTGCTCAATGTGCCGGACATCCTGCAATATTTGATGGATATTGTCCGCCTGTTCCAGCGAAAGGCGGCTCATGTCCCCGATGATTCGATTGCTCTCCTCAACCCCACCCGCGATAGCGCGCAGCGACTGCGAGGTGATCCCGGCAACCTCGGCGCCAAGAGCGGCCTTTTGAATGGTGTCCTCGATTAGGACGCCAGTGTCCTTGGCCGCCTCCGCGCTTTTGTTTGCGAGGTTGCGGACCTCCTCGGCGACCACGGAGAAGCCTTTCCCGTGAGCCCCCGCGCGTGCTGCCTCCACTGCCGCGTTCAGGGCAAGAATATTGGTCTGGAAGGCGATATCGTCAATCACCCTGATGACTTTTCCAATCGCCTGACTGGATGAATTGATGTCGTTTGCTGTCTGAATCATACGGTTCATCTGCTCGGTGCCGACACTCGCGTTATCCTGAATGCTGTCAACCAGCTCGGTCGCGCACTGTGCTAGCTTGGTAATGCTTCTGGTTTTTTCATCCGCCTGCGAAATTGAACCGGAGAGATGCCTCACCGATTCGGATTGCTCCTGCGATCCGCTGGCCAACAGCTTTGAGCCGTCGGAAAGCTCGGCCGCCTTTCGATACATCTGTCCGGTCGAAACCGTGATGGTGTCGAACTTTCGGTTAAGGTCGCGAAGCATTTTGTCCACCGCAAGGCCGATGGTATCCCGCTCCGACTGCAGCTTCGCCTTGACGGTCAAATCACCGTCCGCAACATACGACAATGTCTCGCCCGTCGCGTTAAGATGACCGATCATCACCATCAGGGCTTTTGTGCATTGAGCAAGCTCGTCCTGACCGTCGGCCACACGCTTCATCCGATTCCACAGTTCCGGATTCATTTGGGCGTCGCCGGCCTGGCCGATTTGCACCAGCGCGTCGCGCATGTACAGCATGGGAA
>JAVBMB010000076.1:0-15623 GCA_031552995.1 Oscillospiraceae bacterium
GGCAAAGCTAAATTTGAAAGGAACAAACCCCACGTAAACATCGGCACCATTGGTCACGTTGACCATGGCAAGACCACGCTCACAGCCGCTATCACTAAATATTTGTCCCTGTCGGGCAATGCAAAGTTTGAAGCATATGATATGATCGATAAAGCCCCCGAAGAGAGGGAGCGCGGCATCACAATCAACACCGCCCACGTCGAATATCAGACAGAGCTTCGTCACTATGCCCACGTCGACTGCCCGGGCCACGCCGACTATATCAAGAACATGATTACAGGCGCCGCTCAGATGGACGGCTCCATACTCGTCATAGCCGCTTCGGACGGCCCGATGGCTCAGACCCGCGAACACATAATCCTTGCCCGTCAGGTCGGCGTGCCCGCCATCGTTGTCTTCCTCAACAAGGTTGACCAGGTCGATGACGAAGAGCTGCTTGAGCTTGTCGAGATGGAAGTCCGCGAGCTGCTAACAAAAGAAAAGTTCCCGGGCGACGATATCCCCGTCATCCGAGGCAGCGGCCTGAAGGCCCTCGAATGCACGTCAACAGATGTCAACGCGCCGGAGTATGCCTGTATCAAGCAGCTTATGGACGCTGTCGACAGCTATATCCCCACGCCGGAGCGCAAAGCTGACCTGCCGTTCCTTATGCCGGTCGAAGACGTCTTCACAATCACCGGCCGCGGCACAGTCGCAACCGGCCGCGTCGAGCGCGGAAGGCTCAAGCTCAGCGAGGAAATCGAGATCGTCGGCCTTATGGACGCGCCGCGCAAGACGGTCGTCACCGGCATCGAAATGTTCCGCAAGCTGCTCGACTTCGCCGAGGCCGGCGACAATGTCGGATGCCTGCTCCGCGGCATCAACAAGACGGATGTCGAGCGCGGCCAGGTTCTGGCAAAGCCCGGCTCCATCAAGCCGCTGGTCAACTTTGTCGGCCAGGTGTACGTCCTGTCCAAGGAAGAGGGCGGCCGTCACACACCGTTCTTCAACAACTATCGTCCGCAGTTCTACTTCCGTACCACCGACGTTACCGGCGTCATCACTTTGCCCGAGGGCACAGAGATGTGCATGCCCGGCGACAACGTCGACATGAAAGTAGAGCTGATTACCCCCATCGCCATCGAGCGCGGCCTTCGCTTCGCTATCCGCGAGGGCGGCCGTACGGTCGGCTCGGGCGTCGTTATCGAAATCGCCTAAGTTAAACACAAACAACACCCCCCCCTCCCGCGATGTGCGGGAGGGGGGGTTCAGCTTGTCGAAAAATCCACTCCGCTGAGGGTTTTCGGGCAATTTTCAATCTTGATAAAAATTCCCGGGAAATGAATTCCCGGAATTTTTGATTATAAGCGGGGGTTTTAGGAGCTTTTTAATCACGTTACTTTTCATGCAAAAAACCTGAACACCTTTCTTTGACAGCCTAAAAACCCCCTCCCGCGATGTGCGGGAGGGGGTTTTGTTGTTTGTGTTTCACGGCCTTGTCTCACATGCTGTTTGCCGCGCTGCTTATAATGATTTCACTTCAAAAAATCCATGGCAATATTGGCATAGATATCCACATAGTTGTAAAGGTCAGCAATCGGTACCCGTTCGTCCTTTGTGTGCGAACACGAAATATTGCCCGGCCCGGTGATAACTGTCGGTATGCCTCCGTAATGCGACATTGTCGCGGCGTCGGTCCAGCCTCTTTTTCTTGTAATCTGCGGCTCTTCGCCGAGATGTGCGCGCAGCGCGCTCCGCACAGACATAACAATCGGGTCGTCAAACGGCGTAAAGTGATATGTATGGTCATAGTGCGCCATCAGGCTGCCCGGCATACGGGTGATTTCGGCTGTAAACGACGGGTCGCGTTCCCGCATATCGTCGATGATTTCCTGATATTCGGCCAGCAGCATCTCAACACTCTCGCCGACGACATACCGCCTGTCAATCGTCACAACGCACCTGTCCGCCACGGTAGACGGCTGCGTCCCGCCGCTGATTGTGCCGATGTTCATCGTCGAATGCCCCATAAACTCGTTGCTTCGCTCGCGGATTTTCGGAATAATCCGGTTTTGCGTCTGCATAATGAACTCGGCGGCCTTCACAATGGCGTTGACGCCCTGCTCGGGTATTCCGCCGTGCGAGGCCTTGCCGTAAAACGCAACCTCAAGCCATTCAAGCCCTCTGTGGCCGATGGCGTATTCATAGTTCGACGGCTCGCCGACTACTGCGCCGTCGGCTTTGAGGCCGGACATCACCAAGCGTTCTGTTCCGGCGCTCTCATCCTCTTCTCCCACGACGCACGCGACGATAATTGTGCCGTCGAACGCGGCGTTCGAGCGCCTGACCGCCAAAAGCATCGTCAGCATACAGGCCACGGCACCCTTCATGTCGTTTGTGCCTCTGCCCCATACAAACCCGTCCGATATAAACGCGTCATATGGCTCAATCGTCATTTCATACGCCTTCACGGTGTCAATATGCCCGTTAAAGACAATGGTCTTGCCGGGGTTTTTCCCTCTCAAATACACACAGATGTTCCGTCTCTCGCCCTCGACGGTCTGCGCCTCGTACTCAAGCCCGTTCTCTATACAAAAGCGCTCGATAAAATCCCCCGCATTTTTTTCGCGCCCCGGCGCGTCCGCATGGCTTTCAATGCGCACAAGCTCCTGCGTCAGGCCGACGACCATATCCTCGCTGTAATACTGCTTAAAATCCAATTCTGCCCCCTATTTCTCGTCCTTTGCCTTCATCTCAATATCATACACCATGTATCTGTTCTTGCCGCTTCGCTTCGCGTGATACATCGCGATGTCTGCGTACTTGATAATCACGTGATAGTTTTCCGAATCCTCGGGGAACAGCGCGATGCCGATGCTGAACCCTACGCCAAAAGCCTCGATATTGCTGTCCTGCACGCTGCTCAGGCCGGAGAGCAGCTCCTGCGCAAACGCCTCGGACTCGGCGCGTCCAAGCCCCGGCGCCACGATGATAAACTCGTCTCCGCCTATCCTAGCCGCAACATTCAGCGCCCCGGCCGTTGGGCGGAACACCGTGGAATCTGTGTGCGCCTTGTCAAGATATTCGCCGATTTTGCGCAAAAGCGCGTCACCGGCGTCATGCCCCGCCGTATCGTTCACTTTTTTAAAGTTGTCAAGGTCGATAAAAAACAACGCGTACGGCTGCTCGGCCGGCTTTTTAACAATCTCGTCAAGATACTCAAACAGATACTGCCTGTTAGGCAAGCTTGTCAGCTTGTCAAAATGCGCCTGACGGTATAATTGATCCTGCATCGCCCTTATCTTGCGCAGCAGGGTGTTCAGCAGAACCGCCATCACGATAAGCGTCACCGCAATCGCCGAGACGAGCATCACGGTATTTGTCAGCTGCGCGCTGCGGTTGTCGTGTATTGTCTCGTCCAGAATATCCGCGCCTACAACAGCAATAACCCCGCCGTTGTGGTAAAGCGGCACAGCGCCGCTGCTAAAGCTTCCGTACATATCTTCGGCGTCATACGCGGAGGCGCCCGGGGCGCCAGAAAAGGCGTCAATAAAAATCTGCGCCGGCACATAAGCGGCAAACAGCTCTGTATCCTCCTCATCCGTATCATATATCAGCCGGTATTCACCGTCGATATATTTCAGCACATACAGATAATCGGCGCCAAGCTCTGCCTTCAGCGCGCGCAGCGCGCGCAGGTCCGCCGGGTAAGTCTTGTCTTTCAGTATGCTCGAAAGAGAATTATACCCGTCCACCTTAACGGGGTCAATGATATCCCGCGCCGCAATCGCCATTGTCATCATGCGCGCTTCGATGTTCGCCGACAGCAGTTCAAGCGAATCGCTGTAATTTTTCACGGCCATGCCGGTGATGATTAAAATGAGCAGGAGCGAGAACGACAAAAAAACGGTTAACGTCTGCCGGTGTCCTTTTTTAGTCAGATGCAGCGATTCAATTATTTTCCTCGCCATTGGCTACCTCCGCGAAAATATTTCCGTCTCAAATTGCATCGCGCGGCACCGGCCGCGCAAAACAACAATCCGACAGACCTGATACGCAAAAAACGTGCTTCGATAAGGTGTCGGATTGATATAATCAGTGGATTTGTATTATAGTATCATTTTATTGCGATAGTTTCAATAGAAACCGTTAAGCGGTCGCCTAAGCCTGCGCAGCGCCATCACGAGCTAAACCTCTTCCACAAACGCCACGCCGGGCATCGAGTATATCCTGTCCAGCACCTGCTGATGCTTGTACCCGGGCCCGATTTTCAGCATAAAACTCGCGCTGACGCCGTTGCCCATGTTACCGATAAAATCAAAATCGCTTACGGTTATATCGCCGTTTTTCATCGCAATCAAAAACTCTTTCAGGCTGTCGGGGCTGTCGAACATAATATACAGCCGCATTTTGTTCGAGCGTGAAAGATAATATGTCTGGAACCTGTCGCCCGCGACGATAGCCAGCAGCGTGATGCACAGCATCATAATCGCGCCGAAATAAAACCCGCAGCCAATCGCGATGCCCATGCAGCCGCACAGCCACAGCCCGGCGGCGGTTGTCAGCCCTTTCACGCGGTGATAGCCGGTCATCATAATCGTGCCGGCGCCGATAAAGCCGATGCCGCTGACGACCTGCGCCGCTATGCGAGACGGGTCACCGGTGCCCGATATGCTGAACAGGTACTGTCCCGCCATCATGGCCATCGACGCGCCGACGCATACCAGCATATATGTGCGCAGCCCGGCGGCGCGCATTTTGCGCGTCCGCTCAAACCCCAGTATACCGCCCGAGATTACCGCCAGCAGCAGCCTCAGAACTATCGACAGCTCGGTCAGGTTCACAAACTCCGGCCTTTTAAAGAACTCTATCACGATTCACCGCCTAACTCATTCACCTCGTCAAGCCACGCCGTCGGGCATGCGTCGCTAGGCATCACCCAGTCCCCTCGGGGGGAAAGCCCCGGGCTGACAATTTTTGGCCCGTCAGGCATACACGACCGCTTGAATTGCTGCGTAAAGAATCGCTTGATAAAAACAGCCAGCCACTTTTTCACAGTATCGGCGGGGTAAACGCCCTCAAACGCGCGGCATGCCAGCCAAAATAGCTTTTTCGGCGAGCATCCGCGCCCAACCATGTGGAACAGGAAGAAATCGTGCAGGGCATACGGCCCGACAAGCTCCTCGGTTTTCTGCGCAATTTCGCCGTTTTTCGCCGGCAGAAGCTCGGGAGACACCGGCGTCGCAAGGATGTCATTGAGCGCCTCGCTCAGCTCCGGCTGCCCGCACGTGTCGGAATAATAGCGCACTACGTGCCGTATAAGTGTCTTGGGCACCCCACCGTTGACACAGTACATCGACATATGGTCGCCGTTATATGTCGACCAGCCAAGCGCCAGCTCGCTGAGGTCGCCGGTGCCGACTACAATGCCGCGCTGCATGTTTGAGATATCCATCAGCACCTGCGTGCGCTCGCGCGCCTGCGCGTTTTCAAAGGCCACATCCGGCACATCCGGCGCGTGCCCGATATCCTCGAAATGCCGCAGCACGCTCGCCGAAATATCTATTACCCTGGCCGAAACTCCAAGCGCGAGGCACAGCCGCTCGGCGTTGCCGCGCGTCCTGTCCGTCGTGCCAAAGCACGGCATCGATACGGCTGTTATCCGCTCCCGCCCAATGCCCGTCAAATCAAACGCGCGGCATGCCGCAATCAGCGCCAGTGTCGAATCAAGCCCGCCCGACACACCGATGCACACATTATCGCAGCCGATATGCTCAAGCCGTTTTTTCAGCGCGTGCGCCTGTATATCTAGCACCGCGCCGCACTGCTCGGCGCGCTCGTCGCCGGCGCGCACAAACGGCATCTGAGGGTACACACGGCTCGGCGTGCCCCCTTTGCGCTTCATCTCAAACGAGACGGCGCCGCCCGTCCGGCGGCAAAGCGTCCCCTGCCTCCGCCGCTCAAACGCAATATATCCGGTATCAATCTCGCCGGCTGCCATCCGTCCGCTAAACGGCTTTCCCTCAGCAAGCACCTCGCCGCATTCCGCCACAAGGCAGTGCCCGCCAAAGACCATATCTGTCGTGCTCTCTCCGCTTCCGGCGCCGCTGCGGATATATCCGCACACAAGCTCGCGGCTGCTTGCTTCCGCTTCGCTGCGGCGTATCGCCGCCTTACCCGGCTGCTCGCAGTCGGATGTCATAACCGCAATCACCGTTGCCCCGGCGCCGCAAAGCGCGGCGGCTTTCCTGCCGTCGCCGACGCATATGCCAAGAACAAAATCAGGCATCGTGCCGCACGCGTATAAATCACTGACCGGCACATCACACCCCGAGATGCGCAGCGTTGTCATGCCCTCATCGGCGGGGTAATAATGCCGCGCGCCTTCGCCTGCCGCAACGCCGATGACCGTGCCCCTGTGCAGCACGGCGGCGCAGTTCATCAGTCGCCCTGCGGCGCTCAACGGCAACCCCGCCACGATAATCATGTCCAAAGCGTCACACATCTGCGCCAGCTCAAGCAGTGCCTTCTGCGCCGATTCAAGCAGAGAGGAGTGTAAAAGCAAGTCGCCGCATGTGCTGCCTGTAATCGAAAGCTCCGGAAAAATCAACACCCGCACACCCTCAGCCGCCGCGGCCGCGGCCGTCTCCGCCATCTGCCGGACATTATACCGGCAGTCGGCAACCTTAAGCTGAGGCGCGGCGGCCGCCGCCTTCAAAAAACCATGCTCCATATAAATAATTCCTTTCGGCGTCGATATCTCAACAATTACCCAGTATTATTATAGTATGTTTTTTCGTGCCGGTCAACGCCGCATTGCCGCGCGCGGCATCGAAATGGTATAATATCAGAGTGCGGCTGCCATACATTAGTCCACCGCGCTCGCGCCGGCTGCACAACAGCCGCAGGCGGCCGTTATATGTCCAACAGACCTCATCCTATCTCCCGCCGTAAAAAAGAAAGGATCTGTACGTCATGCAAAACTGCACACTCTGCCCGCGCATGTGCGGCGCAGCGCGCGACGCCGGGGCGACCGGCATATGCGGTGCTCCGCAAAAAATAAAAATCGCCCGCGCCGCTCTCCACATGTGGGAAGAGCCGTGTATCAGCGGCACGCGCGGCTCGGGGGCCGTCTTTTTCTCACACTGTCATCTCGGCTGTGTTTTCTGTCAAAACGCCGAAATCAGCCGCGGAGGGCTTGGGGCCGCCGTCACCACGCGCCGCCTCGCCGATATATTTCTCGAGCTTGAAGCCGCCGGCGCGCATAACATCAATCTCGTCACGCCGACGCATTATTTGCCTGATGTTTTGTGCGCGCTCGACTTCGTGCGCCCGCGGCTTGCAATACCTGTAATAATGAATTGCGGAGGGTACGAGCGGGTCGAGACACTCCGCATGTGCCGCGGCTATATCGATATATATATGCCTGATTTTAAATACAAAAACTCCGCGCTGTCGTCGCGGTATGCCGGGGCCGGGGATTATTTCACCGTCGCCGCCGCCGCGATAGGGGAGATGTATGCCCAGCAGCCGTCCGTGGAATACGATGAAAGCGGCATACTGCGCCGAGGACTGACTGTCCGCCACCTTGTGCTGCCCGGATGCTCACGTGATTCGCTCGATATTCTTGACGAGCTCGCCGCCGCAATGCCTGGCAAAAGCTTTCTTCTCAGCCTCATGGGGCAGTACACCCCGCCCCGTCCGCTGCCGGACGCGTTCCCGCCGCAGCTCGCGCGGCGCCTCACCACATTCGAATACCGCCGCGTCGAGGACTACGCGCGCGCTCTCGGCCTGCAGGGCTTCGCGCAGTCCCGCGCAAGCGCGTCGGCGGATTTTATCCCGCAGTTCGATCTCACAGGCGTCAGCCCGCCTGAAGAGCCGGACGCGTAACCCGCGCCTGTCACCGGGCATATATCTGCAGAGCTTCAAGCTTATCGCTCACAGCCCCGCCTTCAGACAAACGCGCCCGGCGCACCAGCCGCGCCACAGCCCGCCGCGCCGTTCGCTCACCGCCTCGGCTTCAGATAAACGCGCCCGGCGCATTATCCGCGCCATTCGCTTATAAACGTAAAAACCCCGGCGGACAATATGTCCGCCGGGGTAATTTTATTTATGCTGTGTCAGGAGTCCAAAAACTCAGTCCTGGCTCGCAAGCTTCGCCAGCCTGTCGTACTTCGCCTTCGCGGTACGCTCGGCCAGGTCAAACAGCTCACCGGCCCTCTGCGGGAATGTCAGCTCAAGCGAGCTGTAGCGCACTTCGTTTTTGATGAAGTCCTGATACGAGCCGGTCGGGGCCTTGCTGTCGAGTGTGAACGGGTTCTTGCTCTCGGCGACAAGCCTGGGATCGTAGCGGAACAGGTGCCAGTAGCCGGCGTCGACAGCCCTCTTGATTTCAGCCTGGCTGTTGCCCATGCCGCCCTTGACGCCGTGCATCTCACACGGCGCGTAGCCGATGACGATAGACGGGCCGCTGTAGCTTTCTGCCTCGACGATGGCCTTAACGGTCTGCGCCTGATTCGAGCCCATACCGACCTGCGCGACATACACATAGCCATAACTCATCGCGATACCGGCCAGGTCCTTCTTGGCAACGCTCTTACCGGCGGCTGCGAACTGTGCCACCTGTCCGATCTGGGTCGACTTTGACGACTGCCCGCCAGTGTTGGAATACACCTCGGTGTCGAACACGAATACATTGATATCCTCGCCGCTCGCCAATACGTGGTCAAGCCCGCCGAAGCCGATGTCATATGCCCAACCGTCGCCGCCGAATATCCAAATGCTCTTCTTCGTCAGGAAGTCCTTGTCCTTCAGTATGCCGATTGCGTGCTCGCAGCCCTCGCCTGCATTTTTCTCAAGCAGCGGCAGCAGCTTCTCGGTCGCGATAACGCTCTTTTTGTTGTCCATCATGTCGGCGACCCACTGCTCGCAGGCCTCCTTGACGGCCGGCTTGCTCGTTGCGGCGGCCAGCGACTCGACCTTTGTCTTCAGGCGGGCGCGCAGCTGCTTGACGGCGGTAGCCATGCCCAGGCCGTATTCGGCGTTGTCCTCAAACAGGCTGTTCGCCCACGCCGGACCCTTACCCTTCTTGTTCACGGTATACGGCATCGACGGAGCCGAAGCGCCCCAGATGCTCGAGCAGCCTGTCGCGTTGGCGACAAACATGCGGTCGCCGAATAGCTGGGTGATAAGCCTTGCGTAAGCGGTCTCGACGCAGCCTGCGCACGCGCCCGAGTACTCAAGCAGCGGCTGCTTGAACTGGCTGCCCTTCACCGTCTCAATGGCGAACGGAAGCTCCTTGTCGGCCACTTTTTCAAGTGTGTATTCATAAGCTTCCTGCTGGGCAAGCTGTGTATCCTGCGGCCTCATGACAAGCGCTTTTGTCTTGGCGGGGCATACATTGGCGCACAGACCGCAGCCCATGCAGTCAAGCGGGGTGATTGACAGTGTAAACTGATAATCCTCGCAGCCCTTGCCGGTCATCTTCGTCAGCTTCGTCGCCTTCGGCGCGCCCTTGGCTTCCTTTTCGGTCAGCGCGTACGGACGGATTGTCGCGTGCGGGCAGACGAATGAGCACTGGTTGCACTGCAGGCAGTTTTCGGGTATCCACTCGGGCACGTCAACCGCAACGCCGCGCTTCTCATACGCGCTGGTGCCGCTGGGGAATGTTCCGTCCGCGGCCTTGGCAAATGTCGAAACAGGCAGACTGTCGCCCTTCTGCGCGCTGACGGGGATCAAAACCTCCTCGACAAACTCAACGACATCCTTGCGGTTACCCTTTACCTTGACCGGTTTTGTATCGTCGGCAAGCGTTGCCCACTTGGCCGGCACGTCTATCTTCACAAGCGCGTCAACACCGGCGTCAATGGCGGCGTAGTTCATCTTGACGATTTCGTCGCCTTTCTTGCTGTAGCTCTTGTAGGCGGCGTCCTTCATATATTTTACGGCCGTCTCTATCGGGATGATGTTGGCAAGCTTAAAGAACGCGCTCTGCAGCACGGTGTTCGTGCGCTTGCCCATGCCTATCTCGCGGGCCTTGTCAATGGCGTTGACGGTAAAGAACTTTATCTTGTTCTTGGCGATATACGACTTCATCCTGTTGGGCAGGTATTTGTCAAGCTCCTCGGGGCTCCACTGGCAGTTCAGCAGGAATGTGCCGCCCGGCTTGACATCCTGAACCATATCATACTTTGTGATATAGCTCGGGTTGTGGCACGCGACAAAGTCGGCCGCATTGACATAATATGTGCTGCGGATGGGCTTGCTGCCAAAGCGCAGGTGCGATATCGTCACGCCGCCGGTCTTTTTGCTGTCGTATGCGAAATAGGCCTGCGAATACATGTCCGTGTGGTCGCCGATGATTTTGATGGAGTTCTTGTTCGCTCCGACGGTGCCGTCGCCGCCCAGTCCCCAGAACTTGCAGGCGATTGTGCCCTTCGGCGATGTGTCGGGGGCCTTCTTCTCCTTCAGCGACAGCTTTGTCACGTCGTCGTTGATGCTGATTGTAAATGTCGCCTTCGGCTTGGCGGACGCCATGTTGTCATACACGGCAAATATGCTCGACGGCGGGGTGTCCTTGCTGCCAAGGCCGTATCTGCCGTTGAGCACGGAGATTTTTGAACCGGCCTTCGACAGCGCCGTCATAATATCCATGTACAGAGGCTCGCCGATGGCGCCGGGCTCCTTTGTGCGGTCGAGGACAGAGATGCGCTTGCAGGTCTTCGGCAGCGCGGCCATGAACTTCTCGCACACAAACGGGCGGTACAGGCGCACTTTCAAAAGGCCGACTTTTTCACCCTTGCTCAGCTTATAGTCGATAACTTCGCTGATTGTGTCGCACACCGAGCCCATCGCCACGATGACATCCGTCGCTTTCGGGTCGCCGTAGTAGTTGAACAGCGCGTAATCGGTGCCGATTTTTTTGTTGACCTTGTCCATATACTTCTCGACGATAGCGGGCAGCGCGTTGTAGTACGGGTTGCACGCCTCGCGGGCCTGGAAGAATATATCGGGGTTCTGGGCCGAGCCGCGCTGCACGGGATGCTCGGGATTCAGCGCGTGGTCGCGGAACTCTTCAATGGCCTTCATGTCGGCCATGCCCTTAAGGTCTTTATAGTCCCACGCTTCAATTTTCTGGATTTCATGGCTCGTGCGGAAGCCGTCGAAGAAGTGCAGGAACGGCACGCGGCCCTTGATGGCCGCAAGGTGCGCCACGGCGCCCAAATCCATAACTTCCTGCGGGTTTGTCGAGGCCAGCATCGCAAAGCCGGTCTGACGGCAGCTCATAACGTCGCTGTGGTCGCCGAAAATGCTCAGCGCGTGGGAGGCCAGCGCGCGGGCCGAGCAGTGGATGACGCAGGGCAGAAGCTCACCGGCGATTTTGTACATATTCGGGATCATAAGCAGCAGCCCCTGCGAAGCGGTGAACGTCGTTGTCAGCGCGCCGGCAGCGAGAGAGCCGTGCACAGCGCCAGCGGCGCCGCCCTCGGACTGCATTTCGACGACCTTGACTTCCTGGCCAAAGATGTTCTTCTGGCCGTTTGCGGCCCAGACATCGGTAAGCTCGGCCATCACCGAAGAGGGCGTGATGGGATAAATCGCGGCTACATCCGTAAAGGCGTATGCCACGTGGGCAGCAGCGGTATTGCCGTCCATCGATTTCATTTTTCTAGCCATTTTTGTTGGAAAGCCTCCTTTATATTTGCAATAGTGAAGTTGAATAAACCAAACCTAAAATATTTTATCAAAAAATGCCGCCAAAGTAAATGTTTTTGCCGCTTTTTATTTAAAAATTTATATTTTCGCCCTTTTTAGCGGTTCGATAATAAAAACAGCTTCCGCGTTAGTAAAATGCCACAATGCATAATAGTATTCGCAGAACTGTGTTCCGCTATTTGCAATCACAACGCAGCACTTGTAATAACAATAAAAATCGCATAAAATGTAATCATTGCCCGGCAGTCTCCGGAAGACGGCAAATAAGCCTTCCGACCAAATGAGGTGATTATCTGGTCTCCAAGGTAAACACATGCGGCATCGTCGGCATCGAGGGAAGACCTGTGCTGTGCGAATGCGATATAACAAACGGTCTGCCCAGGTTCGAAATCGTCGGCCTGCCCGACGCCGCCGTGCGCGAATCACGCGACAGGGTGCAGGCGGCGATAAAAAATTGCGGGTTCGAGTTCCCCATGCGCCGTATAACGATAAACCTCGCCCCCGGAGAGCTGCGCAAGGAGGGGCCGGTGTACGACCTGCCCATGCTCATCGCCGTGCTGTGCGCCTCGCGTCAAATCGACATGCCGCCGCCGGAGCTGTGC
Source organism: Oscillospiraceae bacterium (assembly GCA_031552995.1). Taxonomy (GTDB): domain Bacteria; phylum Bacillota; class Clostridia; order Oscillospirales; family Butyricicoccaceae; genus JAVBMB01. The sequence goes on from JAVBMB010000076.1 coordinate 12,297, forward strand.
TTTGTCGGCGAGCTGTCACTCGAGGGGAAATTGCGCCCGGCAACCGGCATATTGCCGATGGTCATCGCCGCGCGTGAGGCCGGCATGCGCGCCGTGTTCGTCCCGGCCGAAAATGCCGACGAGGCGGCTATGGCGGGCGGCATTGCCATATACCCCGTGTCGGACGTCAAGCAGGTCGCGGCGCATCTGTCGGGCGAAGCTGCAGTCGCCGAGGCGCCGCCCTACATATTCGACCCGCAGCCTGCGCCCGGGCTCGATTTCGCCGATGTCATGGGGCAGGAGAGCGTCAAGCGCCCGCTCGAGGTTGCAGCTGCCGGCTCGCACAATGTGCTGCTCATCGGGCCGCCCGGCTCGGGCAAAAGTATGCTCGCCCGCCGCCTGCCGTCCATTTTGCCGGATATCACGCGGGGCGAGGCGCTGGAGTGCACAAAAATATACTCGGTCGCAGGCCAGCTCGGCCAGGGCGGCGGGATGATATCTGCCCGTCCGTTCCGAGCGCCGCATCACACGGTGTCGGCCGTCAGCCTGTCCGGCGGCGGAAGCCGCCCCCGCCCCGGCGAGATATCGCTTGCGCACAACGGCGTGCTGTTCCTCGACGAACTGCCCGAGTTCCAAAAGGACGCGCTGGAAGTCCTGCGCCAGCCGCTCGAAGACGGCGTCGTTACCATTTCGCGCATCGCCGGCATAAGCACATATCCCAGCCGCTTCATGCTTGTCTGCGCCATGAATCCATGCAAATGCGGATACGCCGGGCATCCGTCAGGCAGATGCACATGTTCGCCGTCCGATGTCATGAACTACCGCAAGCGGATTTCCGGGCCGCTGATGGACAGAATCGACATCCATGTCAGCGTCCCGTCGGTCAGCTACGACAGCCTCAGCGACCGCCGCCCGGCCGAAAGCTCTCAGCTTGTGCGCCGGCGCGTCAACCATGCCAGGCAGGTGCAGCAGCGGCGCTACGCCGATGCCGGTATTACGTGCAACGCGCACCTGCCGCCCGGGCTGATGGCCGAGTTCTGCACGCCGGATGAACATGGGCGCGCGCTGCTAAAGGCGGCGTTCGACCGCCTCGGCCTGTCGGCCCGCGCTTACGACCGCGTGCTTAAGGTCGCGCGCACGATAGCCGACCTCGACGGTGAGGATATCATCGGCGCCCGGCATATCGCCGAGGCTGTGCAGTACCGCACGTTCGACCGCGACGGGATGCTGTAACAGCCCTCGCCTCTGCTCACGGTATGCCTGCGCTTCGCCGCGTCCGGCACAAAACCCATGACGGAGCCGGCAGCCCTCGTAGTCTCATTTCGTACGTTATTACCGAATGTTTTCGGCATAATAGCCCATTCGTTTTTCACAGATTCTGTTTATAACTCTGTGGAAAATGTGCAAAACCCTTGTTTTATAAAGTCATTTACTCGGCAGGGATATTTTGCCGCGCGAATAAAATGTAAAATAATGTCAGATTTTGCTGACAATAAATACCAAATAAAGGCGGATGAAAACGGAAAGTAATACTTGCTTTACAAGCATTCGCTTTACTACAGAGCAGCAGGCTTTCCTTTTTCTCCGGCGCCGCAAGAGTTTTCAGGCATTCAGCAGGCACCGGCCTGCGGGCCGGATTTCACACATTTTGTGCGTAGAAACGGGCGGGGCAAGGTGATTTTCCCCTGTACATGTCCGCGGAAAATCTGATGGCTCACGAAAAAGCAAAGCGCCCGGTGTAAAACACCGGGCGCTGCAGATATTCATCAATAGTGCTTACGCTTGCAGCGCGGCCTTTGCCTGTTGCACAAGCGCGGCGAACGCCGCCTTGTCGGCGATGGCGATCTCGCTTAGCATCTTGCGGTTCAGTTCGCATCCGGACTTCTTCAGACCGTTCATAAAGCGCGAATAATTTATATCATTCAGCTTGCACGCCGCCGAGATGCGGGTGATCCACAGTCTGCGGAAGTCGCGCTTCTTCAGCTTGCGGCCTACATAAGCGTACCGCAGTGATTTCATTACCTGCTGATTGGCTACCTTAAAGTGGTTTTTCTTGTTGCCCCAATAGCCTTTAGCCAGCTTGATGATTTTTTTCCTTCTTTTGCGCGTCATCATAGCGCCTTTGATTCTTGCCATATTAATTCAGCCTCCTAAAAATCTATGGGGTTATTTATACGGAATAAGGCGCTTAAGCTGCGGCACATTCGCGCTGTCGGCATAATCGGCCTTGCGAAGGGACCTCTTCCTCTTTGTCGAACGGCAGCCCTTAATGTCGTGGCGGCGGTTCATGCTGGACATTTTGATTTTCCCGCTCTTTGTCACGGAAAAACGCTTTTTCGCGCCGGAATGTGTTTTTATTTTCGGCATATTAGTTGCTCCTTCCTAAAAAGCACGAGTGCTTGATTGACAATGTATCGGCCATGCAGGCCAAAAATACCCCCGCCGCGGCGTCCGCGGCCCGGGCGGCCCCGGTGATTCACTGGCAGGGGGTGCCGGCCGGATTACGCGCGTTTTACTATTTTTTCAGCGGGGCTAAAAACATCAGCATTTGGCGCCCCTCCATCTTCGGGGGCTTTTCAACGGAGGAAACATCGGCGCAGGCCTCGGCAAAGCGGTTCATGACGACCAGGCCGTTTTCGGTGTGGGCAAGCTCACGTCCGCGGAATCTTATCGCGCACTTCACCTTGTCACCGCTCGACAGAAACTTCTGCGCGTTCTTCACGCGCACATCAAAGTCATGCACGTCGATTTTAGCGGACAGGCGAATTTCCTTGATTTCGACAATCTTCTGGTTTCGTCTGGCCTCTTTCTCTTTCTTGGCCTGTTCAAAGCGGAACTTGCCGTAGTCCATAATCTTGCACACCGGCGGCTCGGCCTTCGGCGCGATTTTGACAAGGTCAAGCCCGCGGTCAATTGCCATTTGCTGCGCGGTGTCGGTCGTCACAACGCCAAGCTGTGCGCCGTCGCTGTCGACAAGACGAACCTCTTTGTCGCGAATCTCCTCGTTGATCTGATGCTCTTGAATGCTAATGAATAACACCTCCTGAAAAACTGGTAAAAAACAAAAAACGGACGGCAAACCAAACCGTCCGAACAAAACAGCACGCAAAAACATGACGCGCGATGATGTTGACCTTCTCTCTTTCGATAAAGGTGAGGACGGTTCAAGTCCTGCTTCTTTTGCGTAAACGATTATATCATCCCGTTAAAGATATGTCAACAGCTTTAAAAAATCATTTTTTTTTACTGTTTAATCTCGCGCAATTCGGCAAAATCTATTTGCAAACGCCGTAAGATATATTATAATTGAATCATGGATTCGGCGCAACATTATCCCGCCGCGTCCGG
>JAVBMB010000109.1:0-18597 GCA_031552995.1 Oscillospiraceae bacterium
TCGGACAGTTCCGTGTAAAAACTGCCGGTCAACAGAACCAGTCGGCCGGTCCCTCCTCTTTCGGCAACTGAGGCCGGGCAGAGGCCCGGCCTTTTGGTTTTTCGGCTTGGGGCGTCATACGCGGCCGGGTTTGACGATGCGCTTAAGACGATGCGGCATATGGCGCATCTTCGAAGCGGAGCGGGCTGATGATACCTTTGCCGGGCAGCGCTGCCCGGCAAAGAAGGTTTTGCCCGTTACCGGCCGCGGGACTTTCGCTGCCTCTTGAACGGTTGAGCCGGTAATATCTCTTTTTGGTGCCCGAATTTAACGCGTTAAATGCGGGCTTTGATTTTGGATGTGACGGAGGGTGATGATTATCGATATCAATCCTGCTGCCAGCAGCGCACGACCCATGTTCCGGACTGCACAACGCCTTTGCGGCGCAGGCTGAGCGGGTAGCAGCGCACAGGGGCGAATATCGTTTCGGCCTCTGTGGCCCCAAAGCGCATCGGCGTGACGCTTACAAGCGGCGCGCCTTTTTCGACGAATGTCTCGGGCATGAAGTGATGCGTTATTATTCCGCTGGTGCTTGGTATGTAGTCGTAAACCTCGCCTGTAGGCGGCAGCTCTTTGTCGGGCGGCGTGCCGTCGAGGTAGTTCCCGTCGACGATGCCGCGAGCAACAAGCTCGCCGCAGAAAATGTCGGCATATTTTATGACATCGGCGCGGCAGGCCGGGGCGAAGTTCGGCAGCTCAAGCGTGACGGAGATACACGGCTTGCCGAGGGCCTCGCTAATGACGGTGTTGCTGTCGTCAAATGACGCGCCAGACGGGTTCCCGCTGGCGATGACCGTCTTCATGCGGAAGGTCGGCACATCGGCGGTGAGCTTGGAGCAGTACAGATGGCCCATGCCGTACTCCGGCGTGTGGGCGTCGACGACGTATTTGTAGCCGACAGAGTGCGATAAAAGCGTCAGCGGAAGGCGCAGCGTGATGTCGCGCGTTTCGGCCGCCATGACGGCAAGCCTTTCGCTTAGCTGCGCCGGTGTGAAAGACGGGATGTCGATAAGGCGGTTGATGTCGTACTGGCGGTTCCAGTTTTTGCCGCTGGGCAGGTCGTACATGCCCTCGTAAGCCGTTAGGAAGTTATGGAACGAAACAGGGTTGACGCTTGGGGCAATGCGCAGCGAACCGAGGAACGCTTTGTCCGGCAGAGGGAGCAGACGGGATAAAACCTCGGTAACTGTGAGCGTGGCGAACACCTCGTTGCCGTGAAGCTGGGACTGGATGTACATCGACGGGACACCGGCAGCCAGCGGCGGGCCGAAGTCGTAGAAGTGGATATCGTAATCGGCAAACGGGACAATTTTGGACGGTTTGGCTTGCATTGCTTTCACCCTTTCAGCATTATTGTGTAAATCAACTAGTCGTCGGGAGACAATGTGCGGGATGTGGCCTGGGCAAACTGCCTTGCGGCATAAGACAGCGACTTGCCGCGGACCGACACGAGAGAGCGGCTGGCGACGAGTGTCCCGTCTGTGATTAGCCTGCGTGACAGACCGGGCCCGTCCGGCGCTTCGGCGCTCGGCTGGGACAAAATCGAAACGGCAAGGCACTGCTCTGCCCACATGAGCGTAGCGTTCCTTGAGGTGTTGACGCTTTTTATAACCGGGTCAAACCCCTGCTGACGGCAGCATTCGGTGAAATATACGCTGAAGCCGCGAGGCAGGCTGAGCGGAATCGACGAGAGGTCTTTTAGCGTGATTTCGCCGCCGAAATCACGCAGCCACGGGGCGGTCGGATGAGAAAAAGCGTAAAAACGCTCGTCAATGGTGGACATGACATCGAGAACGACAGGAATCTGCGTCGGCGTGCGGATGAGCGCAACTTCAATTATGCCCTGCTCGAGCATATCGACAAGGCCCCCGGTGTTGACCTCGTACATCTGGCAGGTAAGGCCGGGGTTATCGCCGCAAAAGCGCGCGATTATACGCTCGATAGTAATGTCCGGCAAAGACGGCGTGACGCCGAGCTTCAGCACACCCCGATGACCGTGGCGGAAACCATCCATCTCGTTATACAGCGAATCCTCGATGAGGGACATGCTGCGCGCGGCGTTATACAGCGCCTTGCCCGCTTCAGTAAGCTCGACAGAGCGCGGGTTACGTGTGAGAAGCCGGACGCCGAAGGCCGATTCGAGCGATTTGACCTGATTGCTGAGCGCCGGTTGGGCGATGTTAAGACGCGCGGCGGCAGCCGTGATGTTGCGGCATTCGGCAATGGCAATAAAATTGCGGAAGTGTTCGAGGTTCAGAGGTATTCCCCCTTAACTAGAAATATTATCCATATAAAAAACATATGTATATTATGCAATATCGATATTTTTATTATATCAAATTGTGCGATATAATGCAATCATCAAATTAGCCTGACTGTGATATGACTGCAAAGCAAAATGAATAATCGCCGCCGGGCTTGACATTTTATGCCTGTTGCGGTTAGTATTGTTGACAGATGCCTTTTTCACAGTAAAGAGTATGGGGGAATTGTAAAATGCACTTTTTTGAGGCGCTTATGCTTATCTGTTTCGGCGCGGCGTGGCCGATGAACATCTACAAATCTTTGAAGAGCCGCACGGCCGGCGGTAAGAGCCTGTTTTTTTCGGTTGTTATTATCATCGGCTATATCAGCGGGATAATCAACAAATACCTGTACAGCAGGGATTTTGTAATGTATCTGTATGTGCTGAACCTGATTATGATTTCGATTGACCTTGTGCTGTATTTCCGCAACAGGAAGCTTGACATTGAGCGTGAGCAGGCATCAAAGGCAGCCGCCGGGAAATAAGATCCGAATATCAGCGCCTCGCGATATTGTCGCGGGGCGCTTTTACTGCATTTTGCGGCAGAGGTTTTCGTTTTGAAGAAGATGTGATATAATTATACCAACATATTTTTGGGAGGCAGCACTGTGAAAACATATGAGTATTTAATAAAATATGCCGCGTTTGACACAGGTTCATCGGGCAAGAGCGAGACGTGCCCCAGTACGCCGGGGCAGATGGTGTTGGCGAAAGAGCTTGTGCGCGATATGCTGGCGCTGGGCATAGGCGATGCGGCGGTTGATGAACACGGATATGTTTACGGCACTATCCCGGCGAATAACGGCGGTGGCGGAACGACGGTGGGCTTTATTGCGCATATGGATGTCGTTGTCGATGTGCCGTCGACCGGCGTCAAGCCGCAGATTGTGAAGGACTACGACGGAGGAGACCTGATAATGCCGGCGTTGCCCGGCGGGATGATGAAGGTCGCAGACTATCCGATGCTGGTGTCGCTTAAAGGACATGACCTTGTCACTTCGGGCGGAGAGACACTGCTTGGCGCCGACGATAAGGCGGGCATTGCCGAGATTATGGCGATGGCCGAGTACTTTATGACGCATCCGGAGGTTAAGCATGGCACGGTGAAGCTTGCCTTTACGCCGGATGAAGAGATTGGGCGCGGCGCCGACCTGTTTGACGTGAAGGGTTTTGGCGCGAAGTTTGCGTATACCGTCGACGGCGGCGCATTCGGAGAAGTGGAATATGAGACTTTTAACGCCGATTCGGCCGTGGTGGCGATTGAGGGGCGTAATATTCACCCAGGCACGGCCAAGAACAAGATGATAAACGCATCACTGCTGGCGATGGAGTTCGACGCGATGCTGCCAAAAAATCAACGGCCGCAGGATACTGAAGGGCATGAGGGGTTCTTCCATTTGATTGCGATGGAGGGCGGGGTTGAAAAAGCGCGGCTTGTGTATATTCTGCGCGACCACGACCTTAAAACCCAGGAGGCACGCAAAAAGACGATGCACGACATAGCGGCGTTTTTGAACGGCAGATACGGCGAAGGACGTTTTACGGTTACAACGAAGGAATCATACAGGAACATGAGCGAGAAAATCGTGCCGCACATGCATCTGATTGATACGGCGCGCGCCTGCGTTGAGAAGCTGGGCGGCACGCCGGTGACGCCGCCGGTGAGGGGCGGCACCGACGGGGCGAGGCTGTCGTACATGGGGCTGCCGTGCCCGAACCTTGGGACGGGAAGCTATAACCATCACAGCCGCGCAGAGATTGCGAGCTGCCAGGATATGGATAAGTGCGTCCGGCTGCTAATCGACATCGCGCTGGCCTATAGCGAGATGGAGAAATAGACCAAGGTATGTATTAGTTCAGTGACGCAAAAACCTAATGATGCTGTTATATCTTAGTGTAATGATACAACCCCCGGTCCGCCGTCGGCGGATCGGGGGTTGTGTTTTGCTGTGGAGAGACAACCGGGAGATGGGATGGAGAAGAAGCGGGTTAGCCCTCGCTGTACTGGCCGGAATAGAGATTCTTCTGCACTATGTCGAGTATCTCATCCGGTGTGCAGCCCATGTCGCGCATTTCATACAGGAATCTTCCGGTGTAGATGCCCATCATATCCATGCGGCTTTGCGCGATGATGTATTCATCTGTCGTAACATATCGCCCGGCGGTGCGCGCCGTGTACAGCAAGCCCTCGTATTCGAGCTGCATTAAAGCCTTTTGCAGCGTGTTGGGGTTGACGCCCAGTTCCGCGGCCATATCCCTGACCGGGGTGATTTTCTGCCCCGGGGCAAGCTGACCGCCGACTATCTGGCGTTTCAGGCCGTCCGATATTTGATTCGCTATTGGCAGTGACGGGTCGAGGTAGATAGGCATGAGAGCATCTCCATTCAGTAAACGATATTGATTTTATGTATTAATACAGTCCTATATTATTATAATAATGCAAAACTGGACTGATGTCAACTGCTCTCCGCCAATTTGAGCGAGAAGGAATATTATGACGTTCATCTGCCAAAATAGTTGTATCAATAATTAAGGAGGCCGCGGCATTTGCCGCATGTATTCATGAATAAGACTAAAACCGAGTACCGGAAAATATATGAAGACCTTTCGCCGCCATCGAGAAGTTATAAAAATGTGCCGGCCGCGTTTTTGGTGGGCGGCGCGCTTTGCGCGCTGGGGCAATGGCTGATGCATTTATACTCCGGAATGGGGCTTGAAAAGGTGATGGCGGGGACGGCAACATCGATTACATTAGTCTTTTTGGGTGTGTTTTTGACGGCTGTAAGGTTGTTTGAAAAGCTGGCGAAGTTCGGCGGAGCCGGTACGCTTGTGCCTATAACCGGGTTTGCGAACTCTATAGCGGCGCCTGCGCTGGAGTTCAAGACCGAAGGGTATGTGCTGGGCACATGCGTCAAGATGTTCACGATTGCGGGGCCGGTGCTGACATTCGGCACTGCGGCGTCTGTCATTTACGGGCTGCTGTATTATTTTTTTGGAGGGCGATGATGGGCAGGAAGGGCGATACGCTTTTATTCGACAGGCCGGTCTATATAAAGTCATATGCGTCATGCGTCGGCAAAAAAGAGGGAGAGGGGCCGCTGGGCGGCGCGTTTGATATAGTGGGCAGCGATAACCGGTTTAATGAAGAGACGTGGGAGAAATCGGAAAGCCGGATGATTGAAAACGCCTGCCGCAGGGCGATGGAAAAGGCGAATATCGGCCGCGAACAGCTTGAGCTGACGCTGGGCGGCGATTTGCTGAACCAGAGCATCTCGACGAGCTACGCCATGAGGCAAATCGGCGCGCCGCATCTTGGACTGTACGGCGCGTGTTCGACAATGGCGGAGGGCCTGGGCCTTGGGGCGGCATTACTTGCTGCGGGGTTCGGTGAGAACGTACTGTGCACGGCGGCATCGCATTTTTGCTCGGCAGAGCGGCAGTACAGATATCCGCTGGAGTACGGCGGGCAGCGCCCGCCGAGCGCGCAGTGGACGGCGACTGCGGCTGGCGCGCTGCTTTTGACGCTTAAACCCGCAAAGGTGCGGGTGAAGGCGATGACCATCGGGCGGATATTCGACCCCGGCGTCACCGACGCCGGGAACATGGGCGCCGCAATGGCGCAGTCGGCATATGAGACAATAACAAGATACCTGACGGATACCGGCCTTGGCATGCAGGATTTTGATCTTGTTATGACAGGGGACCTGGGCAAAATCGGTTTGGGTGTTGTCAGGCAGCTTTTTGAGGACGACGGCGTGAGCACGGCGGGAGTGCTTGGCGACTGCGGCGTGTTGCTGTTCAGCGAAGAGCAGGATGTCTGCTCGGGCGCATCGGGCTGCGGCTGTTCGGCCGCCGTGCTGTGCGCCCATATACTGCCGGGGATTGAGAGCGGTATGTTCCGCCGCGTGCTGTTTTGCGGAACGGGTGCGCTTCTTAGTCCGGTGGCAACTAATCAGGGGGAGAGCATACCGGGGATATGCCACCTTGCGGAGCTGGAGGTTGTGAGATGATGTATGTAAAGGCGTTTGTCATAGGCGGGCTGATATGCGCCGTCAGCCAGATTTTGATTGACAGGACAAGACTGACACCGGCGCGTATACTTAGCGCATATGTTGTTCTGGGCGTCGTGCTGACAGGGGTGGGGCTGTATGACAAGCTTGTTGATTTTGCCGGGAGCGGCGCGACGGTGCCGCTGTTCGGGTTTGGGTATACGATGGCGCTTGGAGTGCAAAAGGCGGTTGCCGAGCACGGAATACTCGGCGCGTTTACCGGAGGGCTTACGGCGGCGGCGGGCGGCGTTGCTGCAGCTGTGTTTTTTTCGTTTATAGCCGCACTGATATTCAAGGCGGGGGACAGAAGCTGAAGGGAAAAATTGCGGATTTATGTTTTAGGCGCTTGTGCGGGACGGCTGGTGTGTGATACTATATTTAGCGGCGTGCAGTAATGCGGTGCAGGCGTATGCCTGCCCCTGCGTCTGCTGCGCGAAGGCGGATATTTATTACGGAGGCTTGCATGATTGATACTGTACTGTTCGACCTTGACGGGACACTGCTGCCGATAGACCAGAGCGCCTTTATGAAGGTGTACTTTCGTGAGCTGTCGAACGTGTTTGCGGAGATGGGGCTTGACGGTGAAAATGGGATGAAAGCGCTGCTTCACGGGACAAAGGATATGCTGGAGAATGACGGGACAATGCCCAACAGCGCGGTTTTTTGGCGCAGGTTCAGTATGGATATGGGTATAGACGAGGACTTTACGAAGCGGATAGAGGAGGCTTGCGACGAGTTTTACTCCGGGCCGTTTAACCTTGTGCGCGATGTCGCGCGAATTACCGATGCCTCTAAAGCGGCGGTTATGACGCTTAAGCAAAAGGGCTATAGGGTGATATTGGCGACGAACCCGCTGTTCCCGCCGCAGGCGATAACGACAAGGCTTGGGTGGTTTGGGCTTGAACAAAGCGATTTTGAGCTGTGCACCGATTACCACAGCGCGAGCTATTGCAAGCCGAGCAAAGGATATTTTGACGCTATACTGAGCAGGTTTGGCCTTGTGCCGGGCCAGTGCCTTATGGTGGGGAACAATGTCAGGGAGGATATGTGCGCGCGAGAGTACGGCATGAGTGTGTATCTTGTTGACGAGTTTATTGAAAATGAGGACAAAACAGATATCTCTGATTTTAACCGCGGCCGGATAGAGGACTTTGCGGCGTTTGCCGGGGCTATGCCGAGGGTAGGCTGAATACATTTACTGTCCGCCGCTATGCAGCGGGCGGTAAGTTTTTTTATGCGCTTTGCATATATTTTCGGGCACTTATAATAAGGGTAAATGTGTTGCAAACGGAAAATGATAGTGATACAATGATTCCGTACATCTGAGCATGGCATTGTCAGGTATCTTTTTACACAGCGTGATGCTCATACACCCTTCGGGTGTGTGAGTTTTCTGTGTGTAGGGACAGACCTGTGCATCGAGAGAGAGGGTCTAGAATGAGGATTGTGATTGTTGGCGACGGCAAGGTCGGGTTTACGCTGTCTGCGCAGCTCTCGCGTGAGGGACATGATGTTGTCGTTATCGACAACAAAAAAGATGTCGTGGGAGAGTCATCCGAACGCTTGGATGTGCTTGCAATAAAAGGCAACGGCACCGTGATGGAGATACAGCGGCAGGCGGGCGTGCCGGACAGCGACCTGCTGATTGCCGTGACATCAGGCGATGAAATTAACCTTGTGTGCTGCCTTGTAGCAAAAAAGCTGGGCTGCAAGAGCACAATAGCGAGGGTGAGGAACCCCGAATACTCTGAGCAGCTTTCTCAGATGCAGGAGGAGCTGGGGCTTACGATGACGATAAACCCCGAGAGAGCCGCGGCGTCGGAGATATTTACCATACTCAGCTTTCCGTCGTTTATAAAGACCGAGACATTCGCCAAGGGCAGGGCTCACATCGCCGAGGTTAAGGTGAGCGACAGCAGCCCGCTGGCGGGCAAAAAACTGCGCGAGCTGTATGAGCTGAATAAAATCAGGGCGCTTATATGCGTTGTGCAGCGTGGTGAGGAGACTGTCATCCCGGGCGGCAACTTTGTGCTGCAGGCGGGCGACAAGCTGTATGCCACGGCGCCGACATTTAACCTGGATAAGCTGGCGGGCATACTGGATGTTGAGAACAAGCGCATACGAAACGTGATGATAATCGGAGGCGGGCGCATATCGCATTATCTTGCCAGTAATCTGCTGCGCGCCGGCGTCAGTGTGAAGATAATCGAAAACAGGGCCGAGCGCTGTCAGGAGCTGGCGGAGTCGCTGCCGAAGGCGGTCGTCATCCATGCGGACGGCTCGAGCCAGCGCGTGCTGCTGGCGGAGGGCATTGAGGGCACGGACGCCGTGGTGACGCTGACGAATATGGACGAGGAAAATCTGATAATCTCGATGTACGCCAACTACAAGGGAGTACCGAAGGTTGTGACGAAAATTAACCGCACCGAATACAATGAGGTGTTTTATGACAAGGGCATAGACTGCGTTGTCAGCCCGAAAGATTTGACGGCGGACACGATAATACGGTATGTGCGCTCGATGAGTAATGCCGAGCCTGAGGCGATGCTGGCGCTTTACCGAATCGCGGAGGGCAACGCCGACGCGATGGAGTTCCACGCGGTGGACGGCACGCGCAATTTGGGCAGGACGCTTGCGGAAGTGACGCTTAAGCCGAATATCCTTATTGCGTGTATACACAGAGGCGGCAGCGCGATTGTTCCGAAAGGCCATGATGCCATCGAGAAGGGCGACAGGGTGTTTGTTGTCGCCGATGCCAAGTACAGCATTTCCGAGCTGAATGACATATTCGCCGAAGGCGATATAGACTGAAAGGCGGCTTTGCCACGCTGAGCGTGTGGCGCTGATGCTATGAATTATAGAATGATCCGCTTTTTGATATGCTTTATCCTGAGAGCCGAGGCGATGTTTATGCTGCCGTCGGTAGTCATTGCCGCATTCGACAAGGACAGGCATGTTGTGTCGGCGTTTTTACTGACAATCGCGATTATGCTGGGCGTGAGCCTGCTGGGCGGCAAGAAGCCGGAACGCGGCAGGGGTTTCCACGCGCGTGACGGGCTTTTGACCGTCGGGCTTGTATGGATAGCCGTATCGCTGTTCGGGTCGCTGCCGTTCCTTTTCAGCGGAGAGATACCGCATTTTGTCGACGCGTTTTTTGAGACGGTCTCAGGCTTTACGACGACAGGCGCGAGCATACTTACAAATGTGGAGGCGATGTCGCGCGGGCTGCTGTTTTGGCGCAGCGCGACGCACTTTGTTGGCGGCATGGGCGTGCTTGTATTCGCGCTTGCTATCGTTCCGATGGCCGACAGCTCGGGCGGGGCGTCGCTGCACATACTGCGCGCCGAAAGCACCGGGCCGCAGGTGGGCAAGCTGATGCCGAAAATGCGCGACACCGCAAAAATGCTGTACACAATATATGTGGCGATGACGGTGCTGCAGATTATATTGCTTTTGCTTGGCGGCGTGCCGCTGTTTGACAGCTTTATCATCGCAATGGGCAGCGCCGGCACCGGCGGCTTTGCCTCGAAAACGGCAAGCCTTGCGGCGTACAGTGTGTATGCGCAGGTCGTGACGGGCATATTTATCGCGTTGTTCGGCGTCAACTTCAATGTGTATTTTATGCTGGTGATCAGGGATTGTAAAAAGGCCCTGTTCAACGAGGAAGTGCGCGTATACTTCTGCATAATGGCATCGTCGGCGATACTGATAGCAGTCAACCTTATAGGCGTTATGGGCGAGCCGGTTCTTAACGCGCTGCATCAGGCGGCGTTTCAGGTGTCGTCCATCATGACAACGACCGGCTTTGCTACGACCGACTTTAACCTGTGGCCTGTGTTTTCAAAATCAATACTGCTGCTGTTGATGATACTCGGCTCGTGCGCGGGCTCGACAGGCGGCGGAATTAAGACGGCGCGCGCGATTATTTTGGCAAAATCGGCGAAGAACAGCGTTATGAAGATGCTGCGTCCGCGACAGGTGAATGTTGTGCGCATGAACGGACAGGCGCTGGACAGCGAGACAGTAGACGGTGTGCTGGGATTTGCCACGGTATACAGCATCGTGTGCGTTGTTTCGGTGCTGATAATTTCTCTCGACAATTTTTCGATTGAAACAAACCTTTCGGCCGTTTTGGCGACGATTAACAATATTGGCCCGGGGCTTGAAATAGCCGGGCCGACAGGCAGCTTTGCGCCGTTTTCGATAATGAGCAAGCTCGTGTTCATCATCAATATGCTGATAGGCAGGCTTGAGCTGTTCCCGATGCTGCTGCTGTTTTTGCCAAAGGCGTGGAAGCGGGCGAGCTGACACGTGTTTTGGCTGAGGATAGTTTTTTAACGGAAGTGAAAAGGAGGAAACGCATGGTTCTGGAGACATGGGCCGAAATTGACCTTGACGCCATAGCGCATAATATCGAGGTGATCAAGAAGCTGGCTAAAACATCCGAGCTGCTGGTGGTGCTGAAGGCCGACGCCTACGGGCACGGCGCACCGGAGGTGATGAAGCTTGTTATGGAGTGCGGCGTCAAGCGCTTTGCCGTAGCGAACTTCTTTGAGGCGATGCAGCTTCGCGCTGTCTCGCGCGAGGCTGAGATACTTGTGTTTGGGTACATAGGGCCGGGCAACCTTAGAGAGGCGATAGACAACGGAATCATGCTTACGATATTCTCGCGGGAATACTGGGAGACGGTGCGGCCGTTCATCGACAGGCCGGTGAAGCTGCATATCAAGGTGAACACCGGCATGAACCGCCTCGGCTTCGATGCCGGTGACAGCAGCTATGAGTGCGTCAAAGAGATAGCTTCGGCGCCGAATGTGACGCTTGAAAGCATATACTCGCATCTGGCGCTGACGAACCTTGAGGAGGATAAGCTGCAGTATAAGCGGCTTATGGACTTTGTTTCCGAGACAGAAAAAATCGGGGTACATATACCGAAAAAGCACATAGCGGACAGCATTGCTTCGGTGATTTACGACGACTGGATGCACATTGACATGATGAGAGTCGGCGCGCTGATATACGGCCTTAGAGCCGCCGGGCACAGCGAGTATGACAAGCTTGGGCTGCGCACGTCGCTTAAGATGTTCGCATCGGTATCCCAGGTGCGCACACTAAAAAAAGGTGAGGGCGTGTCGTATGACTATCTGTTCCGCGCGCCTCAGGATATGAAAGTGGCCACGCTGACATTTGGGTATGTCGACGGCATACAGCGCAGACTGTGCGACGGCGGGTATGTGCTTATCAACGGGCAGCGGGCGCCGCTGCTGGGGCTGATGTGTATGGATCAGTGCGTTGTTGATATCACGGAGTGCGGGGATGTGAAGCAGGGCGACAAGGCGTTGCTGTATGATATCGAGCAGTTCTCTGACGCGTCTGTTTACGACATGGCCAAGATGATGGGCTCGAACAAGAATGAAATAATTTCGTCGCTGGGCAAGCGCGTGCCGAGGGTGTATAAACGCAACGGGAAAGAATATGGCATCAGCTATATCTATCCGCAGTGGGAGGGTTGATATGGACAGAAGCTTTGTAGAGCAACAGGTGAAGGGGCTTTTTGATGAGATATTGGCGGCGCGCAGGTTTCTGCACGCCCACCCCGAGCTTGGCGACAATGAGTTTGTGACGCAGAAGTTTATTATGGATTTTTTGGCCGAATGCGGCGTTAAGCACTTTAAATGCGCCGATACCGGCGTTGTGGGCATAGTCGAGGGCGAGAGGAGCGGCAAGGTCGTCGCCATGCGCGCCGACATCGACGCGCTGCCGATAACCGAGAAATCCGACGCGGCATATTGTTCGCAAAATCCCGGCGTCATGCACGCGTGCGGGCATGACGTGCATACGGCGATAAACCTTGGCTGCGCGAAGTTTTTTGCCAACAACAGAGACAAGTTCGGCGGCGCGGTCAAGTTCTTCTTTCAGCCTGCCGAGGAGGGGCGCGGCGGCGCGATGCGCATGGTCGAGCAGGGCTGCATGAAGAGCCCCGACGTCGATTATGTTATCGGCCTGCATATGATGCCGTATATGAATTATAACCAGGTCGAAATAAAGAGCGGCACACTTAACGCATCGACCGATTCGGTACGCATAACCGTCACGGGGAAGAAGGGCCACGGCGCGTACCCCGACAGGTGCGTCGACGCCGTGATTATCACGGCGCAGATACTTGTCGCGCTGCAGACGCTTGTAAGCCGCAGCGTGTCGCCGCTTGATTCGGCCGTGTTCACGGCGGGGTCGATTCACGGCGGAGAGGCGTCGAATATCGTGGCGGATGAGGTCGTCGTAATGGGAACGGTGCGCTCATCGAGCCCGAAGGTCAAGAGCATAATGTTCGGGAAGATGAAGGACATCGCTACCGCAATCGCGCGGTCGATGGGAGGAGACTGTACGATTGAGCCGAGCAAGGACGGATATCTGCCGCTGATAAATGACGATGGCGTTCTTGATGTTATCAGGCGTCAGGCGACTGAGTATCTCGGCGAGAAAAATGTGCTTGTAAAAGAGTTTATGAGCATGGGCGGCGAGGATTTTTCTTTCTTCAATGAGCATACGCCGGGCGCGTTTTATCACCTGGGCTGCCGCGTGCAGAGCAGGGAGGAATACTTCCTGCACACGGCGGAGTTTGATGTGGACGAGCGGTGTCTTGTGACCGGCATGGTCGTTGAAATCATGAGCGCGCTTGAGCTGCTTGCAAAGTAATATATGGAACAAATGCCGCCCCGTGGGAGTCACATTCCCTGCGGGGCGGATTTTTGCGGGCCGGCGGCGATGTCAGACGGTCAGCACGCCGTTTTCACTTTCGATAAGCAGCAGTATATCCTGCTGTTTGCCGGTTTCGGCATTGATATAGACGATGATGTTCGCGCCGTCAGCCGAGGTACAAACGAACTCGTGGCACAGCACTTCGTTTTTGCCGGGCGTCGGGATAAGCGCCGTGCCCTCCGTCTTGACTGTGAGGTCGGGGGGGATGCCCTCCCACGCGGCGTCGCGCGTTATTTTTGGCGCTGCCAGCTCTCGCTGCCGGTGATTCATTATATAGCCCCCGGCGTCGAAGCGGACAATTTCGCCGCTGTCGAGCGCGACGCCGACCTTGATGAGGTCGGGCTAGACGGTGACGCCGTTTTGTTCCTACGCGAAGTTGATGGTGACGATGTTCTCATACAGGGTGTAATAGCTTTCTTTCATGCTTTCGTAGCCGTGGCTTTTAAGGTATTCGGCCGCCTTCTTGATGGCGGCTTCAGCGTCAAGCGTCGCCTCTTCAAGACGGCGGTTATCAATCATCGAGATGACAACGCCGCCTTTTTTGCTGACCTGAATCGTAATGTCGCGGGTCTCGAATGAGTAGGACGGGATAATACCTGCGCTTTCGCCGCTTGAGGTAAGCGAATCGCCGGACGGCAGGAACTTGAGCGCCGCCTTCATTGCGTCGCCTTCGTCGACATCATTTTTGTCCTCGAGCATTTTCGGCGTCATGCTGCTGATATGCTCGGAAAACGGGCCGTCGTAAATCAGTTTTGCGTAGTCGGGAAACTCCTCCTCGGTGCTGCCAAGCTCGGCGGATGCGCCGGGCGCCGGCTGCTCGCTTTGCGGGAGCAGGCGGGCCGAAAGCGTAGCGTCGTCAAGAGAGAGGTCGGAGGCATCGAGGCGCTCTTGCAGGGTGGAGAGCTGACCGGACAGCTGCCGGGCGACCGTGCCCAGCGACTGAAGCGCAGTAAAATGCTCGGTGGGGATTTCGGCCCCCATGGAGTTTTGGCGAAGCAGAGAAAATGAGAAGTCGCCGGCCTGCGTGATGAACTTTTCGTACTTTTCGAGCTTGGCGTCAGACAGCGGCAGCGCGGATAGGGCAAACTTTGCCGTTTCGCTCTCCCGCCAGATCTGCGCGGCGAGCGTAGAAAGCATAGGGCCGTTGCCAGCCCAGCGGATTTTTTGCAGGCCGGTATCGATATTCGTGATGCTTCCGCACAGCTGTGAGAAGCTGCGCTTGGCTGAGTTTGAGACATATCGTTCGTATTCCGAGACCTTTGTGTAGTAGAATGCGGTCGTAAGGGCGAACACGACGCACAGCGCAATGCTGACGCCGAGAAGTATGCTGTACAAACGGGTTTTCATGATGATTTCACTCCCAAAAGCTTAGGCTTGCGATATCGAGATGTCGCAAAGCGCGGATAATGTTAATATTCTGTTGATGAACGGAAGAAAGCGTGATAAAATAACTAAATATATACTGTTTTTTTGAAAGGGGATGCGTTTATGGCCGATGCCGTAATTGAAAAGAAAAAGACTGTGTTCAGCGGGATACAGCCCTCGGGGCAGTTTACGCTTGGCAACTATATAGGAGCGATACGCAACTGGACGAAGATGGAGGATGAGTTCGACTGCTATTACTCGGTGGTAAACATGCACGCGCTGACGGTGCGGCAGAACCCGGCGCAGCTGAGGGAGAACACGTACAGGGCGTTTGCCTCACTTCTTGCCGCGGGGCTTGACCCGGATAAAAGTGTGCTGTTTACCCAGAGCCATGTCAAGCAGCACAGCGAGCTGAGCTGGATTTTGAGCTGCTATACGATGTTCGGTGAGCTTGGACGCATGACGCAGTTCAAGGATAAATCGGCCAGGAACGCCGACAATATCAACGCCGGGCTGTTTACGTATCCCGTATTGATGGCGGCCGATATACTGCTGTATCAGACATCACTTGTGCCGGTGGGGCAGGACCAAAAACAGCACGTCGAGCTGGCGAGGGATATTGCGGGCAGGTTTAATCAGGTGTACAGCGACACGTTTACGCTGCCCGAGCCGTATATCCCCCCGATGGGCGCAAAAATTATGAGCTTGAGCGAGCCTGAGAAAAAAATGAGCAAGTCGGACGCCAATCTCAACTCGATTGTATTTATTTTGGACAAACCGGACGATATTATCCGCAAGTTTAAAAGAGCTGTCACAGATTCGCGCACGGATATTGTGCGCGGTGAAGGGCGCGACGGCATAAACAACCTTATATCGATATACTCTATCGCGTCAGGCATCAGCCCCGAAGCTGTGGAGCGGATGTTTGAGGGTAAGGGATACGGCGACTTTAAGCTGGCGTGCGGAGAGGCTGTTGTTGAGCTTTTGCGCCCGTTTAGGGAAAATGTCGAGCGGCTGATGGAGAGCAAGGATTATCTGGATGAGCTGATGAAAAAAGGCGCCGGCAAGGCGGCGCGCACGGCCGAGCGTACGATGGAGAAGGTGCGGCGCAAAATCGGCTATCTGCCGGACATGAAATAGAATACATCTCGGGAGTGGATATGTTGATATGAGTACCGGTATTATGACGACATCGCTGTT
Source organism: Oscillospiraceae bacterium (assembly GCA_031552995.1). Lineage (GTDB taxonomy): Bacteria > Bacillota > Clostridia > Oscillospirales > Butyricicoccaceae > JAVBMB01. Next base: position 15,718 of record JAVBMB010000109.1, read on the forward strand.
GGCTTGCCTTGCGGCGGCTGTCGTATCTTTGGCCGCAACGCCGCCTGTAAAAAAGTTTGCGGTAAAAGTCGGCGCCATTGATGTGCCGAAGGACACGAGACGCATGCATACAAAGCCGGTGCCAAGGATGGGCGGGCTTGCGATATTCCTGGGGTTTCTTGTCAGCGAGCTGATGTTCAGCGGGATGGCGCGCAGCAAACGCATGATAATCCTCGGCGCGCTTGTGATTATCGCGCTGGGGCTGATTGACGATGTCGTGGCGCTGAAGGCGCCGATAAAGTTTTTGGTTCAAATCGGCGCGGCGCTGATACCGATACTTGGCGGCGGGCTGGTAATCGAACGGTTTACGAATCCATTCTCCGATTCCGGCATAATTAACCTTGGCGTGTTTTCGATACCGATTACAATAATCTGGATTGTCGGCATTACAAACGCCGTCAATTTTATCGACGGGCTTGACGGGCTGGCGTGCGGCGTTTCGTGCATCGCGTCGGTGACGCTGTTTACGATAGCCGTTATTGTAGGCGAGCCTGATTTGGCGATTACCATGGCGGCGCTCGCCGGGGCATGCCTGGGCTTTTTGCCGTATAATTTGAACCCGGCCAAGATATTTATGGGGGACACAGGGGCGCTTTTTTTAGGATTTATACTGGCGACAGTGTCGATTCAGGGGCTGTTTAAGTTCTACGCCGTGATATCGTTCGCCGTGCCGTTTGTAATTTTGGGCCTGCCGATATTTGACACGGCCTTTGCAATTGTCCGCAGGGTTGCAAAGGGGCAAAGCCCGCTGCGCGCCGACAGGGGCCATGTGCATCACAGGCTGATTGACATGGGCTTTGACCAGAAGCAAAGCGTTGCGATATTGTATATACTGAGCTTAGTGCTTGGTATGCTGGCCGTGCTTCTGACAGCGAGCGGCGAGGCGAAGGTGATTGTGCTGGTGGCCGTTGTACTGCTGTCGTTTTTCATCGGGATGAGCACGAAGCTGTTTGGATTTATGACAAAAAATGGGCACGGCAACGGGGGAGAGGGCAAAGACGATGACAAGAACTAAACTGCTTTGCGTATTCGGCACGCGGCCGGAGGCGATTAAGATGTGCCCTTTGGTGAAAGCACTGAAGACACGCCCGGAGTTTGACGTTGAGGTGTGCGTGACGGCGCAGCACAGGCAGATGCTTGACCAGGTTCTTGAGGTGTTTGGCGTGAAGCCGGATTATGACCTGGACATCATGCGGCAGGCGCAGAGCCTGACCGACATAACCGTGAGGGCGCTTACCGGGCTGGGTGACGTGATTAAACGAGCCGAGCCCGACATGGTGCTTGTACACGGCGACACGTCGACGACATTTTCGGCGGCGCTGGCGGCATTTTACGAGAGAATCCCGGTCGGGCATGTCGAGGCCGGGCTGCGAAGCTTTGACAAGTATTCGCCGTTCCCCGAGGAGGCTAACCGCCTGATGACAACCGTGCTGGCTGAAGTGTATTTTGCCCCGACGCCGGAAAACGCTAAAAATCTGCGCGATATAGGCATGGTGAAGAACATATTTGTAACCGGCAACACTGTGATAGACAGTATGAAATATACAGTCAGGGACGATTATGTCTTTGAGCAGAATGTGCTGAACGGCATCGATTTTTCTTCGCGCAGGGTTATTACAATGACGGCGCACCGAAGGGAAAACTACGGTATCGGGCTTGAAAATATCTGCATGGCGGCGCGTGAGCTGGCATCGAGAGACAACGTGCTTGTCGTGTATCCGGTGCATCTCAGCCCGCATGTGCAGAACACGGCGCAGAAATATCTGGGCGGGCTTGACAATGTGCTGCTTGTTCCGCCGTTGGGCGTGATGGATATGCACAACCTGATGGCGAGATCGTACTTTGTCATGACAGATTCCGGCGGCCTTCAGGAAGAGGCCCCGGCGCTTGGCAGGCCGGTGCTTGTGCTGCGCAGGGAGACAGAGCGTCCCGAGGCGGCGCGCGCCGGAACGGTTAAGGTGGTTGGCGTCGACAGGGCGGATATCGTAAGCTTCGCATCGCAGCTGCTTGATGACGAGAGGCTGTACAAAAGTATGGCGCAGGCAGTGAATCCTTACGGGGACGGCAACGCATGCGGCAGAATAACGGACGATTTACTGTTCCACTTTGGCTTTGCGAGCATACCCGCGCCTGACTGGCGCAGCTGACGGCGCGCCTGAAGCAGACGGGCCGGAGATATCCCTGAAGAGGAGGCGGCAACGGTGAAAAAGGGCAGAGTATATGTTTTGCTTTTGCTGATACTTGTGCCGGCGCTGCTGTTGGCCATATTTTGGCGTCAGCCGCAAAGCGGAGACCCGACATTTGACCTGCCCGGCCAGGGCGGAGGGTATACGAATCCGCCGGACGGGCTTGCGGAGGGGAACCGCAGCAAGGTGAGCAACCTTGTCATCGACGCCAAAAACGTGCAAGATGTCGTGGCGACGCTTAAGCGGCCGGACATATATTACATAGAGGCAGGTGTCGACTATTATTATAACGGCGGCGGCACCGGATACAGCCTGCGCGTATGGAATGCGCCCGATATTTGTAAGGTCGGGCTGTTTTCACGCATTGGCGTGGGGATTAAAAATACTGTACTTACAAAAAACCATGTGTATATTTGGGACCCCGGCGGACAGAGCATGTTCACCGGCGCCGCCGGCGACTTTGCCGGCGATGACATCGCGCATATGCCGACATATGAGAGCCTGCTGGAGCTTGAACCGCAGGATATCACCGGCGGCGGGATTGAAAAATATATGATGCCGGACGGCGAGACGCGGGACTGTGTGTATGTGAACACCACGGACGCTGCCGGCGGCTATAACATGCTGTGGCATATAGATATCGACAGCGGGCTGC
>JAVBMB010000101.1:0-28835 GCA_031552995.1 Oscillospiraceae bacterium
CATACAGGCTGTCAGGGAGAGAAATCCGTCCCAAAAAGCTTAGCGCCGTCTCGCAGGTTCGCAACCGCGAGATTGGCTTTATTTTTCAGGGCTTCAATTTGATAAAAAATATGACCGCGCTCGAAAATGTCGAGCTTCCGCTTACGCTTCGCGGCGTCGCGAGAGAGCAAAGGCGCTACGCTTCGTGGCAGGCTCTCAGGCAAGTCGGGCTTGAAGACCGCGCGACGCATCTGCCAAGCGAGCTGTCGGGCGGGCAGCAGCAGCGTGTCGCGATAGCGCGTGTGCTGGCGGCGGACCCCGGGCTGATTCTGGCGGACGAGCCGACAGGCAACCTAGATATACAGTCGGGCAAAGAGGTTATTGCCACAATCTGCTCGCTGAACGCAATAGGCAGCACGGTGATAATGATTACGCATGACATGGCGGTCGCGGCATCGTCGCCGCGTGTTTTGCTGATGGAAAAAGGCCGAATAGTTGATGAGATGAGGAGCTGACATTTTTATGGCGGACAGAAGAGACAAAATAAACTACTATCTCGATATCGCGCAGACGGTCTCCGAGCGCTGTACATGCCTGCGGCGCAGGTTCGGCGCGATAATTGTCAAGAACGACAGCATTATCTCGACAGGGTATGTCGGCGCGCCCCGCGGCAGGGCAAACTGCACCGATAGCGGTGTCTGCCGGCGCGAGTCACTCAATATCCCGCATGGCCAGCGGTACGAGCTGTGCCGCAGCGTCCATGCCGAGGCGAATGCCATCATCGCCGCCTCGCGAGAGGAGATGCTTGGCGCGACGCTGTATATGGCGTGCGTCGACGCGAGGAGCGGCGAGCTTGTACCGGGCACAAGCTCGTGCGACATGTGTCGCCGTCTCATTATCAACGCCGGTATAAAGACCGTCGTCGTCCGTGACACTGCGGATGACTACCGCTCGGTAGAGGTGGAGGACTGGATCGAGGAAGATGATGTCCTGCCGGAAGAGCAGCTCAATACATATAGGCAATAAAACCATACATAATGCCCGGGCAAACCGGGCGGAAGGGTAAATTATGCGCTTAATTGACCTGTCGCACCCACTAAAAAAAGGGATGACCTCATACCCCGGTGACCCGCCAATCGAGCTTGAACATGTGCGCACAATTGAAAAGGACGGTTACAACGCCTTTTATTTTTCCGGCTGGGTGCATGTCGGCACACATGTCGACGTCCCGATGCATCTGGTCGAGGACAGCCGCACTGTGGCTGATTTCCCGCTTGACCGCTTCTGCTGCCGCGCCGCGCTTGTCACGGTGCCGCGCGGCGCGCAGGTCATCACGGCGGATATGCTTCAAAATATCGATGCCCCGGCCGTGCTGTTTTATACAGGATGGGATGAAAACTTCGGCGCTGACCGATACTTCGATGACCATCCGGTTCTTGGCATGGACGCCGCCGAAAAGCTTGTCAGCCTCGGCGTAAAGCTTGTCGGGTTCGATTCTCCATCGCCAGACCCGCCGCCGTATACCGTTCATAAGTATCTGCTGGCCGGCGATATATGTATTGTCGAAAACCTTGTCGGCCTCGGCCGGCTGGAGGGCCTTGAGTTCGACTTTTTTGCCCCGCCGCTCAATATGCCCACCGAGGGCAGTTTAATCCGCGCCTTTGCAGTTGTGAGGTAGCTATTCATCAGGAGAACAGTATGGATTTATTTATCGCTTTTGCCGTTTTTGTCGCATCGCTTATCGCCGGTATGGTTTTCGGCTTTAACATGGTAATCGCGCTTGCTGTCGGGCTTATATGCTTTATCGTCGTTGGTCTGCGCCGCGGCTTCGAACTGCGCGACCTTATGGGCATGGCGCTGCGCGGCTCGCGCAAATCGCTGGGGATACTGCGCATTTTCGTCCTGCTGGGCATGATAACCGGCCTGTGGCGAGCTGCCGGAATAATCGCGTTTTTCGTCAATGCAGGGCTTCAAATCATCACACCAAAAATGTTTATACTCGTCGCTTACCTCATCGCGTGCGTCATTGGCTTTGCGCTGGGCACAAGCTTTGGGGTGATAAGTACCGTCGGCGTCGTGTTCATGGCCATAGCGCGCAGCTGCGGGGTCGACCCGCTGATTGTCGCCGGCGCACTGCTGGCGGCGGCATATTTTGGCGAGCGCGCCACGCCTACATCGTCAAGTACGCACCTTGTTACGATGGTAACAGGCACAAAGCTGATTGACAATATAAAGCAGCTGCATAAAACAGGCTTTTTGCCGTTTCTTATAAGTGTCGTTATATGCACGGTTGTCTCGGTAAACAACCCGCTCGTTCAGGCCGACCCAGGTCTGCTGTCCGAGATGACCGGTACATTCAACCTTACCCCGTGGCTTGCCGTCCCGGCCGTACTGCTGATTATTTTGCCGCTTGTATTCAAAATCGACGTGATGTACGCTATGATAATCAGCATTTTCGTCACATTCGGCCTTGCGTTCGGTGTTCAGCATGTCGGAATTGTTGAAGCGCTAAAGATATCCATGCTTGGCTACCACCCGCCGGGCGGCAGCGCAATGGCGGTGGTATTTGCCGGAGGCGGAATCCTGTCGATGGCGACGGTATCCGGTATAGTCATTTTGTCAACAAGTTTTTCGGGCCTGTTCGAGGGCACGCGGATGCTCGACGGCATTCAGGAACAGATATCGAAGCTTAGCGATAAAATTGGTCTGTTCCCGGTGATGATTCTTGTCAGCTTTGCCACAAGCGGCGTGCTGTGCAGCCAGACTATAGGGATTATCATGAACGAGCAGCTGATGGGCCCTGTGTATGAGAGGTCCGGCGCGTCAAAGAAGGAGCTGATGACCGATATTGGCAGCTCAACCACAACAATTGCCGCGATGTTGCCGTGGGTTCCGGCATGCTCTGTCCCGCTTGAGGCGATGGGTGTAGGGGCAGGGGCTGTGCTGCATGCATACTTTTTGTATCTGTTGCCGCTTATATATTTGCTTACAAAGAAGTTCTTCTTCAAGCCGCGCGCAAAAGCCGCCGAGCATACATAAAAAACAACACCCATGCCGCGCGGCATGGGTGTTTCAGCTTGTCAAAAAAGTAGAGCGCCCTCCAGTTTCTCGTGAGCCATCAGATTTTCAACGGTCAATGTGCCGTGGAAAATCACCTTAGCCCGCCCGTTTTACGCATAAAAGTGGCGAAATCCGGCCCGCTGGCCGGTGCCGATTACATGCCTGAAACCCCACAGAGTTTTCAGGCAACAGCAGACACCCATGTCGCGGCGGCATGGGTGTTTAAGATATCGGTTATCTTCCGCGCAGCAGATAGCTGCCAAGGCGCGCGGCGGTCTGCTCGCCGTTTTTTATCGCGAACTGCCCGCCCATAATCACATGCGGTATGCCGATAGGTTTCTGGAACGGATTCCTGAACGTCGCCGTGTCGCAAACAGTCTGGGGGTCGAATACCGTTATGTCGGCAACAAACCCCGGTTCAAGCACGCCGCGGTCGCTCAGCCCGATTATCCCGGCCGATTTCTTCGTAATTCGGTATATTGCGGTTTCAAGCGGGCACAGGTTGCGCTCACGGCGTAATCTGAGAAAGCGCGGGAATGTTCCAAAAGCGCGCGGATGCGGCTTGCCGTCGTTTTTCGCGGGGTCAAAAGAACGGCCCGAACCGTCAGAGCCGATGGCGATATCCTTGCCGAGAAGATAAAAAACGTCATCCTCGCTCATGCTGAAGAAAATGCCGTTCGCGTGGCATTTCGTCTCGATAAGCACCTTAACAAGCGTGTCAGGAACCGACAGCCCAAGCTCCTCGCTAAGCTCGCCCATCGTCTTGTCGTCAGCGGCCGGGTAACGTCCGCTTGTCGATACGCAGTACACCCGGTCGCCCTCGACCTTTGTCGGATATTTTTCGCACAGATAAGCATAAAGTCTGTCATGCTCTTCGCCCTTGGATAAAAGCCGCTTTGTCGCGCCGTCGCTTCCGCCCTCCATCGCCCAAGAGGGAAGCACATTTGTTATGCCGGTCGACGACGCGTTATACGGATACATATCCGCCGTAATGGCGACGCCGCTCTGCTGAGCGCCATATATTTTCTCGTACAGTCTGTCGGCGTTGCCCCATAGCCGCGGCGACGATACCTTCAGGTGCGCGATATGTACCCGCGCGCCTGTGCGGCGGTTTATTTCAATCATCTCGTCGACAGCCTCAAAGACGCGGTTTGATTCGTTGCGCATATGCGATGTGATGACGACACCGTGTTTTTCGCATACGCTGCCAAGCTCAACCAACTCGGTCATATCGCTGAAAATGCCCGGCATATAGCCCAGTCCAAGCGACAGCCCCCACGCCCCCTGCTCAAGGTTCTGTTCAAGCAGGTATGCCGACAGCTTGTTCTCATCCTTGCCCGATGCCCGTCCCACAAGGCCGACGACACCTTTTCTTATCGCGTTATGCCCGACAAGCTGCACAAGGTTTGTCGACATTTTTTTGCCGTTTACGTCCACCATGCGCCGCAGCTTTTCAAAGCTGCCGCATTGATACGCATCACTCTCGTTTTTTACCCCGGCCGCAATTTCTTCACTAAGCCGCGTCAGCTCCTCTTTGCTTCGGGGAAACGGCGAGCTGCCGCACTGGCCGACGAACTCGGTCGCTACGCCTTGATATATCTTCGACTCGCAGCGCTCATCGTCGACAAAAATGGTGTCGGAATGAGCATGGACATCGATGAAAGCGGGTGAGACCGCAAGTCCCGCTGCGTCAAGCGTCTCGGCCGCCTCGGCTTCAATTGTCGGTGAAATTTGAACAATCCTGCCGTCTTTCACAGCCACATCGCAGTAAAACGGCTCGCCACCGTTTCCGTCATAGATTTGACCGTTTTTAATGATTAAATCAATCATTTTCCACCTGCTTTCACATGATTTTGGTGCGCAAAGCCAAAAGCGGCATTTATGGCCTTGCACACAATTTATTGAGTATATCCGAATGCAACATTTGATGCCGATTTGCGGCGGAGCTGTAAGTGTGCAGAAAACGGTTATGCCGTCCCGCCTCGTGGGATAAAAACCCCAAGATGCAATAAGTAAAAAAGGGCTGCCGCCGCGGACAGGCACGGCATGCAGCCCTTGAACTTAATCTTCTCTCTTTGCTCCGCAGCTACCGCAGAAGCGTGAGTTTGGCGCAATGCGCTCGCCGCAGCTGGGGCAAAAAAGTCCGGTCGTCTCGGCCGGAGCCTCAGGCTTCGGCGGGGGCGCGGCCTCGCCTTCCTTGATAGAGGCTATTGAATTTTCCAGGATTTCAATTGCGGCAAGGCCGTCTTTAATTTTCTCACACAGCTCCGCCAAGGCAGCGGTCAGCTCTTCGCCGTCTGCATACTGCTGCCAGATAATTTCGCCAATGTCAATTTTCACCTGATCGATTGACGCCTTCTCCGCACGGATTTTCGCCGTAAGCTTGCTGATTTCGATGGCATCACCGGCGCTTTTTGACGCCGATTTTGCAATATCGCCAAGTTTATTGAAAATAGCCATTAATGTATACCTCCGTCATATTTGTGTTGATACAGTAATACGCAATTCAGGCGGGAAAAGCGACACAAAATCAAGATATGATAACCGCCTGGGGTTATTATATCATATATTTTGCTAAAAGCTATCGTTTTTTTTACGCCGTTATGCTACAATTTCTGCATGGGGGGTGTCGCATGGTAACACTGGGCAATGACTGGGATGTCATAGAAAGCGAGTTCGGCAAGGAGTACTACAAAAACCTGCGGCAGTTCCTCAAGCAGGAATACGCGACGCAGACGGTTTATCCCGATATGTACGATATTTTCAACGCGCTGAAGTTTACACCGTACGACTGTGTCAAGGTTGTCATTCTCGGGCAGGACCCATATCACGGCCCCGGGCAGGCGCACGGCCTGTCATTTTCGGTTCAGCCCGGCGTTGCTCCGCCGCCCTCGCTAAACAACATTTTTTCCGAAATTGAATCCGACCTGGGTATCCCCCGCCCGCGCGGCGGCTGCCTGAGGAAATGGGCAGAAAGGGGAGTGTTGCTCCTCAACACTGTTCTCACCGTCAGACAGGCAAGCCCCAACTCCCACAGGGGACAGGGGTGGGAAATATTTACAGACCGCGTTATATCACACCTTAGCGACCGCACGGCACCAATGGTATTTCTGCTGTGGGGCGCCAACGCAAAATCCAAGCGGCAGTTAATCACGAATGCCGCGCATCTCGTGCTTACAGCGCCGCACCCCAGTCCGCTGTCGGCCCATAGCGGGTTTTTTGGATGCCGGCACTTCTCAAAAGCAAATGATTTTCTTCAAAATAACGGTATATCACCGGTCGATTGGCGGCTGGAATAATCATATACAGGAGGCACATGATGCTTAAGGACCTCGTTCTAAAAAACCGCAGCTACCGCGGATATGACGAAAGCGTCGAAGTCACTCGCGCACAGCTGGAAGAAATCGTAGACTGCGCAAGATTTACACCATTTTCACAAAACTTCCAGTCCTTCAAGTACTACCTGTCATGCGACAAGGAGACAAATGCCAAGATTCAGCCGCTCACCGGCTGGGCGCGTTGGCTTCAGCCGCTCAAGCTGCCGCACGACGGCAAATGCCCGACAGCGTTCATTGTAATATGCTATGATTCGACAATCGGCCCCGGCCCGCGCCGCTTCGACAAGGATGTCGGTATAGTCGCGCAGACTATGCTTCTCGCCGCGGTCGAAATGGGTCTTGGTGGAATTATGATAGGCAACTTCAGCCCCGAGCAGGTCAGCGCCGCGCTTGAGCTGCCGGAAAACCTGACCCCGCAGCTTATCGTTGCAATCGGTAAGCCGGATGAGACAGTCGTTCTCACCGAGCTTAAGGAAAATGGGGACATCAACTACTACCGCGACGAAAATGACGTGCATTACGTCCCGAAACGCAGCCTGAATGAGCTGCTTATCAATAAGTAATACTGCCGCATAGTTATACCGGCGTCCCGACAAGGTAACAGGCATAAAAAACCAGGCGCGCATTCCTGCGCGCCTGGTTTTCCGTTGAGAGAAATCGGTGTTACTGAATAAAATCGAATGTCTGCTCTATTTTGTCTTTGCCTTAACCTTATCCTCATAGAACACGGCAAAGTTCGGGTCCACAGTTCCCTTGCCAAGATACCTCGCCTTGAAGTCCTTTACAAGCTCGATAAACTTGCTGCCGATTATGATAAGTACGACGACGTTTATAAATGTTGGTATGACCGATGAGAAGTCCGCCAGAACCCAAACCTCGGCCGGGGTCTTGCCGCCAAGGACGGTAAACAGCGTCAACAAGCAGCCGAACACAGGGTTGAGCAGCTTGTAAATCATCATTATCGTTTTCTTCACCGGGCTTGTGTCCTTCATAGCGTGGTTCAGCAGCGTCAGGTAATAGGTGTACCAGCCTGTGGCGGTTGTCAGCCCGAAAAGGAAAATCGACAGAGCGATAATGATTCTGGCAAATGAGCCTACGTTGGCCTCAAGCGCGGTCAGTGTAAGCTCCGAGCCAAGCAGGCCGCTGTTCCAGAAGCCTGTTGTAATGACGAGCAGGCCGGTCGCAGTGCAGACGATAATCGTGTCGACAAAAACCTCGAATGCGCCCAGCATGCCCTGCTTTACGGGGTGCTCGACAGCGGCGGTCGCGTGGATCATCGGTGATGTGCCCCAGCCGGCTTCGTTAGAATAAACCGACCGCGCAAAGCCGAGCCGAACGGCCTGTATGACGGCTGCGCCCGCAAAACCGCCTACGGCGGCCTGCGCTGTGAATGCGCTCTTGAATACCAGACCAAGCGCGCCGGGCAGCGCGGTGATATTCATTGCAAGAACAACGATAACGCAGATGACGTAGAATATGCACATGAACGGAACCATATAGCCGGCAATTTCGCCGACCCTTTTCAGCCCGCCAAGGATGATGGCGTATATGCAGGCCACCATGACAAGCGACGGAATCATATAAGGTATTTTAAACGTTGTGCCTATAGCCTCGGCAATGGTAAAGTTCTGAAGTGTGATGAAGAATGTAATAAATATACCGCCGCCGAATATGACGGCAAGCACCTTCCACGCCTTCCAGCCGCGTTCTTCGCCAAGGGCCTTCTGCATGTAATATGTCGGGCCGCCCCAATGCTCACCGTCCGCATTGGATGTGCGGTAGTAAACAGCCAGTGTAACCTCGGCCATCTTGATAGCCATGCCGAGTAATGCCGCAACCCACAGCCAGAACAGGGCGCCCGGGCCGCCTGTGGCTATAGCGGTGCCGACGCCCGAGATGTTCGAGACGCCGACCGAGCCGCCGACGGCGATTGAAACCGCCTGAAACGGCGTAAGCGCGTTCTTCTCGCCGGTGACTGTTGTTTTCTTGAACGGGTTTGTGATGATTCTGCCGATGTGACGGAACTGGAAAAAGCCGCTGCGAATGGTGAAATACAGGCCGGCGGCACCTATGGCGATTAGCAGTGGATAACCCCATAGCCAGTACGTAAACTCTTCAAATGCTGCAAACATTAAGATACCTCCTCATTTTGTGATAGCACTGCTTTGAAGTAAAATTTTGGACAGACGGTAACCCTCTTTTCCAACCTCCCAAAACTATTTGAAAAAGCATCACTCCTCACTTTCAAGCCGTTCACTACACCGTGGGCGTGTCAACAAGCAAAAGCCAAATGAAGTCGATGGACATCACGGAGCCATTAAAAGCAAAAGGAGTTTCGCTGTTTTCAACAAAAAGAACAGACGAACTCATGTAATATATATAATTATATACTATAGAAAGATCGATTACAACTAAAATTTGAATAAATTGTAACTAAATTAAGAACGGGAAATCATGTGATAATTCAATAAAAATATATTTGTAAAATATCGATAAATGAGACACTTGAGACATTTTGAACGGCCGCATACAGCGCGCAAAACGCGGCTCTCCATTTTTCACTTACTGTTGTAACAAAGCTTATAGCGCGTTTTTCTACGGAATACAGTTAAAAAACCCGGCGCAAACATTGCATAAACTATCCTGCAAAAAATGAAACACCGGGGGATAATCCTCCGGTGTTTTGCGCACTGCCGAGCAATCAGTTGAAAAATGTGTGCGAGCCTATCTTTGTCAAAACCGTCCTGTTACGCGCCGCCCAGCTGTTGGGAGAAACATTTGTGTTTACAAAATACATCGCGCCGTCAACATTTGTGCAGCCCTCCAGGCACAGCTTTGCCGCCATTATCGATTCGCTGGACGGGGTTTTATATATCGCCTTGCCTTTTGTCGGGGTGAACTGCGTGCCGTTTTTCTTGTCAAATATAACGTCATAAACGCTGTTCGGGAACTTGGGGCTTTCAATACGATGCATAACGACGCTGCCGACTGCAAGCTTGCCCTCAAACGGCTCGCTGCCGCTCTCCGCCTGAATTATGCGTGACATCCAAAGCAAATCATCGGCGCTGTAGAAAGACGCCGCCGGCGCAAGCGGCGTGCCGCCTGACAGTGTGACATTCTTCGTATCGGCATTCCAGCCGACGACAAGGGTAAAGACCTTTGCCATGCCGCGAATCGGGACCATAGTGCTGCCGTCCACCATCATGCACTTGCCGGGCATATAGAAGAATCGGTCGTTGGCGTTTACCAGCTCGGTGTCAAGCTGAAGCGACATATTCAGTTCGGCGCCCTTTGTCACGGTGACCGTTTTTTTATCGCCGTTCCAACTGACTGTGCAGCCGAGCTGTTCGCAAAACGCGCGAAGCGGCACGTATGTGTTTTGGCCTATGACAACGGGCGCCGTGTCAAATGTCATGAGCAGTCCGTTCAGGTACACCTTGATAAGATTCGGCTCCTCGGCGGGCGTCTGTTCGGCAGGCGCTGCCAGTGTAACCGCTTCATCGGTTTGCGCGGCCGCCTCTTGGGCGTCATTTTGCGCAATCGAAATTACATTTTCGATTAAGCTGGTAAAGAAACTGCTGTTTGGTTCTGTTGTTTCGGCCGCAGGGGGCAAGGCTTCGGTCTCGCTCGCTGTTGCTATAGCCGTAAGCGATGTAAGCGTTAACATCGCGCATACGACAAGTGTAATCCATTTTCGATGTTTGATCATAATATTTGACTGCCCGTAATTGTATATGCCGGACAATCGACTCCTTTCGTTAAGTACACGCCATGTCAGTCATGGCGTCGGCTTCGCGGCCGTGATAAACCGGCCATTCTTGCGAAGCTGAGTCCCCGCGTAAATATATTGTAACCAATATAGAGGGTTTGTAACCGGTTTGCGATATTTTGTAACCGATTTGTCATAAACAACCACATAATAGCATATTCAGGGGAAATGTCAAGTCGAAGCCGGTCGGCGCTCGGAATAATTGTCGGCCAAAATTAGCCCATAATAAACAAAAAATCGCCTGAACCCCCATAAATCAAGGGATTTAGCGATGGATATATCTGGGTTTATAACATATGCTCAACTTGCCGCAAAACAACCAAATCTTAAGGCGAAAATTACATACAAATTGTAAACAGCCTACAAAAAAGACGATTTACTTACTGATGGTAAGATTTGCCATGAGACGAATATGGAATAATGCATAAAAAGTAAGACGAATATATATGAATATTAACCAATAAAATCATATGCAATTTTCACAAATATCAACACGAGAACAAACATCATAACTTTTTTGATATTTTTGCTGCCGTTTTTTATTGCAAAACGTGCTCCTGCCCAATTTCCCAGCATAGAACATGCGCCGACGGGAAGTAAAATCGAATAATTGACATTACCGCTCATTATAAAGACAGTAAGCGACGTAATTCCTGAGGCGAGATTGCTCACGCGCGCGCAACCGGCGGCGGTTATCAGCTCGGTGCCAAGAAATACCGTGAACCCCAGCAAAAGAAATGTTCCGGCGCCGGGTCCGATAAGCCCGTCATATGTTCCGCACAGCAGACCGATTGAAAAGGATACAGCAGCTGTGGCAGCGGGCGAGGAGACCTTACGCTGTGCAGGCTGCCCGAAATTGCGTTTGAAAAGAAGATACACCGCCACACACGGCAGCGCAATCAGCATAATCAGCTTCAGATACCTTTCGGAGAGAACAAGCGCCAGGTTAGAGCCTAAAATACCGCCAAGAAGCGCGCCGACAATAGAAAACGCCGCAATTTTAAAATCGACATATCCGCTCTTAATGTATTTACCTGCCGATATCACACCGCCGCACGTCGCAATAAGCTTATTAGTCCCGGCTGCCATATGCGGCGGAAATCCGGCCAGCAGGTAAGCCGGCAGCGTAATCACGCCGCCGCCGCCCGCGATGGAATCGACAAAGGCGCCAAAGAAAATCAGCGGGCATAAGATCAAACACGTTCTCACATACTCACTCAAAACAATTCCTCCGAAAATGCGCGGTCAGACGCGCCGGTATTATTGTACATATTAATCACATTTCCTGTCAACGGCGGAACCGATAAAAATCAATTGAGACAATCAATATTATTTGATATATTTGCAAACAAAATATTTTTATATAAATAGTAAAATATATCTTGACATACCTTATCAAGTGAGGTATTATTTATTCATGATAAATTGAAAAATAAAGTATGTGAGGTGTTAACTTATGTTAGCTGAAAATAAATGGAAGAGGCTGTTCGGCCTGATAACCGTCGGCCAGGTGTTCTCACTCGTCGGCTCAAGCGCCGCAAGCTTCGCGATAATCTGGTGGATGACCATCGAGACAAACTCGGCGATTATGCTGACGTTAGCGTCGATTATCAACTATCTGCCGCAAGCGTTGCTAAGCCCGATCGCCGGCGTGTGGGTCGACCGCATAAACCGCAAGACGGTCATGATGGTTTCAGACGGCGTCGTGGCGCTTTCAAGCGCAATCATAGCTGTGGCCTTCATTGCGGGCACGCCAAGCGTCACATTTATCCTGTCAATGATTTTGCTCAGGTCAATCGGCAATGCATTTCACGGCCCTGCGTTCATGTCTGTCATCCCGTCAATAGTCCCGCCCGAAAGCCTCTTAAAAGCCGGCGGATGGGGGAAAATCGCAAACTCCGGCGCTACGCTTCTCGGCCCGGCGATCGGCGCGCTGCTGCTGGGCATCGGCTCTATTCCGGCCGTAATGATGGTCGATATCGTCGGCGCGGCGTTCGCGATTGGCTCATTGTTATTTGTAAAGCTGCCTAAAATGGTCGCTCCCAAAGAAAAACTCACCTTTTTCGCCGATATGAAGGACGGTTTCTCAACCGTAATCGGCAACAAAGCCCTGCTCTCCATATTTTTCCCGTCAATGATAGCTGTCATGTTCGGCAACCCGATGGCGACATTGTTCCCGTTGTTTGTTCGCACGCATTTCAATGGCGGCGTATGGCATACAAGCGCGGTGGAGATGTGCTTTACGGTCGGCGTGCTGCTCGGCGCAGTTGCAATGGGTATGTGGGGCAGCGCAAAGCGCAAGTTTACGCTTGTCACGTTATCGATATTCGGCGTCGCTATAACGTCAATGGTTATGGGCATGCTTACGCCGTCGATGTTTGCGGTGTTCATCGGCCTCATAGTCCTGATGGGCATAAGCTGCTCGGTGCTCGATATACCGCTTGTTGCCTATATTCAGGAGAGTACCGACCCCGCAAAGATGGGCAAAGTGATGTCACTTGTCATCAGCAGCATAGGTATAGCTGGCCCGATAGGCATGGCGATTGCGGGTCCTGCCGCCGAGTATCTCGGCATCACTACATGGTTTGTGATTTCCGGCACAGCCATGCTTGCAGCGGCTGTGTGGGCGTATCTCGCTTCCCACAAGTACGAGGTTCAATATATCGCCCACGGCATCCAAGCATTCGCCAAAGGCGGCTGCGGCGAGGGATGACCCCCTCGCGGCAACCGGTTTAAATAATTGTTGCGGCAGGAAGACCCCCAAACGGGGGTCTTCCTGCTTGTGTGGAAGAAAAGCGCCGGGCTTGCCTTTTATTACATTTATTGATAAAGTGATTATGTGCTGAATTATTTCATTTTCAACCGGAGGCTGACAATATATGGTGATAATCCAAACGAAAAACGGCGATGAGTACTGGGATAAGACTGTTATCTACGCGGAGAACTGTGCGTGGGGTGAAGTGGGCAGCCATCTTGCGGGGCGTATGAAGAGCAACGGTTTCATCGACTGGGAGGCTGTGTTTATCGCGGTGGACAGCATGAGTATTGTCGGATTTTGCACATTCTTGAAGGAGGATTTCTATCCGGAAAACAGGTATTCTCCCTGGATAAGCACAATTTTCGTCGATGAAAGCCGCCGAGGCAAAAGGCTAAGCCATCAGATGATAGAGACCGCCGTCAAACATGCGAAGAAGTGCGGCTTTTCAAAGGTTTATATACCGTCTGATATGACGGGGTTTTACGAGAAAGCCGGGTTTCATATGATTGATACCCTTAAAAACTATAACGGAGATATGGACAGGATTTTTATGCGGGAAATATAGAGGTCAACATAATGCCATACAAAAAGCGCCGGGATATATCCCGGCGCTTGTGTCAAAAAGCTATAAAATATCTCCAATCAGCCGCTCGCCGTCCGAAGAGGTAATCAGCACGTCCAACACCCTGTTTTTAAGCTGTCTGCCCTGCGCCCACACCAGGCAATATTGCGGCGTATGCCCGACATATCCGCCGTTTTCCGCCTGCTCAAACAGTACGGAAACCGTTTTGCCAACCATGTCTGCAAGGTATGTCCGGCGCAGCTCGCCGCACACATCGGCGGCAGCGGCGGCCCGCCGCTGCTTCTCGTCGGCGGCAATCTGGTTCGGCATGGACGCCGCAGGCGTTCCGGCTCGCTTCGAGTAGGGGAATATGTGCGCGCCGGCAAGCTTGCAGCGCCGCGCAAAGCAAAGGCTCTGCTCACAGTCCTCGGCGCTCTCGCCGGGGAAGCCCACGATAATATCCGACGTAATCGCGCAGCCCGGCATGTGTCTGCGCAGCGTACGGCACGCTTCATAAAACCTCGCGCTGTCATACCTGCGGTTCATCATTTTAAGCGTTTTGTCGCAGCCGCTCTGCAGCGAAAGATGAAAAGGCGGGCACAGGTTCGGCAGGCTCGCCGCAAGCGCGGCGAACTCCTCTGTCACTGTTCGCGGCTCAAGAGAGCCAAGGCGGATTCGCGTATGTCCGGCCGCGCGGCATACCCGCGCAATCAAATCGGCAAGCCCGGTGTTTTCCAAATCCTCACCGTAAGAGCTTATTTCGATTCCGGTAATCACAATTTCGCGGTACCCTTCACGCTCAAGCCTCGCCGCCTCGCTTTCGGCCCGCTCGACGGGAAGCGACCGGCATGGCCCGCGTGCGTATGGGATGATGCAGTACGAGCAGAAGTTGCGGCACCCGTCCTGCACCTTAAGCAGAGCGCGTGTCCGCCCGGTCAGCCCGCCGGAGGGCAGCATGTCCAAGTCGGGGATATTCGTAAGCAGCGGCAGCGGCTTTACGATTTTTGCCCCGCGGCCCGTTCCGGATACGAGCCCTTCGGCAAGCTCGACGGCGCGGCCCTTGTTCGCCGAGCCGAGAACGGCATCCGCGCCGCATTCGCGCAGCACGCGCTCATCTTCAAGCTGAGAGTAGCAGCCGCACACGATGAGAAATGAGTTCGGATTATTCTTCTTGCACCTGCGGCACGCTGCGCGGGATTTTTTGTCAGATATGGCGGTCACGGTGCAAGTGTTGACAATATACACATCGGCCGCCGAAGAAAACGCAACCACCTCATGCCCGCTCTCGGTGAACAGACGTTCAAGAGCCTGTGTTTCAAACTGATTTGTCTTGCATCCAAGCGTATAAAACGCTACATTCATATTTCACCCCACGGCGTCATGGATAAAAAATAATCGGTACGTGGCCTATTATACAGCAAAACACGCCGCCGCGCAAACCCGGTATAGAATATCGTTTTCTGTCATATAAATCCAGCAGAAAGCGGCTGTTGCCGCAAATCAAATTGTGCGGAGGTCATTACATATGAGAAAACTGATTTGCGCGGTGCTCTGCCTCATGGTGATTGCCTCGGCAGCCCAAAGCGGCGCGATTGGCGGCCTCGAGATAAAAGCCCCGTCGGGCATACTCATGCACATGTCCGGCAAGGTGCTGTATGAAAAAGATGCCGACAGAAAGATGGAGCCGGCCAGCGTCACAAAGGTCATGACATTGCTGCTTGCCGTTGAGGCGATTGAAGCGGGGCAGGTATCGCTTGATGACACTGTCACCGGCTCCGAGCATGCCGCCTCTATGGGCGGAAGCCAGATATGGATGGAGGTAGGGGAACAGTTTACGGTTCATGAGCTGATAAAATGCATCGCCGTAGCCTCCGCAAACGACTGTTCCGCCGCGCTTGCCGAGCATATTTCGGGAACGGAGGAGGCGTTCGCCGTCAAGATGAACGAGCGCGCCGCCGAGCTTGGCATGACAAACACCCACTTTGTCAACAGCTCCGGCCTGCCGGCCGACGGGCATGTGACGACGGCGCGCGACATCGCCAAAATGTCGTGTGAGCTGATGCGTCACGACATGATACTGGACTATACGCTGATAAAGCATGACACAATACGCGACGGCGCGTCGGTGCTGGACAATACAAATAAGCTTGTAGGCACATATAACGGCATAACCGGGCTTAAAACCGGCTCTACAAATACCGCCGGGTTTTGCCTGTCGGCCACGGCCCAGCGCGACGGGCTGTACCTTATCGCCGTTGTGATGAAAGGCAATACTGGTGCCGAGCGCAACGCGGACGCCGCCGCGATGCTGAACTATGGCTTTGCCAACTATGCCAAGGTCAGCCTTACGCCGGACGCGCCGATAATGCCTGTCCCGGTTGATCTGGGTATGCAAAGCCATGTAAAATGCGACCTCGCCGTAAGCGAGCCGGGCATATACGAGAAAGCAAAGCTAAAGACACTGGAAAAGCAGATAACCATGCTCGAGCAGCTCAAAGCTCCGGTCGAAATGGGGCAGGTCGTCGGTCAGCTGACCATCCGGGCGGGGGATGAAATCATCGCAAGCGTGCCGATTATCACGCAGCATGTCGTCGAGCGCATGAGCCTGCTTGACATATTCACTGCCATGCTGCGTATCGCCGTTATGCGCGCATAGCGGCGCCGCATCTCACGGCACGCCATGTAATAATGCGTTATCGCCGAAGCTCTGCCGGCTGATGCCGTCCGGCAAAATTGCCCGGCTTTATGCCGCGGAAGACACGCTGTAATATCCCGCCCTGAACAGATTGACAAAGCGTAAGAGGCGCGCGACGCGCCCGATATTTTTATCTGCTCCATATAAAAACCGCCCGAAAGCCGTAAGGCAATCGGGCGGTTTTTTTTTGCGGCGTGTTGCCTATTGCTAAATGCGCTTGAACATCACTCAGAGCCTCGAAGAAAAGCTGTCCATAGCGGATTTTAATTCTTCAACGGCCTCAGGCTTAACTATAGCAAAAAACTTTGGCATTATCTCTTCAAAATATTTACGGTCAAATGCGCCGGCATTTTGTTTGCTGAAGCAATCTTCAAGAAGCAGCTTAGCGTCTTCCTTTTTGTCATCCATTGCCCGTTCAACGAAAAAATTATAAAACATCTCTTGTCCCGGATTCATTTTATACATCCTCTCAATTAATTGATTATTGCTGTGCAGACTAAACTTATTACAAACATAACACGTTTTTCAAAGATATTCAATATGGTGGCGTCATAACTCGGGCCTTATTCGTGTATGAACGATATTTGCGGGCAGGCAGGGATGGCAGCGTGGTGCTGATATACAGCGCGCTGCCGCATATAATAATCACCGCGTTATTAACATGTCCGCTGGCCGCTAAGCCGCCGCATGGCTGTAAAATACACAAAAAATGCGCTGTTGTCGTTATAAACTCGGGAAATGCTACAAATATACAGCATATAAGCTCGATATTATAGACAATAAATGCTGTTTGTGCTAAATTGGTAGAAGAATAGCGCGCCGACAGGCGCGTTTCACAAATAAAAAGGGAAAGGCTGATCGGTATGAAACCTCTTCTGTCAGTTGTAGAGATTATACGCGACCCGCAGGCATACATCGGCCGCGAGGCTATGGTGCAGGGCTGGGTCAGAACATCGCGGGACGTTAAAGCCTGCGCATTTGTCGAGCTTAATGACGGCTCAACCATAAAGAATATCCAGATTGTTGTTGATAATACAAACCCCAATTACAAAAACGCCGCCTCTCTCAATGTCGGCAGCGCAATCACCGTTTGCGGAGTGCTGGAAAAATCCCCGGGCGATACTCAGCCTGTCGAGCTTCGCTGCGAATCCTTTGTTATAGACGGCGAGTGCCCGCCGGAATATCCGCTTCAGAAAAAGCGTCACACAATCGAGTATTTGCGGACGATACAGCACCTTCGCCCCCGCACAAATCTGTTCAGCGCGGCGTTTCGCGTCCGCTCCGCGGCGGCGTTCGGGCTGCACAAGTTCTTCAACGAAAACGGCTTCATCTATGCCCACACGCCGATTATCACGGCCAGTGATGCCGAAGGCGCAGGCGCGATGTTCCAGGTGACGACGCTTGACCTTAATAATGTTCCGCGCACCGAAACCGGCGAGCCGGACTACGAGCGGGATTTTTTCGGCTCAAGCGCCAACCTTACGGTGTCCGGCCAGCTGGAGGCCGAAATATTTGCTCTGGCATTTAAAAAGACATATACATTCGGCCCGACATTCCGTGCCGAGCATTCCAACACGCCGCGCCACGCCGCGGAGTTTTGGATGATTGAGCCGGAGATAGCGTTCGCCGGGCTTGACGAGCTGATAGAGCTTGCCGAGGCCATGACAAAATCGGTCATCAAATATGTGCTGGACACATGCCGCGAAGAGCTTGAGTTCCTCAACAGCTTTGTCGATAAAGGGCTGCTTGACCGCCTGCGCGCCAGCGCATTTGAGGAATCCTTCGGACGTGTGACATATACCGAGGCGATTGAAATCCTGCAAAAAAACGCGTCCAACTTCGAGTTCCAGGTTCATTGGGGCAGTGATATCCAGACCGAGCATGAAAAATATCTTGCCGAGGTCGTGTTCAAAAAGCCGGTGTTCGTCACCGACTACCCACGCGAGATTAAATCGTTTTACATGCGCCGCAATGACGACGGCAAAACCGTCGCCGCGACCGACATGCTTGTCCCCGGAATCGGAGAGTTAATCGGCGGCAGCCAGAGGGAGGAGCGAGAGGACGTGCTGAAGCAGGCCCTTGCCGACTTTAAGCTTGACGAAAAGCTGTACTGGTGGTATCTCGAGCTGCGCAAATACGGCGGTGTAAGGCATGCGGGCTACGGAATCGGGTTCGAGCGCTTTGTTATGTATCTCACCGGCATATCGAACATCCGCGATGTACTGCCGTTCCCCAGAACTGTAGGCAGCGCGGACTTTTAGCAGTCTTACGGCACGCCGCCCGCGTGACCGGGAAAGGATAATCATATGGGCATTGTAATCGGAATCGACATCGGCGGCAGTACGACAAAAATTGTCGGCATGCGCGACGGCCGTCCTATCGGCCCGCTCGCCGTCATGGCAGGGGACCCCGTCACATCTGCGTACGGGGCATTCGGCAAGTTTATCAGCGAAAACGGCCTCAGTCTGTCCGATATTGATAAAGTTATGTGCACAGGCGTCGGCTCGTCGTTTTTAAAGAACGAGATATACGGCATACGCACGCAAAAAGTTGACGAGTTTATGGCAATCGGCCTTGGCGGCAGGTTCAGCTCGGGTTGCGAAAACGCGGTTGTCGTCAGCATGGGCACAGGAACCGCGATTGTAGGCGTCAAAAACGGGGATATATTCCATGTTTGCGGCACCGGCGTCGGCGGAGGCACGGTCATCGGCCTCAGCCGCCGCCTGTTCGGCAGCTCGAACTTCAACCATATTATGGAGCTTGCGCTGCAAGGCGATGTCGCCAACATCGATTTGACGATTGGCGACATCACAAAAGACTCATTCGCCAATATGAATGTAAAAACGACGGCTTCAAACTTCGGCAAGGTAAGCGAAAGCGCCACATCGGCCGATTTGGCTGCCGGTGTCGCCAACCTTGTGTTCCAGACAATCGGCACATTCGCCATGATGGCGGCACGCGCGCAGGACACGCGCAACATCATTCTCACAGGCAATCTGTCGCAGACAGAGGTGGCAAAAATCATCCTGCGCGACCTTGAAGAGCTGTAT
This sequence comes from Oscillospiraceae bacterium, assembly GCA_031552995.1. GTDB lineage: Bacteria > Bacillota > Clostridia > Oscillospirales > Butyricicoccaceae > JAVBMB01. The sequence continues at coordinate 19,212 of JAVBMB010000101.1, forward strand.
GACGTACACTATATCGTCCCGGAGTATTCAGATTTTTCTACGGCAGTCGGCGCCGCGCTTTTCGGCGGCGCGTTGGCATAAAAATACATAGGAGTGTGTGCAATGACAGACATTAGAACAGCTGACCGCGCTGCGCTTACCGTTATGAAGGCCGAACTGGATGAGAAGTACCTGCAGTGCGTCGAAAAGGGCCTCAAGCTTGATATGTCACGCGGCAAGCCCGGCGCGGACCAGCTGGATATCAGTGAAGCCATGCTGTCGGCCATCACAAAAAATGACGAACTGTTCGACGGCAAGGTAGACACAAGGAACTACGGCGGGCTTGAGGGCATATCCTCATGCCGCGACCTGTTTGCGCAGCTGCTCGGTGTACCGGGTGAGTGCGTTTTGGCGGGCGGCAACTCCAGCCTGACGATGATGTACGATACGCTGATGAGGCTGCACGTCTTTGGCGCCGCAAATGTGCTTAAGCCTTGGGTCAGGCAGGATAAAATAAAATGGCTGTGCCCCGTGCCGGGGTACGACCGTCACTTTGCTATAACCGAGCAGCTCGGCTACGAGATGATTAACATCCCGATGCTTTCCGACGGCCCCGACATGGATATGGTCGAAAAGCTTGTCGCCGGAGACGAGTCGATAAAGGGCATCTGGTGCGTGCCAAAGTATTCGAACCCCGAGGGCAAGACCTACTCAGACACCGTCGTGCGCCGCCTTGCCAAAATGAAAACGGCTGCGCAGGATTTCCGCATATTCTGGGATAACGCCTATGTCGTGCACAGCCTCGACTGCAAGCCGGACAATCTGCTCGAAATCCTTGGCGAGTGCAAGGCTGCCGGCAACGACGACCGCGCATTTGTTTTTGCTTCTACTTCAAAGATATCCTACCCCGGCGCGGGCGTCGCAGCTATGGCGGCATCAACGAACAATGTCGCCTGGGTTAAAAAGATTATGTCGGTGCAGGCCATCGGCCCCGACAAGATCAACCAGCTTCGCCATGTGCGTTTCTTCAAGAACGCCGACGGCGTGCTCAGCCATATGGAAAAGCACGCCGCCATACTCGCGCCGAAGTTCCGGATGGTCACAGATATGCTGGCGCGGAACCTTGCCGGGACGGGTGCGGGCGAGTGGTATGAGCCGCGCGGAGGCTACTTCATCAGCTTCAACGCCATGCCCGGCTGCGCCAAGAGGATAAATGAGCTGTGCGCCAAAGCCGGCGTAGTGATGACGGGGGCGGGCGCCACATACCCATACGGCAAAGACCCTGACGACAGCAACCTGCGCATCGCCCCGTCCATGCCGCCGGTCAGCGAGCTTCGCGACGCGATGGAGGTCTTTTGCGTCTGCGCGCTGCTTGCCGCCGTCGAAAAACGCCTCGCTGAATAAATCGAAAATCGTTTTCAATCGGCCTGCCGGGATGGCGGGCCGATTTTTTGCGCATAATCATCTGAAAGATTTTTGTATTTTCCCCTCCATGAAGGGAGGTAGTGTCAAGTCAATCTGTCGTATATATTCAAAAAAACATTGCAAAAGTACGCAGGATGTTGTATTATGTCTCATAGTGGTGCGGGCCGCCTGGGGTGGCCGGGGAGAGGGGAGAGCATTATGGCGGCAACGCTGGCAGTCAAGGCTAAAGCAGTTTTTTTAACGTCTCTTTTATCCCGGTTGTGCATTTTCGTCGTCTGACGCGGATGCATATTTTTTTGTCTGCGCCCGCACGCAGAAATGGAGGAGTATTATGAGCAAAAAGCCAGCCGACACGCGTGAGGCGGTATACGACGCGCGCAAGCTCGGTACGGGGAAGATCCTGATTCTTGGTCTTCAGCATATGTTTGCCATGTTTGGCGCAACGGTGCTCGTACCGATTCTGACCGGCCTCAGCATCCAGACAACACTTATCTGCGCGGGTTTGGGTACACTGCTGTTCCACGCTTTCACAAAGTTCAAGGTACCGGCGTTTCTCGGCTCGTCGTTCGCGTTTCTCGGCGGCTTTACAATAGTCAAAGCGATGGATACCGGCATTTATGCCGGCCTCAGAGAAGCTGAAAAGCTTCCGTACGCCTGCGGCGGCATTGTTATCGCCGGCCTTGTCTACCTTGTTCTGGCCTTGATTGTAAAGCTCGTCGGCGTCAAAAAGGTCATGCGCTTTCTGCCGCCGGTCGTAACCGGGCCTATTATCATTCTTATCGGCCTTATCCTCGCGCCTGTCGCCGTGACAAGCGCCAGCTCAAATTGGCCGCTTGCAATCCTTGCAATCGTCATAATCATCGGCTGCAATATATTCGGTAAGGGAATGATTAAAATCATTCCGATATTGCTCGGCGTGTTTATACCCTACATCGTTGCGATAATATTTAATCTTGTCGATTTTGCGGCGCTTACCGACCCGGCAACAAAGTTTGTCGCGCTTCCGCCGTTTGTGCTGGCCAAGTTTGATATCAGCGCGATTCTCGTTATGGCGCCAATCGCGCTCGCGTCGATGATGGAGCACATCGGCGACATTTCCGCCATAAGCGCAACGACCGGCAAGAACTTCATCGCCGACCCGGGTATCCACCGCAGCCTGGTGGGCGACGGCCTGGCCACCTCGCTTGCCGCGATGTTCGGCGGCCCGGCCAACACGACATATGGGGAGAATACAGGCGTCCTCGTCCTAAGCAAGGTCTACGATCCGCTTGTCGTCCGTATTGCCGCGGTTTTTGCCGTAATCCTGTCGTTCTCGCCAAAGTTTGCGGCCTTAATCGGCGCTATTCCCCCGGCAATAACAGGCGGTGTGTCGTTTATACTTTACGGCATGATTTCCGCTGTCGGCGTGCGTAATGTTGTCGAGAATAAAGTTGACTTCGCCAACTCGCGCAACCTGATAATCGCGGCGGTCATCTTGGTCAGCGGTCTCGGCTTCAACGGAATCGGCGGCCTGTCATTTGCCGTCGGCGGCGCGTCAATCACGCTGTCCGGCCTGTCGATAGCCGCCATCCTAGGCATACTGCTCAACGCAGTGCTTCCCGGCAACGACTACGAGTTTGGGGTCAACCCGTCCGGAGATGCCGCAGCCGACCTTGGCAAGTACGGTGACGACTGATTGCGTTAAAGGATTAAATCTAAACAAAAGCATCCGCCGGCTTCGCCGGCGGATGCTTTTTTGTCTTAAAATATCAATTATTCGTCGCTCTCTTCCGGTTTGGGAAGCAGCCGAACAAAGCATTCAACCGGCCTGCGGTGGTCGACGGCGGTGACCTCGACCTCGAGATTCTGGAATGTAAACCTGTCACCGACATCGGCTATCTTGCCAAGTTCCTGCATCACCCAGCCGCCTACGGTGACGGCGTCATAGTCGTCAACCGACAGGTCAAAATGCTCGAACAAATCATCCAGAGCCTCGCTGCAATTGACAATAAATGTATCCTCGCCGGTCTGCTTAATGCCCTCGATTACATCGTCATGCTCATCCCATATTTCGCCGACAAGCTCTTCCAGTATGTCCTCAAGCGTTATAAGCCCCGCAGTGCCGCCAAACTCATCGACGACGATAGCCATATGCGTGTTTGTCTGCTGAATCTTGCTGAGCAGCGCCGAAATTTTCGTCGATTTTGCGATAAAGAGCGGCTGCTTAAGTATTGATTTCAGGTCAAATGCCTGCCCCTTCTTCGCGCGGTAATAGTCTTTTTCGTATATGACGCCAAGCACGTTGTCGATTGTCTCGTGGTACACCGGAAGGCGCGAAAAGCCTGTCTCGCCGAATGTCGCCTCAATCTCGTCAGGTGTGGCAACATCCTCGATAGAGGCAATGTCCATCCTGTGCGTAAGAATGTCCTCAGCGTCGAGGTCGTTGAACTCAATAGCGTTGCGGATAATTGACCCCTCGTTGCTGTCGATTACCTTATCGTTCTCCGCCTCGTCAACTAAAATTATCAGTTCATCCTCGGTTATCGACTTGTTCGCGTCAAACTTAAAAACCTTGCCAAGCAGCACGCGCCATCCGTTAAACAGCGTGGTCAGCGGCGTCAGAAGCTTAAGCGCAAATGTAAGAGCCGGCGTTATGGCAAGCGCAAATGTTTCGGCATTCTCCTTCGCGATGCTTTTTGGAGATATCTCGCCGAAGATAAGTATCACGACAGTCATCACAACGGTTGACAGCGTCACACCCAGGTTGCCGAACCAGCCGACGAACAGCACCGTCGCAATTGACGTCGACAGAATGTTGACGATATTGTTGCCTATCAGCACGCCGGAGAGTATCTTGTCATAGTCGTCCGACAGCTCAAGCGTCCGCTGGGCTTTTTTGCTGCCGCCCATGGCCAGCGCTTTCAGCTTTGTGCGGTTCAGGCTCGAAAAAGCGGTCTCCGACGCCGAAAAGAACGCCGAACAGAACATGAGGAATATCAGTGCCGCCAGGGTGGGTAGATCGCTCATCTTAGTGTTTTTCACTCCCATTATTTGGCCGTCAGGCCGTGTGTCGGCGGGAATATGCCCGCACGGATTCGTAGAGGTGAAGAGTCAATATAAAAAAGTGCAGAGAAAAACAGACGCAAAAAGCGCGTCTGTCACCACAATACTAAAGCGGCCATACATTCATATGAACATATGGCATTACGTATGAAGTTGTCTTAATACTGTTGCCTTCAGGCTGCGGTTGATCCACTTAGTGTTTCACCTCATTCGCACTATAACACAGTTCAAGCCAAAAATCAAGTGCAGCCTGAAGGCCTCCGCTCAAAGCCTTACACCCTCGATATGCAGGAATCGCATCATCCTTGCGTCATAGCTCGAAAGCGGCCGATAGTCGACATCATAGCTGTGCGCCGCGACGAGTATATTGTACGGAGTCGGACGGCGTCCGCGGATTTCGACGATGACGGGGGAGTGTTGATAAGTATTTCCATCAATAACCAGCTGAACAATGTCACCCGGTTCTACATTTGATATACTCGTATCGCTTGCATACGGCCCCGCCCCCTTGTTCGCAGTCAGGAAGTTATACAGGTACTGCACACCGGTCCACGACGGAGTCCTGTCGTTTGCCGTGCGGTAATACCAGCCAAATGTAGGGGTATAGTTCATTACCTTTGCGCCGGCGTAAATACACTGGCTTGCAAAGTTTGTACAGTCTCCGCCCAGGTTGCTGAAATCATAAAAATCCGGGTTGCGCCCGTATGCCCACCTGTGTGCATACGCAACGGCGGCCGCGCGGTCATATGTAATAATCTCGTCCATATGTAAATCCTTTCTTCATTAGAGGCACAAAACAAAAACCCCTTGAAATATACGTTACCACAGTATATTTCAAGGGGTGTATTTATGTGTGCGGTGTCAGGCCCGGTCACTCAAGAGAAAGCTGTTTGTTCGGCAAATCGCTTTCGCGTATCAGCGCTCCGGCGGCGGGCAGGCTCTTAGTGCGGTAGCGCGCTGTGTCCTCTATGCCCGACTCGCTGAGCAGGCAGGCGCGCAACAGCTTCTGGTTCTTCTTTAACGACATCACAGCAACGCCCTGTGTGCCGCGCGTCGTTTTTGGCGCAAGCGACGCGGTGTTGATAACCAGTATCCGGTTTGAGCTGTACAGCGCCAGCTCGCCATCAGGCTTCGTGTGGAACACCGCCACAAGCGGGCTCTTGTCGTTGTAAGCTCCTGTAAGCTTGCGCCTGTTCGAGCGCGTCTCGTACTGCGCGTCTTCCACCTTGGCGATTTTGCCGTTTTCAAACACAAAAACAAGGTTGCCGGTATAGCTTCCTGCAAGCGTCATGAACACCGGCAGCTCTCCGTCGTCCATACCCAGTGCCTGCGGCAAAAAGTCGCCCAGTACGCTGGCTTTGCTGTCCGAAAGCTCATGCAGCCGCGCTTTGTATGCCTGGGCCCTGTTTGTAATTATTATCGCCATCTCGCGGTTTGTCGTCTCAAACGTCTGCGAGATTTCATCGCCATCTTTCAGCTTCTGCTCGCCGCTCATGCGCAGTGACAGGGGTGTAATCTTCTTCAGATACCCGCTGCGCGTCAGGAAAACATGTACGGGATAGTCCTCGATATCGCGGCTTTCGACATATTCTTCCTCGTCGCTTTCGTGCACGATAGCCGTGCGGCGCGATGTCGGATATTTTTTAATAACCGCCTCAAGCTCGCTGACAATCAGCGCCAGAATCTTCGCTTTGCTTCCGAATATCGCCTCGAGCCGTTCAATTTCGGACGCGAGCTGGTCTGTCTCGCTCAGGCGCTTGAGAATATGCTCCTTGTTAATGTTGCGCAGGCGAATCTCGGCAATGAACTCGGCCTGAGCCTCGTCGATGCCAAAGCCGATCATCAGGTTCGGGATAACCTCGTCGTCCGACTCGGTATCGCGTATTATCGCGATAGCGCGGTCGATATCCAACAGAATCTTGCTGAGGCCCTTAAGCAGATGCAGCCTGTCCTTCTTTTTTTTCAGGTCGTGGTAAATCCGCCGTTTGACGCATTCGACGCGCCACGCCGTCCACTCGTCAAGTATCTCGCGCACACCCATAACGCGCGGCATGCTGCCCACAAGAATATTAAAGTTGCACGAAAAACTGTCGCAAAGCGGCGTCAGCTTCATAAGCTTCTGCATTAGCTTGTCGGGGTCGGTTCCGCGCTTTAAGTCGATTGCCAGCTTAAGTCCGTGCAGGCCGGTCTCGTCGCGCATGTCGGCAATCTCGCGTATTTTGCCCGATTTAATCAGCTCACCGACCTTGTCGATTATGACCTCGCTTGTTGTCGTATACGGTATCTCGGTTATCTCAATGATATTCTCTTTCTTAACATACTCCCACTTGCAGCGCACCTTGAACGACCCACGCCCGGTTGAATAGACGCTTTCGAGCTGACGCCTGTCGTACAGCAGCACGCCGCCGGTGGGGAAGTCCGGCGCGGTCAGCGTCGAAAACAGATCATGCCCCGGGTCTTTAATCAGCGCAATCGCCGTACGGCAAACCTCGTTCAGGTCAAACCCGCAAATCGAGCAGGCCATGCCGACGGCGATGCCGAGGTTGGCGTTGACGAGTATATTCGGGTACGACGTCGGAAGCAGCGTCGGTTCTTTCATCGTGCTGTCGTAGTTATCGACAAAATCGACCGAATCGCAGTCAATCTCTTCAAAAAACTCCCCGCAAATCTTGTCCAGCTTCACCTCTGTATAGCGCGAGGCGGCATATGCCATATCGCGCGAGTACACCTTGCCGAAGTTGCCCTTCGAATCGATAAACGGTGTCAAAAGCGACTCGTTGCCGCGGCTGAGGCGCACAAGCGTCTCGTAAATCGCGCCCTCGCCGTGAGGGTTCAGCTTCATCGTCTGTCCGACGACGTTTGCCGATTTTGTACGCTGGCCCGTCAGCAGCCCCATCTTGTACATCGTATAAAGCAGCTTGCGGTGCGACGGCTTGAAGCCGTCGATTTCGGGCAGCGCGCGCGAGACGATGACGCTCATCGCGTACGGCATATAATTTTGTTCAAGCGTCTCGGTTATTGGCGACTCAATGAACTTCATAGGCATATTTCTCCGTTACGTCGTTGTGTTTTGTGGCAAACAATCAGCTGATGTCGAGCATCTCCATGTACTTCGCGCCGTTTTCCGCGATAAAATCCTTGCGCCCGGCCAAATTATCCCCAAGCCACAGGTCAAACGCTGCCGCCGTCTTGGATGCATCCTCCGGCATCACGCGCAGCAGCCTGCGCGAATCGGGGTTCATCGTCGTCTGCCACATCATCTCGGGCTCGTTCTCGCCAAGCCCCTTCGAGCGCATAATGGTGTATTTCTTGCCCTCAAGCTTTTTCTGTATCGCGTCTTTTTCGCGCTCGTCATAGGCGAAGTATGACTTGTCCTTGCATACAATCTCAAACAGCGGGCTCTCGGCGATATACACATACCCCTGCTGAATCAGCTGCGGCGTCAGCCTGTACAGCATCGTCAGCACCAGCGTGCGTATCTGGAAGCCGTCATAGTCGGCGTCGGTGCAGATTATCACCTTGTTCCACCGCAGCGAGCCGATGTCAAACGCGGTCATATCGCTCTTTCGCGTTTTTACATCTACGCCGCAGCCGAGAACCTTAATAAGGTCTGTAATTATCTCCGACTTGAATATCTTGTCATAGTCGGCTTTCAGGCAGTTGAGTATCTTGCCGCGTATCGGCATAATGGCCTGAAAATCCGGGTTGCGCCCCTGCTTGCAAGAGCCCAGAGCCGAATCACCCTCGACGATATAGAGCTCGCGAATGTCGACATCCTTTGTCCGGCAGTCGACAAACTTCTGCACCCGGTTTGCGATGTCAATAGAGCCGACAAGCTTTTTCTTCAGGTTCAGTCTGGTTTTTTCGGCCTGCTCGCGCGAGCGCTTGTTTATCAGCACCTGCTCGGCGATTCTGTCGGCCTCCTGCCGGTTCTCGATAAAATATACCTCAAGCCCGCTGCGCAGAAGCTCGGTCATCATCTCCTGAATAAACTTGTTTGTCACGGCTTTTTTTGTCTGGTTCTCATACGATGTCAACGTCGAAAACCCGTTTGTCACAAGAATCAGGCTGTCCGAAACATCAACAAACGAGATTTTGCTCTCGTTTTTCATGTATTTGCCGCTCTGCTTCAGATACTGGTCGATTGCGTAGACAAACGCGTTTTTCGCAGCCTTGTCCGGCGCGCCGCCGTGCTCCAGCCACGACGAGTTGTGATAGTATTCGATGGTCGGGTTGTAATTCGAAAACGCGAAGCACACCTCTGCCTTGACCTTGTAATCCGCCTTGTCCTCGCGGTCCCGGCCGGTGCGCTCTCCAAAGATATTATGCGGTTCGGTCAGCGCCTGCCCGGCGGCCAGTTCACTGACATAATCCGATATGCCCTTTTCATATAAATATTCAAGGGTGTCAAATTTCCCGGGTGCTGTCTCATTTTTAAAGACAAACTTAACCCCCGCGTTGACGACGGCCTGCTTTTTTATAGTGCCGGTAAAATAATCAAGAGGAATCGCAACGTCGGTGAACACCTCGAGGTCGGGTTTAAAACGGTGCCATGTACCGGTGCGCTTGCCGGAGTGCTCTTCCTTCATCAGCCCGTGCGGCGACTGCGTGCGGTTTTCACCCTTTTCAAAATGCAGCGAATACTTCATCCCGTCGCGCCACGATACTACATCCATAAACTCGCTCGCGTACTGCGTCGCGCACGCGCCAAGGCCGTTTAGGCCAAGCGAGTACTCATAGTTTTCGCCGTCGTTGTTGCGGTATTTGCCGCCGGCGTACAGCTCGCAGTAGATCAGCTCCCAGTTATACTTGTCCTCCGCCTGGTTGAAATCCAGCGGCACGCCGCGCCCAAAATCCTCTACCTCTATAGTCCCGTCCAAAAAACGCGCAACATTAATAACGCGCCCGTAGCCCTCGCGCGCCTCATCAATAGAGTTCGACAGTATCTCAAAAAATGCGTGTTCGCAGCCCTCAATGCCGTCAGAGCCAAATATAACCCCAGGCCGTTTGCGGACCCTGTCCGCCCCCTTGAGTGACGATATACTCTCGTTCCCGTAACCCTGCTGTGTTTTTTTCGACATATGTCATTGTCTCCCTCGCAAAATTGCGGCGGAGCCTCCTTAATATCATAATCCATACAACGCAATATCGGTTACATTCTACTTAAAAAAGGTGCCG
>JAVBMB010000050.1:0-6469 GCA_031552995.1 Oscillospiraceae bacterium
CAAAATCTTCTGCGGTTTCTCCGGGGAATCCAACAATAAGGCTCGTTCGGATAATTGCGTCCGGCATCAGCTCGCGTATACGCGCTATACGCTCGCGAATCAGCCCGCCGTCGCCGCGGCGGTTCATGCGCGCCAGAACCGGCGTTGAAATGTGTTGAATGGGTATGTCGAAATATTTAAGAACCTTACTGCTCTCTGCGATGGTCTCAAGCAGCTCGTCGTCGATTTCATCGGGATACAGATAGTGTATGCGAAGCCACTCGATGCCGTCGATATTCCGCAGCCAGCGCAAAAGCCCGGCAAGCGACAGCTTTCCGTAGATATCAAGCCCATAGCGCGTTGTATCCTGCGCGATAATGAGCAATTCCTTTACCCCGGCATTCGCAAGCGTTTCGGCCTCGTGTACGATGCTTTCGATATCCCGGCTGCGAAACGGGCCCCGGATAGACGGAATCGCGCAGTATGCGCAGCGGTTGTCACATCCCTCGGCAATGCGCAGCCACGCCCAGTAGCCGGGTGTAAGCAGCTTTCGCGGCGCGTCGATATCCGAGCGGTTGTTTGGCGCGAACAGTGCCGGCCTGGCGCCACTGAGCGCGGCGTCAACCGCGCCGGCGATATCCCCAAGGCTGCCGACGCCCAGCACGCCGTCAAGCTCCGGAAGCTCGAGCATAACCTGGTCTCGGTAGCGCTCGGCCAGGCATCCGGCGGCAAGCAACACTTTAAGCTTACCCTCCGTTTTAAGTCGGGCAAGCTGAAGTATGGCGTCAATCGCCTCAAGCTTGGCGGAATCAATAAACCCGCATGTGTTGACTATGGCGGCGTCGGCCTCGGCGGGGTCGGCTGTGATGTCGTACCCCGCAAGCTCGAGCTGCGCGAGCATTTGCTCGGAATTGACGGTGTTTTTTGCGCAGCCGAGCGAATGCATGTATACCTTAGGCAAATTACTGCTCCTCCAGAGTGTCGAGATATTCCCTCATCGCCTCCCTGACCTCCGCCCACGAGAACCCTCTGCGCACAAGACCATCCGAGACGTTTTTTATCAGCCGCCGGTCCGGCTGGCGGCCTGAAAGCTTTGAGTTTATGTACCTGCGCATTTTGTCGCCGTTTGGCACAAAATCCCGCATAATTGTATCGATATCATCGGGCTCGAGCAGCTTTTCCCTAAGCTGCTGGCGAACACGCGCCGCGCCGTAGCCGCGCGCGGCATATGACTCGGCCAGAATGCGTCCGTAGGCGACGTCGTCAAGCAGCCCAAGCTCTTTGAGCCGCGCAACGGCATATGCGGCGTCCTGCGGCTCTATATCCTTCTCCAGCAAGCGCTTGTAAAGCGCGGCGCAGCTGCGATTGTGATATTCAAGCGTGTTGGCGGCCGTTTTTAGCGCCTTGTCCCTAGATTCGTCAGACATCAGCTGTCACCGGGTCACATCTCGTCATCTTCAAAATCGTCGGCAAAAACCTCTACACCGCCTTTTGCCGCGGCGGCAGGCCTGTCGGCTTTGCTTGGCTTGTCGGATTTTTCCGGCTTCTCCGGCCCGGCCGCGGCGTCGCCCTTCAGCTTCTCGCGAATCTCGCGGTCGAGCTTCTCGGCGGCGTCGGGGTTATCCTTAAAATACTGCTTTGCGCTGTCTCTTCCCTGACCAAGACGGATGTCACCCATCGAGAACCATGCGCCCGCTTTCTGCACCAGGCCCAGCTTGACGCCCATGTCGACAAGCTCGCCTGTTTTGGAAATCCCCTCGCCGTACATGATATCAAACTCGGCCTCCTTAAACGGCGGCGCAACTTTATTCTTGACGACCTTTGCCTTTGTGCGGCTGCCTATCTGCTGCGTACCGTTTTTGATATGCTCGGTACGGCGTATCTCGATGCGTACGCTCGAGTAGAACTTGAGCGCCCGCCCGCCCGTGGTTGTCTCGGGGTTCCCATAAACGACGCCGATTTTTTCTCGCAGCTGGTTGATGAACACAACGACGCAGTTCGACTTCGATATAGCGCCCGTCAGCTTGCGCAGCGCCTGAGACATGAGCCTTGCGTGCAGCCCAACGAAGCTGTCGCCCATCTCTCCCTCGATTTCGGCGCGCGGCACAAGGGCCGCGACCGAGTCGATGACAAGCACATCAATGGCGTTTGAACGCACAAGCTCTTCGGCAATTTCAAGCGCCTGCTCACCTGTGTCCGGCTGGGCGACAAGCAGGCTGTCGGTATCTACGCCCAGCGCCTTGGCGTACACAGGGTCAAGCGCGTGTTCGGCGTCGATGAACGCCGCCTCTCCACCGCCTTTTTGCGCCGAGGCGACAATGTGCAGCGCAATCGTCGTCTTGCCCGATGATTCTGCGCCATATACTTCAACAATGCGTCCGCGCGGCACGCCGCCAACGCCCAACGCCAGATCGAGCGCTATCGACCCGGTGGAAATCGCCTCGATATTGAGCTTACTGTTCTCACCAAGGCGCATGACGGCGCCTTTCCCGAATCGTTTTTCCAGCGTTTGGAGAGCTGTTTGCAGAGCATTGTCCTTTTCCATTTATCGCACCTCTAATACTATTTTAAATTTGATGCTATGCCGTTTCCAGCCGGTACTTCAGGCCGCCTGACAACGAAATAATGATAACACATATCGCGAAAAAAAGCAACATATGTTCGTATCGCCGACTATCAGTCGCCAACGCCCCATATGACGCGGGGAATCCCCTGCATGTCGTTTTGGGCGCGCACGCTTTTGAACCCGCTGCCGCGCAGCATACCGATGACGCTTTCGCTTTGGCCGAGGCCGATTTCCAGCATCAGCGCGCCGCCTTTATTCAGCATTCGGCGGCTGTTTTTGATGATTGCCCGGTAGAAATCCAACCCGTCGCGCCCGCCGTCAAGCGCAATTTTCGGCTCGTGCCGAACCTCGATATCAAGATGCGATAAATCGCCTGACGGGATATACGGCGGGTTGGCCGCGATGACGTTGTACTTGCCCATATTTTCGGGCAGAGGAACAAGCGCGTCGGCCACGGCGGTAATCGACCTGGCCGTCAGGCTGTGGCGCATGATGTTCTTGCGGGTGATGTGAAGCGCAGGCTCGTGTATGTCGCAAAATGTACAGGTTATGCCGTCGGAGACGTTTTTAAGTATCGCTATGCCGATGCAGCCGCAGCCGCAGCACAGGTCCATTATGCGCCCCTTTTCGCGCAGGCGCAGGAAGTCAATTGCCGTCTGCACAAGTATCTCGGTGTCGGCGCGCGGGATGAGCGTATCGGTTGTCACATACAGCGGCAGCGAAAAAAACTCCCATTCCCCGGTGATATGCTGAACAGGCACGCCGCTGAGCCGAAGGTCAATCAGCGCCGAAACAGCCTCCCATTCCTTGTCGAACACAAGCTTCTCCCTGTTGGCATAGAACTGCTCCCGGTCAAACTCGAGCGCGTGACATACAAGCTCGCGCGCTTCAATGTCATTACCGGCTATGCCGCTGAGGCGCAACAGCCGGCGGGCGTCGAGATACGCCTCGTTAACCGTCTTTACCATATTTGCCGCCTCCCAAGATTTTTGTGACAGGCGATTGTCACCATGTGTCTCCGCCACCATCCGGGATGACCTGCCTGAGCGCCTCGATTCCGACCTCTATCATGCTGTCATCCGGTTCGAATGTAGTGAAGTTTTGAAGCCAAAGCCCCGGCGCGCGCAAAATCATTGTGAACGCGTTGTCATACCTGCCGGCGAAACGGTTTATCTCGTAGCTTACGCCCAGGACAACCGGAAGCAGCGCCAGACGCAGCGCTACACGAAGCCACGGATTCGACCAAGTGAACAGCGAGTAAAACAGTATGCTGATTATCATAACCACAAACAGAAAGCTTGTGCCGCAACGCGGGTGCAGGCGGCTGTGCCCGCGGACATTTTCGACCGTCAGCTCCTCCCCAGCCTCGTAGCAGGCTATGGATTTATGCTCGGCACCGTGGTACATGAACGTGCGGCGGATATCCTTTTGCTTGGACATAAAAAACAGAAACAGCAGGAACGCCGCAATCCTGATGGCTCCCTCGGCAAGGTTGCGCACTATACCGGGCAGGCCGTCGCCGAACAGGCCGGCGACAAGAGTCGGAAGCAGAATAAACAGCGCGACCGGCATGAGAATGCCGAACGCCATAGCGACGCCCATGGCAAACTTTTCTACAGCCTTGTTCTGAAGCTTTTTTTCAAGCCACGCTTCGAACTTGCCCATCTCACGGTTTTCGTCCGGGCTTTCCTCGGCGAAAAAATCTGCCGAGTAGTTCAGCGCGCCGAAGCCGTATTTCATCGAGCTGATGAAGCCTATCACACCGCGCACGACGGGGATTTTGCGCAGCTTGCTGCCCGTCGTACTGCCGACCGGGTCCACTTTAACGGCCAGCTCGCCGTCCTGCTTGCGCACGACGATTGAGCTTTTTTCCGGACCGCGCATCATTATCCCCTCGATAAGCGCCTGACCGCCGATTGATGTTTTGATTTTCTCTTTAGGGTTATACTTTGACATGGTTGCAGTCTTCGCCGTCCCAGAGGCGAATGCTCCTTTACGTAACGATTATCTGTCGTGGCTCTCGGTCTTGCCCATCTCATCGCTGAGCGGAATCGAGAGTATCACGGCTGTGCCCTCTCCGAACACGCTCTCGACCTCCATCGCGCCGCCGTGCAGCGATATGATGTCGTTGCAAACAGCAAGGCCGATACCGGTCCCGCGCCCGCGCGCGCTGCCTTTGAAGAACTTCTCCTTGACAAACGGCAGCTCTTTTTCGTTTATCCCCTGGCCGTAGTCACGGAAGGTTATAACGCAAATACAGTCAGCTATCTGAACGCCGACATCGAGGAAATTGCCGCCAGTGCCATATTTGGCGGCGTTGTCGATGATATTGAGAAACACCTGCTTAAGCCTGTTTTTGTCCCCGTGGACGATAACCAAATCATCCGGCTCGCTGTATCTGACCTCAAGCCCCTGGCTTTTCAGCATATCGGTGTAGATGAACACGGCGTCGTACAGCACGCCGCGGATATCGAAATCCTCTGTCTGAAGGCGCAGTCCGCCGCTCTCGATTCTGGAAAAGTCCAGCAGCTCCTCGACCATCTGCGACAGGCGCTGTGTCTCGTTCTTTATGACCTCAAGCCCTGCCGTGGCGATGGCTGGGTCGTCAATGTCGTGCGCGACGGTCTCGGCCCAGCCGTTTATCGCTGTCAGCGGTGTGCGGAGCTCGTGCGAGACAGATGAGATGAAATCGTTTTTCACCTTTTCCATCCGCGCAAGCTCGGCCGACATGTTGTTCAGCGTGCCGCACAGCTGCCCTATCTCGTCGTCGAACTCGACGTTCAGGCGCGCGCCGTACTGGCCGCCGGCTATCGTTGTCGCCAGCTGGTTTATCTTGATAATAGGGTTCGTGATTGTCTGGATAAAGTATTTATTTGACAGGACGATAATGGCGGACAGGCCGGCCATCCCGGCGGCGAGGATGAGATAGACACGGATAAGCTGTGTATCGAGCGCGCGCAGAGATGTGACGTAGCGCACAGCGCCGATGACCATACCGGCAGGGTTTGTTATCGACGCCGTCGTCGCCATGATGCGCTCTCCCGTTATCGGGTCGTAGCCGGTGTTTGTGAACATACCCTTTGTATCTATTGCCGTTTTCGCGTCGAGCGTATCGAGGTAAAAGCCCGCCACAAGGCCGGAAGACGAGAACTCGACGCGGCGATACGGGTCGAGAATCTGCATCTCA
Source organism: Oscillospiraceae bacterium (assembly GCA_031552995.1). GTDB lineage: Bacteria > Bacillota > Clostridia > Oscillospirales > Butyricicoccaceae > JAVBMB01. The sequence goes on from JAVBMB010000050.1 coordinate 5,733, forward strand.
AGCTTATCACGGTCACTAAAGTCCTGCACGAGGCGTCTTGAGCTTTCGAAAAACTGCGTCGAGCTGGAGCTCATATACCGTATGATGTATTTCGAAGACTCGCGCGCACGGCTCTCGAGGCTTGACTGGACAGTGGAATAGAGGTAAAACGTGACGCCGAGCGCCGCCGTGACCGTTATGGCAAAAAGCGCGCCGATAATGACGCTGATACTGTTCCAGAACCAGCGCCGCTTTATCCCGCTAATCTTTTTGCGCGCGTCTCCGCCCGCCTGCTCGACACCAGGCATCGCTCACCTCAATTTGCTTATTCTATCCTACCCATTTATATCCGTAGCCCCACACCGTGATGATATGCTTCGGGCTTGCTGCGTCCTGCTCTACTTTAAGGCGGAGCCGCCTGATATTTACATCGACGACTTTCAGGTCTCCCTGATATCCCTTACCCCAGACAAGCTCAAGTATGTCGTCGCGGCTGAGGGCCTTGCCTGGGTTTTCCAAAAATGCTTTCATGATGAGATATTCGACCTGCGTCAGCTCGATATTCGTTCCGCGGCACAGCAGCTCTCGGCTGCGGGTGTCCAGCTCGTACTCCCCGGACACGACCCGTTCGGACGAGAATGCGCCGCCATGAATCCTGCGGTACAGCGCGTCGACCCGAGCGACAAGCTCGACAACCGAAAACGGCTTTGTCACATAGTCGTCCGCGCCGGTCATCAGCCCGGTGACACGGTCACTCT
>JAVBMB010000031.1:0-33931 GCA_031552995.1 Oscillospiraceae bacterium
AACGCCTGTTTTACACCAGCGTCGGATATATGCCGGCGGGTTAGCGCGGGATTTATAAAGCATTAATCAATTTCCCCGGGGTGCGCCCCCGGGGAAATTGATTGCCCTCGCGGCCGGCGGAAGGATGCCGTGTGCCGCGCGCGGCGTATTCTATACTATTACTGTTCCCTCGACTTCGCCTGTGATATTGCCGGCGTTAGCTTCGTCAGTATCTATGTGCATCCTTGTGGCGTACTTAGGCGATACCCTTGCGACCACATCGCCAAAGCACAGGCTGCGGCCGTCGGTCTTTATCTCTACGCTGACCATTTGCTTGTCCGAAATACCCATCTTTTCGGCATCCTCCGGCGTCAGGTGCACATGGCGCATGGCGGCGATGACGCCGTACTCAAGCTCGACACTGCCGCAGGGGCCGGTCATCTTGCAGCCGGGCGATCCGGCGAGAACGCCGCTTTCGCGAATCGGCAGCTTTATGCCGACGGTGCGCGCCTCTGTCAGCGACAGCTCAACCTGGGATTCGGGGCGCTCGGGGCCGAGTATACTGCATTTAATCGAGCCCTTCGGGCCTTCGATGGTGACTTTTTCGTCACAGGCAAATTGACCGGGCTGCGACAGGTCTTTTTTGTTTGTCAGCTTGTAGCCTTCTCCAAAAAGAGCCTCGACATGCTCTCTTGACAGGTGTACATGGCGCGCGGATGTCTCGACGATGATGTTTTTCATATATATCCTCCAAAATTGATTTGTTGTGCATTTTATGCGTACATAAATAATTTATCACAAACCGGCCGCGCTTTCAATACCCGCAAAAATACGTTATCTGCGTTATTTGATTTGTCATATTTTGGGTTGTGTTATATAATGGTCGTATATCGTCGTTTTAGGGGTGTGAACATATCATGAAACCTGAAATAAAAAAGCTGGCGCAGGCGTATCAACCGGTGATATTCGTCTTTCTCGCTTTCCTCACCATGGTGCTGGTAAGCTATTTTTATGTCAGCGACATCGTTCAAAGGCAGATGCAGATGCTTGGCGAGGAGACAATGGACACGATAGAGACCGCCGTGTCGGGCAGTTTGGCGGAGGCTGAACTCATTTTTGCGAACACAGCGCAAAGCGTTGAGGAGTTGCTCTCCAAAGGCAGAGGAAATGATGATATACTTGAGTATCTCGTCGAATCGAACAAGTATTTTAACATGCAGCGCTCGCCTCTGCCTGATTTTATGAAGACCTACGCGTACATCCGCGGAGAGTTTTTGGACGGCTCGGGCTGGGTTCCGCCCGAGGGGTATTATCCGCCCTCCCGCCCGTGGTATATCGGCGCAAGCGGGCTTGGCGGAGAGATATTTTTTTCCGAGCCGTATATCGATGCCGAAACGGGAGGCATGTGCATATCATTTTCCAAGGAGCTGCGCTCAAACAGCGGAGAATGCTTCGGCATACTGGCCATCGACCTTAAGCTCAACAGAATCACCGATTATATGGCCGTGCAGAATATATCAAACAGCGGCTACGGGGTGCTGCTAAGCGACACGATGCATTTCACGGCGCACAGGGACCCCGAGCTTACCGGGATGCTTATGTCCGATGCCGGCAGCGGCTACGCCCGCCTTGCGGATATGCTCGGGCAAAACATCCCCTGCTCTGCGGAGAGATTTACAGACCGCGACGGCGTCGACAGCATCGCGTTTTTCCGCAGGATATTCGTCGGCTGGCATATCGGCGTGATAATTCCCCGGGCGCAGTACTATGCGCAGGTGTATACTCTGGCGTATGTACTGGGTCTTCTTGGGCTTACGCTGATGGTGGCGCTCAGCTATATTCTTGTCAAAACGCGCGTCGCCAAGATGCGCTCGGATGAGGAAAACCTGAGCAAATCAAATTTTCTGGCCAGAATGAGCCATGAAATGCGCACGCCGATGAACGCGATAATAGGCATGACGCGCATAGCGCGCATGTCGGGCGACCCCAAAAAGGTGCAGGACAGCCTGATTAAAATCGACAGCGCGGCGGCGCACCTGCTGGGCGTAATAAACGACGTGCTCGATATGTCGAAGATTGAGGCCGGCAAGCTTGACATTTCACTCAGCGATTTTTCGTTTAAGCGGATGATAGATCAGGTGACGGTCGTCTCGGGCATCAAAATGGAGGAAAAGGGCCAGAACTTCACGATTGCGATAGATGACGATGTGCCGCCCTGCATAATATCAGACCGGCAGCGTCTGGCGCAGGTAGTGACAAATCTGCTTAGCAACGCGACAAAGTTTACGCCGCAGGGTGGTGATATCGGCCTGTCTGTGCAGCTGATTGGGCGCGACCGGGACATGTGCCATCTGCGGTTCACAGTCAGCGACACCGGTATCGGCATATCGAAAGAGCAGCAGGACAGGCTGTTCAGCTCGTTCGAGCAAGCCGACGGCAGTATTTCGCGCAAGTTTGGAGGCACGGGGCTGGGGTTGGCGATTTCAAAGCGCATTATCGAGATGATGGCGGGCACTGTGTGGATTGAGTCGGAACTCGGGCAGGGCGCGCGGTTTATATTCACCATCAGAGCGGCCGTCGGCACGGGTGCGGACGATATCGACGGCTTCGAGACCGAGAGCACCATAGTCACAGACGGGCTGTTCGGCGGCAAGCGCATACTGCTGGCCGAGGATGTGGAAATAAACCGCGAGGTGCTGCTGTCGATGTTCGAAGGCACCGGAGCAGAGTTTGTCTGTGCCGGGGACGGCGGGCAGGCCGTGCGGCTGTTCTGCGAGGCCCCCGAACGGTTCGACCTGATATTTATGGACATACATATGCCGGAGGTTGACGGGTATGAGGCGGCGCGGAGCATCCGCGCGCTGAATATACCGGCGGCAAAAAGTGTGCCGATTATCGCGATGACGGCGAATGTATTCCGGGAGGATATAGAAAAATGCCTGGCCGCCGGCATGAACGGCCATATAGGCAAACCGATTGAAATCGACGAACTTATGGAAACGACGAAAAGATACCTGCTGCGCGTTTTGTAGCATATGTGGGAAACACATTTTACCCGCCGTATTGGCGGCAAGCTAACAATAATAAAAGGAGAATGCAACGACGAAAAAGAAAGGTATAACAATTATACTTATCTTAGCATTGTCGCTCGCTATTGCAGGCTGTGCTGTAAGCGACAGCAAGGAATCCGACAACAGGACATTCGCCCCCGAAACAACGAGCGCAACAGCAGATACTTCTGATATTGGAAGCACCGCTAAATCCGAGCACGAACTGGTTGGAAGTCAGCAAACAACTATTGATAAAGATATGTTCTTTAAGATCTATTCGGAAATTAAAGGGACATTGGAGCCGCATATCCAGTTTTAGAATCTAAACTTGACGGAACAGGTGCTTTGCAACTATCCGATCACATATTAGAAACACTTGAATGGCGATACTGTGTGTGGACAAATGGAAATCATCAATTTATTGCGGTATGCTTTAATAAAGATAATTTAGTATTACAGATAGGCTTTATTTCACCAAATTATGATTTAACAGAAGATGAAAACTTTTATCAAATAACATATCTGTCGCCAAAACTCACTCCGGTGCTTTCAGCGAATCGGCCATGCTGATTTTTTTAAGCTTGCCGCTCATAATCAGGTTTACAATCAGCGAGAACATCATAGTCAGCATAAGAGACATCACGAAGCTGACCGGGCTGATAACCCTGCCGAACATCATGTTGTCGACCTCGGCCGTCTGTATAACAAACTGGTGCAGGAACACGCCGCCCACAAGCCCCACGGCGGCGCCCACAAGGCTCAGTATCATCGTCTCGCGGAAGATATACATCGCGACCTCCATCGGATAAAAGCCCAGCACCTTGATTGTCGCAAGCTCCTTTTGCCGCTCGGTTATGTTGATATTTGTCAGGTTGTACATAACGATAAATGCCAGCAGCCCCGCCGAGATAATCAGCACAACAACAATATAGTCAATCGTCTCCAACATCTCGTCAAATGTCTCGCTTATCGCCGCTGTAAACGAAACAGAGGTTACGTTCGGCGAACGCAGCAAATCCTCGGCCGCTTTGTCGCGGATTTCCTCGCTCGCGTCATCGGCGCGCGCCAGAAGCACCGTCATGGAGCATTCGCTGTCAAACGCCTGAGTATACAGCTTCTGCGGGATATAGATATACCCCTGCACATAATTTTCAACTATGCCTGTCAGCGTAAAGTCGGCAATTTCGCCGTCCTGATTTTCCACCGAAACGGTATCCCCGGCCTTGACGCCAAGCATTTTCGCAGCCTTTTCGCTAAGCAGAACCGAATCGTCGTCAAACGCGATATCGTCACCGCTCACCCTGTCGCGCAGCTTTATATAGCCCGTCAGGTCGCCTGCCGAGGCCGGAGATGTGATTGTCAGCGTGCACGAGTTCTTACCGGCCGTCAGGGTCGCGTTTTCCTGATGCACGGCGATATACCGCTCAACGCGCCCGGTGTTTGCCATCACCCGGCTGATGCGGCTGTCCTTCGTGTCGTCACCTGTGTGTTTTATCGCCACCGACAGGTTATATTCAAACAGAGAGCCAAACTGCAGCGCGACGATATCGCTTATGGAATCCCGCAGCCCAAACCCGCACAGCAGCAGCGCCGTGCAGCCGAATATGCCGACAACTGTCATAAAGAACCGCTTTTTATACCTTATCAGGTTGCGTGCCGTCACCTTGCTTGTAAACTTCAGCCTCTTCCACAGCGGCGTAATGCGCTCAAGGAAAATCCGCTTGCCCTCTTTCGGGGCTTTCGGCCGCATCAGGGACGCGGCATTTTCACCGAGTGACGAGCGCAGCGCGCCAAGCGTCGCAAACATGATGCCGATGAATATTGCCGCCGTCGACAGGGTGCCGTAAATCAGGTGGCCGCTCGCGTTCATTGGCGGCAGATTGTACATCATACCGTAAGCGCCGTATATTATGCCGGGGAACAGCTTAAGCCCGACGGCGAGGCCGGCGGCGCTGCCCATTATTGCGGCGACGCCAGCGTAAAACGTAAACTTCGCCGCAATCGCCCCGTTGCCGTACCCCAGCGCCTTCATCGTGCCGATGTTTGTCCTCTCCTCCTCAACCATGCGCGTCATGGTTGTCGAAGCGACAAGCGTCGCCACAAGGAAGAAAAATATCGGAAACACCCGCGCTATGGATTCAATCTTGTCCGAGTCGCCCGAGTACGTCACATATCCGGCGTTCGCCTCGCGCGTAAGCACATACCACTTCGGCGCCTCCATGTCTCTCAGCTTGTCTTCGGCGGCGGTTATCTCGTCCCAGGCCTCCTGAAGCTTCTCGTCTGCCTCGATGACGCCTTTCTCGTACTCTTTTTTCCCGTCCTCAAGCTCTTTCTTCCCGTCGGCGTATTTCATCCAGCCGTCGTCCAGCTCAATGCGTCCGTCGGCCAGTGTGACCTCGGCGTCATGGAACTCCCGCTCGGCCGTCACCTTGCCGTCGGCAAGCTGGCGAACGGCGTCGTCTATATCGATAAGCCCCTGCTCATACTCTTTTTGTCCGTCCTCCAGCTTCAGGCGGTTCTCCTGAACCTCCCTTACGCCGTCAAGGTACTTGTTCAGCCCGTCCTGATAATCAAGGCGCGCCTGCTCAAGCTCCGGCAGCGCATCCTCAAGCTCTTTCCGGCCCTCGTCAAGTTTTTTCTGTCCGTCCTTCAGTTGCTGCTCGGCGTCCAAAAGCTCATTTTCGCCCTCGCGAAGCATTACCCAGCCGTTTGTTATGACCTTCTGGCTCGCCTCTGCCTCGGCTCGTCCGTCGGCCAGCTTTTTGCGGTTTGCTTCCAGCTCGGCGCGCCCGTCGGCCAGCTGTCTTTCGCCGTCGGCAATTGTTGTCTCAAGCGCGGATATCTGCACCTCCAGCTCGGTAATAAGCTCCTCGGCGTCGGAATACTGATTCATCAAATCCTGCCACTGGCGGCGCTGTTCCTCAGTCGTGTTTGCCAGCAGCTGATCATAGGCCGAGAGGAAAGCGATTTCGCCCTGCGTCCGCTCGGCTTCGGGCTTCGCACTGATGCGCGCGGCCTCGGCCTCCATTGCGGCCAGAGAGTCATCGACGGACGGCATATTGTCAAGCAATGTCTGCACATATTCCCTGTTGTCCTTTGCCTGTTCAAGAGCCTGTTTCAGCGCCGGCAGCGCGGCTTTGGCAATTTCAAGCTGCCGCGCGCTGTCGTTAAGCAGCGCTTCGCCCTCGGCAAGCTGCCTTTCGCCGTCGGCGATTTGAGCCATCGCGGCGTCAAGCTGCTTCTGCCCGTCACGCAGCTTCTGCTCATTTTCCGCAATCTGACGCTTGCCGGCGCGTATCTGCGCCATGCCATCGTTTATGGTATTCTGGTTTTCCTCTATCTCAGCCAGTCCGTCGGCGTATTTTTGCTCGCCCTCGTCAAGCTGCCGCTTGCCGTCTTCCAGCTCGGCGCGCGCGTCCTCAAGCTTTTTTTCGCCGTCGAGAAGTTGTGCCCACCCGTCCTCAAGCTCAACCCGGGCATCATCCAGTTCTATCCGCCCCTCGTCGATTTCACGCTGCGCGTCCGCGGTTTTCTGTGCGAACTCGGCACGCCCGTCGGCCAGCTTTTTTACACCGTCCCGATATTCCTGCTCGCCTTTTTCAAGCTCGCGCAGCGCGTCGTTCAGCTCCTTTTCGCCGTCATCTATTTCCTTGCGCACTTCCAGCAGCTTTTCGTCGGCCTCAAGCGTCTTTTCTTCAAGCGTCTGCTTCGCGTCCTCAAGCTCACGGGTTGCATCGTCGCGTATCGAATCGCGCCGCACATATTTTTGTGTCTCCCCAAGCGCCTCAATGTCGGCGGCCGCTTTATCCGCCATGTCAAGGTATTGCTGTGTAAACGCGCCGTACGCGGCGCTGTCGCTTAGCGAAACATATAAATCCGTGTAATAGTCGGTGGCAAAGCAATCGGGCGCCACATAGAGTATCGCCGAAAGCTGCCCCGTGCCAAGCGTCGTATAGCCTCTTTGGCTCAGGTTCAAATACGCGCTTGACGATACGATTCCGGTAATCACATATTCCGTCGTGTTCAGCTGGTCGTCAAGGTCTTTATTGGCGTCTGTCATCGTAATGGTGCCGCCGACGGGGAAGTGCCCCGAAAACGCGCTTTGCTTTTCCATCACACACTCATTTTTTGCGCTCGGCCATCGTCCCTCTTCAAGAACAAGCCGGTTGACCACATTCGGGTCATTGCCGTCCGGGTCGTCAAAGCGCATACTCTGCACGCGCGCCACAACTTCCTCGCCGCCCGCGCCCGAGACAAAAAAATCAAGGCTCATCGCCGGCATCACGCCGGCTACTCCGGGAAGCGCCGCAATCGCGTCGGCGTCCTCTATACACATGCCAAGGTTTCCGGCGACGCGGATATCCATAAACCTCGTCTGCTTATAATAGGTATCGACAGAGTTTCGCATATCGGGGGTAGCCGAAAGCAGGCCGGCCAAAAAGCCGACCCCCAGCGCCACAATCATAAAGATAGCAAAAAAACGGCTAAGCGAGCTTTTGACCGAGCGCACGACAGATTTTATATAACTGCGCGCTACCATTCAATCTCCTCCACGGGGATAGGATTCGCGTTTATCTCGTTGGCGACTATTTTACCGCTCTTCACCTTGATGACCCTGTCGGCCATCGCGGTGAGTGCGCCGTTATGTGTGATGACTATGACCGTCTTGTTTGTCTTTTCGCATGTGTCGCGCAGCAGGCGAAGAATCGTCTTGCCGGTGTTGTAGTCCAGCGCGCCGGTCGGCTCGTCGCACAGCAGAAGCTTGGGGTTTTTCGCCAGCGCCCTCGCAATCGACACCCTCTGCTGCTCGCCGCCCGAGAGCTGCGCCGGGAAATTGTGCAGCCGGCTCTCAAGCCCGACGAGGTTCAGCGTCTCCACAGGGTCAAGAGGGTCGCGGCATATCTCCGATGCAAGTTCGACATTTTCAAGCGCCGTCAGGTTCTGGACAAGGTTATAAAACTGAAACACAAATCCCACATCGAACCTGCGGTACTGCGCAAGCTGGCGCGGGCTCATGCCCGAAACCTTCTGGTCATCGAGGTAAATCTCCCCCTCGGTGCAGACATCAATGCCGCCCAGCATATTAAGTATCGTCGTCTTTCCGGCGCCGGACGAGCCGACTATTACACAGAACTCGCCCCTTGCAATTTCAAACGAGACGCCGTTGACGGCAAGAATCTCCTGCTCGCCCACCTGATACCGCTTTTTAACATCCTTAAATGTGATAAACTCCATATATTGCGCTCCCAAGGCCCAACACACCGGTATATCGGCCAATTCATAATTATTTAATGATTATATACCATTGCCGGCAGTATATCAACGTCCGGGCAAAGACAAAAAGAAAACAATCGGTTAACTTTTTTGCCTAGCCTGCGCCGGTGCACAAAGTTTAGGGATATGCGGAAAATCGCATGAATAACTTCGCCGAAACGGCCGGAAGACAAAACGGCGATAACTATTGACAATTGCATATAAAGCGGTTATTCTCTATATGTAATTATTTTTTATTTGAAAAATAGAACACAGTTCTGTCAAACGGAACAAAAAATCGTGCCTGATTTACGCATTACCGGCCGGTCGCCGGCAAAATATTCTCGGGGGCTGCCCCCGTGGGAAACGGATGGTACACCATGCGCGTTTTAGTCATCAACCCCGGCGCCACTTCTACGAAGATTTCGGTTTTCGATGAGAAAAACGAGGTGTTCAAAACGAATATCGAGCATCAAGCCGCCGAGCTTGAACCTTTCGAAAAAATCATCGATCAGATTGACTTTCGCCGAGGCATTATAGAGAGGGTGCTTGCCGCAAACGGCTTCTCGTTTACAGACTTTGACGCGTTTTGCGGCCGCGGCGGCCTGCTGCGCCACATCCCTTCGGGTACATACCGCGTCACGGATGCCGTCATAAACGATTGCTATAACCCGCCTTACGGAGAGCATGCCTCAAACCTCGGCGCTGTGCTGGCAAAGCAGATGGCAGACTCTGTTTCACGCCCGGCGTTTTTTGTCGACCCGGTTTCGGTCGATGAGCTTCAGCCCTACGCGCGCGTCTCGGGGTTCGAGGGCATGCAGAGGGAAAGCTTTTTCCACGCGCTCAATCAAAAAGCCGCCGCGCGCAAGGCGGCCGAGATACTCGGCAAGCCTTACGGGCAGCTCAACCTGATTGTCGTGCATATGGGCGGCGGCGTCTCGGTCGCTGCGCATCAAAAGGGCCGTGTTGTCGATAACTATAACGTCAAGGATGACGGCAGCTTCTCGCTCAACCGCGCCGGCGCGCTGCCGGTCAACGCCGTCATAAACTACTGCTTCTCCGGCAAAACAAAGGCCGAGGTTAAGCGCATATTCGGCAACGAGGCCGGCGTATATTCATACCTCGGCACTACGGATTTCCGCGAGGTCGAGCGCCGCGCGTTTGAGCTGAATGACGAAAAGGCCCGGCTCATTTTCGGCTCAATGGCCTATCAGCACTCGCGCGATATCGGCGCTATGGCCGCCGTGCTTCGCTTCGAGGTCGACGCGATAGTTTTCACCGGAGGGATAGCCAACAGCAAGCGTTTCTGCGCCGAGATAGAGAGCTATGTCGGCAAGCTCGCGCAGATTGTCACAGTCCCCGGCGAAGAGGAGATGCGCTCGCTCGCCGAGGGCGCGCTGCGCGTGCTGCACGGCGAACCCGCCGGCGAATATTAAAAGGGGAGTGCCGATAATGAAAAATATAAGCGAAATTATCGAGCTTGCCCGTCAGGGCAAGGGCGGCGCAATCGCCGTCGCGGCGGCGCACGACGCCGACGTGCTAAAGGCGGCTGTCGCCGCCGCGAAAGAGAACATCGCCATCCCGATTTTTGTCGGGAAAAGCGGCAGGATATCCGAAATCCTGACACAGCTCGGAGAATCTCCGGACAGCTATAATATCATCAGCGCCGAAACGGACGAGCAGTGCGCCGCGCTCGCGGTTCAGCAGGTGCGCGACGGCAAGGCGGATTTTCTGATGAAGGGGCTTATGCCGACATCGCTCCTCATGCGGGAGGTTGTCTCGCGCGAGTCCGGTCTGCGCACCGGCAGGCTGCTCAGCCACATCATGGTGTACGAGGTTCCGGGCTACGACAGGCTGCTTGTCAACACCGACGGCGGCATGGTCACGGCGCCGGACCTTGAGAAGAAGGCCGGCATTCTCGAAAATGCCGCCGTCACGCTCAAGGCGCTCGGTTACGGCCGCGTCAACGCGGCGTGCGTCTGCGGGGCAGAGTTTGTCGACCCCAAAATACAGGCGACCGTCGACGCCGAGGCGCTGTGCGGGATGACCGACATATGGGATAAGTACGACATGAATGTCTACGGCCCTGTCGGGCTCGATCTCGCAATCAGCGAGGAGGCCTGCCGCCACAAGGGCTACAGGGCCGAGGGCGCGGGCAAGGCAGATATAATTCTCGTCCCTGCCTACGAGGTCGGCAACGGCATCGGCAAGGCGCTGACATACTTTGCCGGCGCAAAATCCGCCGGGCTGATTGTCGGCGCAAAGGTGCCCATTGTCCTCGTCTCACGCTCCGACACCGCCGAAACAAAGCTCGCGTCCATAGCGTTTGGCGCCGCCGTCAGCCGCCGGGACAATGCTTAATTCAGCAAAAACTTCACTATATTAATCAAAGAGGTGCGTATCCGATGAAACAACTCATGACCGGCAACGAGGCCGTCGCCCGCGGCATCTATGAGGCCGGTGTAAAGGTGGGCAGCGCCTATCCGGGAACCCCTAGCACGGAGATTTTCGAGACACTCCCGCAGTATCAGGGCGTGTATTCCGAATGGGCGCCAAACGAAAAAGTCGCCGCCGAAGTCGCGTTCGGCGCGTCGATTGCCGGTGTGCGTTCGGTATGCGCTATGAAGCATGTCGGCGTCAATGTCGCGGCCGACCCGATTTTCACCGCGACATACAACGGCGTCGGCGCCGGGTTTGTAATCATCTCGGCCGACGACCCCGACATGCACTCGTCGCAGAACGAACAGGACAACCGCTATTACGCAAAGTTTGCCAAAATGCCGCTTATCGAGCCGTCGGACAGTCAGGAGTGCAAGGATTTCATCAAATACGCGTTCGAACTGTCCGAGCGCTTTGACATCCCGGTGCTGTACCGCATGACGACGCGCATATGCCACTCGAAGAGCCTTGTCGACCTCGGCGAGCGCGTCGAGACCGAGGACAAATCCTATGTGCGCAACGTCGCCAAAAACGTCTGCACCCCCGCAAACGCCAAGGCGCACCGCCCTCAGCTCGAGCAGAAGCTGCGCGACATGCAGGCGTACGCAAACACAAGCCCGCTCAACCGCGTCGAGATGAGCGGCACGAAGCTCGGCGTAATCACCGCCTCCGTCGCCTACCAGTACGCAAGGGAGGTGTTCCCCGAGGACACATCATTCCTCAAGCTTGGCTTCACATTCCCGCTGCCGATGGACCTCATCCGCGACTTTGCCTCCAAGGTCGACAAACTCATCGTCGTCGAGGAGCTTGAGCCGTTCATGGAGGAGCAGATCAAGGCCGCCGGAATCGACTGTCACGGCAAGGATTACATATCGCAGATGTACGAGCTTAACCCCGAAGTCGTGCGGCGCGGCGTGTTCGGGCAGGAGCCAGAAACAGCGGCTGTCGACAGCACGCCCGTCGGACGTCCGCCGGTGCTGTGCCCCGGCTGCCCGCACCGCGGGTTCTTCTATACGCTGTCAAAGGGCAAGGATTATTGCATCTGCGGGGATATCGGCTGCTACACGCTCGGCTGCGCACCCCCGCTTGGCGCTATGGACACCGTCGTGTGCATGGGCGGCGGTTTCTCGCTCGCCGCCGGCATGGCCAAGGCGTTCGAGCTGAAGGGCGAAAAGAAAAAGGTGCTGGGCGTCCTTGGCGACAGTACATTTTTCCACAGCGGCATCACCGGCGCCATCGAGATAATATACAACAGGGCAAATGTCATCCCGTGCGTGCTCGATAACAGCATCACCGGCATGACAGGCCATCAGGATAACCCCGGCAGCGGCAAGACGCTTATGGGCGAAATCGCCCAGAGCGTCGCAATCGAGGGGGTGCTGGCCGCATGCGGCTTCAAGAACATCATCATTGTCGACCCGCAGGACCTTAAAGCCATGGAAAAGGCTGTCGCCGACGCGCTTGAAAGTGTCGAGCCGGCGGCAATCATCACGCGCCGCCCCTGCCTGCTCATCAAGGATATGAAGCACGACATCGGCAAATGCGCTGTCGACACCGCCAAGTGCCGCAGCTGCAAGATGTGCCTCAAGGTCGGATGTCCCGCCGTCTTCATGAAGGACGGCAAAGCTACGATTGACCAGACCCAGTGCGTCGGCTGCAGGGTGTGCGCCCAGGTGTGCCCGTTCGGCGCCATCGAAAGGACGGTTTGACAGCTATGAGCAATGTAAAAAGCATACTTCTCGTCGGTGTCGGCGGTCAAGGCACAATCCTCGTCAGCAAGCTGCTGACGCAGGGGCTCGTCAAGGCGGGCTTTGATGTAAAGATGAGCGAGGTTCACGGCATGGCTCAGCGCGGCGGAAGCGTATCGACGCAGGTGCGCTACGGCGGGAAGGTATACTCGCCGATTATCGGCCGCGGTCAGGCCGACATCCTTGTCGCGTTCGAAAAAATGGAGGCGGTGCGTTACAGCCAGTTTTTGAAGCCTAGCGGTGTCGCCGTTATAAACAACCACGAAATCGTCCCCATGCCGGTCGCGGCTGGGCAGGCCGAATACCCTCAGGGCACAGTTGAGGCAATGCGGAAGTCGTTCAAATGCATTGTCGTCGAGGGCGCTAAAATCGCGCTGGAAATCGGCAACCCGCGCGTAATGAATGTCGTGCTGTTCGGCGCGATGGTCTCGGCGCTGGGCATGGATGATATCGACTGGATAGAGGTGCTGCGCGAGAACCTGCCGCCCAAGCTCGTCGACATCAATATAAAGGCGTTCGAGGCCGGCAGGGCGCTCAGCGTCTGAGCGAGCTCTCATTTTCCCGACAGAAACACCAAAATCCGCATGAAAACACCAGCAAAAGCCCACGTGCCGCGCCGCGGCGCGCGGGCTTTTCCCGCTATATCGAAATTGCGGTTATATTTTCCGAAACTATTCGATGGATTGTTGCAATTCAGCGGGATATTAGGTATTATTATAACTGTATTCAACACACATTTTGTCCGGCTAAAACAGCCGGCGAACGGCCGCGGCGCAGATGCCCGGCTGTAATGAAAGGAGATTGAAAATTGAAAAAGACATCTTGCATTCTCGCGCTGACACTGGCACTGGCCATGCTCATAAGCTGTGTCACAATCGCCGCCGGGGGTAACGACTACCAGGGTCTGGCGTGTGAGGAAGCGGTAACCGAGCTTATGCGCCTGGGCATCGTCAACGGATATCCCGACGGCAGCTTCAAGCCGGAAAGACCGATTACGCGGGCAGAGATCGCAAAGATTCTTTCTATCGCCAAAACGGATAGATACCCAACATCTACAGGCACTCTGCCGACTTTAACCGACATCAAGGGGCACTGGGCCGAGAGCAATATTGTCCGCGGCGTCACATTCGGGCTGATTTTGGGCTATCCCAACGGCACATTTGCCCCGAACAAGAACATAACCTACGGCGAGACCGCCGCCCTGTGCATCAGGCTGCTCGGGTATAACGACACCGTGCTGCCCGGCATAGCCAAATACTTCGAAAAAGCGACCGAGCTGGGCATTATGGAAGGCATCACCGGCAAAAGCGGCGACACCGCTCTGCGCGGCGATGTTGCGCAGATGTTGCTGCGCGCCATGAAGCTGCCCATCGGCAAGTCGGCCGACGGCGCCTTCTCCGCCAACGCCCCGCAGATGACATACTTCGAGCTTCTCAACACCCTTAAGGGCTTCGACAATTCAAAAAAGCTCGTTAACTTCATGCTGTGCGGCTACTACGAGGATAACCTTATCAACGCCGCCAAGGTCGCCGAAAAACCTGCGCTCTACCTGTGGAGCAAACAGTACGGCGCTTACACAAAGCTTGATGCGGCCGACATTACGGCAGCTGTTCTTTACAACTTCGTCGCCGTGTGCGACAGTGATGCCGACGGCGCCGGCGACGCGCTTTACATCGTAAACCGTGCCGACAGCGCCGACCGCTGGGACGCCGGGATGGACTATATTTATCCCGAAGAGACCGACGCGTTCACGCAGGCCCACAACATCCCGTATGGCGAGCGGCTGCTTGGCTTTGCTGATGCCGACGGCTATCTAGACGGCGCCGCGGCCGATTTCTCTAATATCGTCAAGGCCGGAGACCTTGAAAACGCTACATACTGGGCCGATTATGACTGGTACAATTCCACCGGCAAGGGCAGCCTGACGCTGCTTGGCAAGTTCAAGACGACGCAGCAGTCAACAGGCTGGGCATGCGGCGTCACATGCGCCACAATGGTGCTCGATTGGTACGGCCTGCGCGGCGACCTCAACGAGCTTGACCTGTCGGCGCTGCGCAATACAAAGGAAAAATACGGCGCCTACCGCTTTGGCAGCGCCACGGACGTCAAGATGTTCATCAATGTCTTTGACGCGCTTAATAAGATGGAGGGCAAGTCCGTCTGGCAGTACGAGTCCACGTATGACTTCGTCGATGCCGACGGGAACCTTGACGAGGCATATTTGAGCACAGACTGGATACTCGAGCGGCTTAACGCTGGCAAGCCTATCCTCGTCGGTTGGAACAGCTTCGGCGGCCACTGGCAGGTCATCATCGGCTATGACACTATGGGCACCGAGGGCACAGCCGACGACGTACTGATTCTCGCCGATCCGTATGACAGCACCGACCACCGCAACGACGGCGTCAATGTGCAATCCTATGAGCGTTTGTATTACGACTGGACACAGACATTCGACCGCGACTTCTCTGCCGCGAAAGAATATGGTATGCCTGTCGTGTTCGTCCCGACGCCTGTAGGCTACACAAACGCGCTCGCCCCTGTCAAGGGCGCGGGGCTCATGCCCGCGGTGTGGAAGACATCTGCCGCGTCGGACATGACCGACAAGATGCTCATCCCGTACGGCAAGACGGCCGATGACCTCGCCGCCGCGCCGGAGTATAAATATTCGCTGGAGCAGCGCGGCGCAAACGGCCTCGCCGGCCCGGCAAGCAGCGACTGGTATCGCAAAGCCGACGTCAAAAACTCGCCGTACTATCCGGGGTACGACTTCTATTCCGGCACGGGCATCACCGATACGCTCGATATCCTGAAAAACTTCAAGACCTCCCAGCAGGCGTCCGAGTGGACATGCGGCCCCTCATCGCTGCGCATGGTATTCGAATGGTTCGGCATGACGGCAGAGGAGAGCGAGTTCACCCTCGCCCACATGCGCGACAACGATAAAGAGGGCGCGACGACGCTCGACGGCATAACCGCCATATTCGCCGGCATGTCCGCTAAGCACGGCCAGAAGTGGGATATTGTCACGACAGACGATCTCGATGACGACCTCGCCTATGACGGTCACTACCTCGAGGGCGGCTCCGAAGACGGCCTCATCCCGTTCTTTATCAGTCAGGGCATCCCGGTACTCATCGGTTGGGACGAATGGGGCGGCCACTGGCAGGTCATCATCGGCTACGATGATATGGGCACCGACGGCACACAGGACGATGTCATTGTCCTCGCCGACCCGTATGACACGACCGACCACAATCAGGACGGTTATGTCGTCGAATCATATGAGCGCCTGATCTATGGCTGGGGCGCCGGGTTCGACAGCCGCGGAGATTATGTCTTTGCCGCCGCCGTACCGGTAAAATAAGCATTATTTGCAATAAAAGACGCAGGGTTATCACCCTGCGTCTTAGGCTGTCAAAGAAAGGTGTTCAGGTTTTTGCATGAAAATTACATGATTAAAAAGTTCCTAAAACCCCTGCTTATAATCAAAAATTCCGGGAATTCATTTCCAGGAATTTTTATCATAATTGAAAATTGCCCGAAAACCCTCAACGAAGTGGGTTTTTCGACAGGCTCAGACGCAGGGTTATCACCCTGCGTCTTTTTCATCTTTTGCCCGCGCAAAGCGCAAAACAAAAGACAGGCTTTCGCCTGTCTTTTATGCCGCATGGCCGATAGATATCTTACTGCGCCGCGTTCATTTTCTTGGCAATAGCGCTCTTTTTGCGTGCCGCCGTGTTGGCGTGCAGCACGCCTTTAGCCACAGCTTTATCAATAGAAGAGACAGCGTCCCGGAAAGCAACCTGTGAAGATTCACCGCCGGCTGCGACAGAAGAATCAAACTTCTTTATCTGGGTCTTAAGAGCGGTCTTGATTGAACGATTCCTGACGTTCTCACCCTTTGTGATGAGTACACGCTTTTTCGCAGACTTGATATTAGGCATTTTTACAACCCCCTTTAACGGTAAATTTACAGCAGACCTATTTTATCACATTATAATGTCGAAATGCAAGCATAATCTTGCATATTCTTTTATGATATATCAAAAAATAAAGCGTAAATGCGCGCCAGGCGAAGATAAGGAGTGATATAGTTGTTCGAAAAACGCACCGACCTCGCCCTCGAAATGAGAGAGAAAGCCCGCGGCGGCGGAAGTGAGCCGGACGGAATCAAAAGCGAGGAATATACGCGCAGCGGCGTCGACGTCACTGTAATTGATATTCTCAACTCTTCCGGAGAAAAAAGCCTCGGCAAGCCGTGCGGCAGGTATATAACCGCCTCGCTGGGCGCCGAATGGATTAAAAACACCGAGTGGATTTCCAAAGCGGCCGATGTTCTGTGCGAGCTGCTCATCCCGCTGCTTCCGGCGGAGGGCGATATCCTTGTCGCCGGGCTTGGCAACCGGGGCATCACACCCGATAATCTCGGCCCCGCCGCGATAGATAATATCATCGTAACGCGCCATCTTATAGAAAGTATGCCCGGCGAGATGACCGGGATGCGCTCGGTATGCGCAATATCCACCGGCGTGCTCGGCCTCACCGGCATCGAGACAGCCGAAATAATCCGCGGCATAATTTTGCGCGCGCGCCCCTCCGCGGTCATCGCCATTGATGCACTGGCCGCGCAAAGCTCAAAGCGTCTGTGCCGCACATTCCAGATATCTACGACCGGCATCACCCCGGGCAGCGGCGCATACAATACAAGGCATGAACTCAATGAAAAAACGCTAGGCGTGCCGGTTATAGCCATCGGCGTGCCGACGGTAATCGACTCGCAAACGCTCATCGCGTCCGCCGCCGAGCAGTGTGGGCTTGACGAAGGGGTAACAGCGCTCCTGCTCGGCCAGCCGGGCATGCTCGTCACGCCAAAAGACATCGACGTCCTCATCGCGCGCAGCGCAAAAGTAATAGGCTACGCCATCAACCGTGCGCTTCAGGGAAGCATGAGCGTTGCCGAGATGGAGCAGTTTTTGGCATAACTCGGCCTGTCCCCCAATAGAATATATCTATAGAGCCGGCGCGCGCTGCGCCGCACAGGGGCGTTCCCCCTTGGGTCGGGAGGGTCAATACAATGCCTCAGGCAAGGCATATACAGGGCAAACACCAGCGTCGCGCGCCAAAAAGACGCCGCGCGGGATATGGATATATACCGCTCACAGCGCTCGCGATTTTCCTTGTCATAGCCGCTCTGATTCAATCCGGCGCGGGCGGGAAAATCGAAAGCGCCATCATTGACGCCGCAAAAAGCGACAGGATATCAAAGGGGCTTTTGACGCTTGTCCTTCCGGAGGGGCAAGCTGTCGGCGACGCGCCGCGCGCCGATGATACCGCGCCGGCTGAAGAAACATCTCAGCCTCATTCGGACGAGCCGCCTGTCACTGTGCCGGACGAAGACACGCACGATGCGCCGGCTGAGTACACAGTGTCCGGCGCGCTGGTGGCCGAGAGTGTATTCCCCGGCCAGCGCCCTGCAAACGCGCCGCCTGATGCAGGGGATATCACCGCGCTTACCATCAGCGGCTCCGAGGACGGATACGAGGGCAGCGGCACAGTCTATATGCGTAACGACACAGACTTCAAAATAGACATCCCGGCCTTGCTAAAGGCCAAAAACCCGGTCAAGCTGTCGGGCTCCGGCGTGCAGGTGCTCATCATGCATACCCACGGGACCGAGGCATATACGCCGGATGCGCAGTATACATATACCGCAACCGATACCGACCGCACGACGGACGCCTCGCGCAACATGCTGCGCGTCGGCGACGAGATAGCAAATGTTCTTGAAAAAAACGGCATAAAGGTAATTCATTCAACGGCGCTAAACGACTATCCGGCCTACAACGGCTCGTATAACCGCGCGCTTACCGACATAGCAAAATACGTCAAGGATAACCCGTCCATAAAGGTTGTAATCGACGTCCACCGCGACGCAATGGTGTCAAAGAACGGCACAAAATACAAAACGGTCGCAACAATTGACGGCAAACCTGCCGCTCAGCTCATGTTCGTCGCCGGCACGGACCAAGGAGGGCTGACGCACGATAATTGGCGCACAAACCTCGCATTTCAGCTTAAGCTGCACGACAGGCTCAGCACGGCGTATCCCGGTATCATGCGCCCGATAAACATCCGCACAGGCCGGTTCAACCAGCACGTAACAACGGGCAGTATGCTGCTTGAGGTCGGCACAAGCGGCAACGGACTGGGCGAAGCGTTGTATTCGGCCCAGCTGTTTGCCCAGACGCTCTCAGATATGCTAAATGGAAAGTGACACTCCGTCCACGGCTAAAGCACCGCTCCCGCCCACGGTCACAAAAACAGCCCGCTGCGGATTCTTCCGCAGCGGGCTTATTTTTGCCAAAAATCTCTTACGCCTGTCTTTCGTTGATGCGAACCTCTTTGATAACCGGCTTCTTGCCGTGCTTGCCGGCCGCCATGTCGTCAACGATGTCAAGGCCGGACGTCACAAGCCCGAACGCCGCATAGTCGCCGTCAAGATGCGGCGCGTCGTCAATCATGATGAAAAACTGGCTTCCGGCCGAGTCAGGGTCGCTTGACCTCGCCCACGACAGCACGCCGCGCGTGTGCTTCAAATCATTTTTGACGCCGTTCGAGCGGAACTCACCCTTGATGTTCCAGCCTGGGCCGCCGGTGCCGGTTCCCTGCGGGCAGCCGCCCTGCACGACAAAACCGGGTACAATGCGGTGGAATGTAAGCCCGTCATAAAAGCCCTGCCCCACCAGCTTAACAAAGTTTTCAACCGATATCGGCGCGATGTCGTGATACAGCTCAAAGTCCATCCGGCCGCCGCCGTCCATTTCGATATAGCCTGTGATGTTATAACTCATACTTACTGTGTGCTCCTCTCAGATATAAACGATACTGTTGCAGGCGTGCACCGGTTTAATCCCGCGGCGCATGTCTTTGCGGCTCTCTTTCGCCGCGGCGCCGAGCCAAAGCCTTAAATATCAACCGATATTCCCGGCCATACGTCATTGCCGCAGCTAAGCGTTACCCGCAAACGCGCCCGCCGGGCATAAATCGGCATTTGCCTGTTATTATGCCACATATTGTACCGCAAGTCAGGCGTCAAAATCAATACATTTGTGGCGGGAATGCAGCTTTATTTCAGCAGGTTCAGAACGGTGCTCAGCACCAGCTCGGGCGTCACTTCAAATGCGTGCCGCTTTTCAAGCCGCTCGGTCCACTTGTGGGCGTCCTTGCCAAACGGCCCGATGTTGCACACCGGCAGCCCCAGCTTCTGCATATCGTCAAGCGGCAGCAGATATGTTGTGCCGAAGCCCGGCAGGTTGTCGCGCAGAGAGTCGAGAATCTTCGGGTCGCCGGGCGCCGAAGCAAACGACAGGTCGGATATGTACGGATAGAACTTCTTACCGACGATTTTATACCTGGTCTTGCTCTCGGCAACCGTCTTTTTCACGGCGTCAAGCAGGCGCCTGTCGCCGTCGGTCTTGCCCTCGACATAGATATGCGGATAGTACGGCGGCGCAAAGAAGACGATGACGACAGGGTCGCGGTCACTCCACTGGTCATGCACCATCTCGACGATTTTTATTGATTTCTCACGTCCGTCGAGGCCGGGGTCGGCATTCAGCTTTTCGCAAAGCGCTGCGATCATCTTGTCCAGCTCGTCGCCCTTCTCGGCCTTTACCTTTTTATAAAGCTCCTCATACGACATAACGCGCGCCACCCACGGCAAGGTGCCCTGCGGGCGCTTCGCCATCTCGTTGAACTTCGAGTATCTGGCGCAAAGGTCATCAATAACACCCTGGAACGCCTCAGCCGCCGCGTTTTTCAGCTTTGCCATAACCTGATCCGGCGTGCTGCAATGCGTCGCGTAGTTCATATATACAACGGCAGTCTTGGCTATTTGAACCGAATATTCCTTCTTCAAATCGCGCTGGCGCAGCGTCACCGGCGGCAGTGTCACTTCGCCCTCCACAACGTCGCAGAACTCCGGGTTCAGGTTGATTCTGCCTGTTATCGCGCCGGCGATTTGGTTCGGGTCAAGGCCCTTATAGCTCTCGCCTACATGGGTCTCCTTGCCGACGACATAGAATGTCGGCAACAGCTTGCCCACCGTGCCGATATATATGTATTTGTTCTCGTCGCCGGGATATTCGCTTGTCATATAGTCGGTGTCGATAAGCGCAAGATACTCAAACCCGTGCTTCTCGCGCATCTTCACAAGCTCACTGACGACCGACAGCATCCCGCACGAGCCGCTCTCCTCGTCGCACACGGCGGCGAACATCACGTTTCCCTCAAGGTTGTCGATATCCTGCGACAGTTCGTCGAGTATCTGCATATTTATCGCGTCGCCGGTCTTCATATCAAACAGCCCGCGCCCGAACAGCCATCCGCCGGACTGCAAATCCTCCCTCGCCTCGGGCGGCAGCTGATCGGCAATCGACGAAAACTTCTCAGTCAGCTCATACGGCTTCACGGCCAGCGGCTCAAGCACGCCGTAGTCCGATATGCCGACAGTGTCGGTATGGCCCAAAAGGACTACGGTTTTATTACTGTTGCCCTTTTTGCCGCGAACAGTCGCCAGCACGCTTTTTCTGCCCAGCGGGTCGGTCACGCTGTGCACATACTTCAGGTCATCCGGGTTTTTCAAAAAATATTCCATCCCGGCCATAATTTCATACAGCTTTTCAACCATAGGGATTTCATCTTTTGTGTCCACAACGCTGATCTGTTCGGTAAGCTTAACGGCAATTTCTTCAATTCTCCTTGCTTTTTCACTGGCCATCATCGTCATCCTCCAAAAAAATTATTCGGCGCGGCAGCGCGGCAGCGGGCACATACATCATGATCTGCAGCGCGGTTTGCGGCCGGCAATTTATTGCTTCAAGTCTATCATGCATTTCAACAAAAGTACAGCCGAAAACCATCATTTGTAGTGTAAAATCACCAAAAAAATGCCGCCGGCCGCCAAACCGCAAACATTGCCAAATAATTCTCTAAACGGCGGTAATTTATACGCGCTTATTACTATTGCTTTAGAGCTTCATTCGGAGTAGAATTATTAAGATACGAAGAATCCGGCAGCCGTGCCGCGCATATCGCCATAAGAGCGAGGGGGGGAGTTACTATGGCGGATAAAACAGCCCGCGTCCGCGGGCAAAAAGGCTCGAACCTGGACATGACGCAGGGGAGCATTATCAAAGGAATTATCGCCTTTGCGATCCCGCTTCTTATCGGCAACCTGTTCCAGCAGCTGTACAATATGGTCGACAGTCTCGTCGTCGGCAATTTCGAGGGATATACGGCTCTGTCGGCTGTCGGCACAGCCGGCATACCCATGCAGATACTTATGGCGCTCTTTCTCGGCATCGGAACAGGCGCGACAATACTCGTCTCGCAGTTCAGCGGCGCAAACGACAGCGACAGCATACGCGCCACTATCCGCACAGGCAACACATTCCTGATGGTGGCGTCGGTGCCAATTACGATAATAGGGCTCATAATTTCGCCAATCACACTGCGCTTCATGAATGTTCCGTCCGACGTGTTCGGGCAGGCCAACGTTTATCTGCGCATCATATTCCTCGCCACGCTGCCCAGCCTTGGATACAACATGAACGCCGGCATCCTGCGCGGGATGGGCGACAGCCGGTCGCCGCTCAAGTTTCTTGCCGTCGCCTGTGTCGTCAATATAATACTGGACCTTGTTTTTGTCGCCGTTTTCCGCCTTGGCGTCATGGGTGTCGCCATCGCCACAGCCATTTCGCAGACAGTCGCGTGGGTCTACAGTGTTGTCCATATCAAAAAACATTACCCGCAGCTTGATTTTCAGCTGTTCAGGCTGTCTGTCGACCGTCCGCTGCTCAAGCACATGGTGCGCCTTGGGCTGCCGCTGGGCTTCAACAACGCCATATTCGCGCTCGGCTTCCTGTTTCTCAACTCGCTTGTCAACAGCCAGGGCTCTATATTCATGGCGGGCGCCACAGCGTCCAGCAGGGTAGACAATCTAATATTCCTGCCGATAACAAGCTTTGCCGCCGCGGCGACGACATTCGCCGGACAAAATGTCGGCGCTTTGAAGCACGAAAGGCTCAAGCAGGGCTTCAAGCAGATAATTCTTGTCACTATCATCACGAATGTCATATTCTCCGGCATAATCCTTCTGCTTGGCAAATACGCACTCATGATGTTCAATCAGGAGCCGGAGGTCATAGAAGTCGGCCTGCGGTGCATTTGGTGGGTCGCCCCGTTCTACTGGATATTTACCATATTCACCATATGCAACAACTATATGAACGGCGCGGGCGAGGTGCGGATGCCCACCATCTCCAGCCTGCTGATGTTCTGGTGTGTCCGCCTGCCGCTGGCGCATCTGCTGTTCTATCTTTTCGGGCGGGATTACATCTACGCCGCATATCCGATAAGCTGGACGGTCGGCGCGTTGATTTCGGGCTCATACTTCCTCAGCGGCCGATGGAAGCGCCATTACCTCAGCCGCGCCGGGCTGTCCGCCGCCGATGTACGCGAGGCGGAAAATGCCGCACTGCCCGTGGAGGTTGAAACGCACACCGCCGAAGCCTCCGACGCAGCGCCGGGAGGAGAATAGCGCGCCCGCGGCGTAAGAACCCGGCAAAACAAAGGCTTTGCACTAATAGGGAAGTATATATGACGGAGCCGCCATTGGCGGCTCCGCGGCGCTTGTCGAAATAGCAGAGCGTGCTCTGCTTTTTCATGAGCCAATCAGATTTTCCGCGGACATGTGCCGGGGGAAGTCACCTTAACTCACGCATTTTTACGCATAAAGCGGGCGAAATCCGGCCCGCAGGCCGGAGGCGGCTAAATGACGAAAACCCCGCAGGGTTTTCAGGCAACCTAAACGGAGCCGCCATTGGCGGCTCCGTTGCACTTTATGAAAAAGCTCTGTTACGGGATGCACCGAGCTGTGTGCCCAAACACATCAGGCCGCCCGGCTTGCCGGTGCCGACGCTGAGTATCCGGCTGAACATTGCGCTCTCCGCGTCCCAGTCGGATATTTTGTCAGCATCGGCACTGGTAAGCTGAACCGTCAATGCACCGGTGGATTCTTCGCCCCTCCGCCTGGCGCAGTTGAAGAAAACAGCCGCCGGCTGCTGCTGTCTGTCATTGTTGCTGACAATAAGCTGATTGTATAATCACAGCCCGCTTTGACCAGGCAAGCGTCATCGGCGAAAGCGTCATATACATCTGCAGCGGGGAGTTGATTCTTTTTTGCCTATATGGATATTGGAAACGTCACTTCACGGCGTCCATGACGAACATCGAAGCGTCCTGACGCATGAAGATACTTTTGCCGCGGTGGAACGTCGCCGACTCAACCTCACCGAAGCCGAGCCTTTTCAGAAGTTCGGCAAGCTCCGACTGAACGAAGCCGTTATGAACTTCGTCGGATACAATCGCATCATTCTTGTCAAAGCCGGCAATCAGCAGATGTCCGCCCGGATTCAGCATGGCGTGCAGGCGGATAAGGAGTGGCTCGATTTCACGAATGTGCAGCAGCACCTGAGCCATGAAAATGCAGTCCGCTTTCATGTCGACAAGCGACTGCTTCATTTTAAATAAGTGTATGAAGCCTATCCTGACGGCTTCTCAGATAGCAATGAGCCCGCACAGCCGTCGGCTATGCGGGCATCTCTTATGCATATACAATCTCCGCTGCGCATGCTTTGACGTTGTTCATCGCGACACCCATGCCATCTGACCTGCAGATTTTAGCTCCTCGGTTACACCGTGTGCCGCCGGCAAGCGTGATGATGACGTCCGGATTGAAACGGCTCATAGCCTGAACGCTTTTCATGTTACACTCCGCACCGGGGTCGGGCTCGACCCCGGTGTAACCTTAGCAGTAGCGGTAAGAAGTGCGTTTGCGCAGGCGATACAGGATTTTTTCGACGTTGCCGAGCTTTACCATGATGGGTCGGTGGTAATTAAGGCGCGGAAGATGTCCTGCATATTTTCAGGTACCGGATGGAGCGGTTTTCATAGTAAGTCTTGGGCGTCACTTCGAACAACGGCATATTGATTCTTCTTTGCAACCGTTTCAAACGCCGTATTCTGCCATCCTTTTATTTCAGCTGCGGTAAAACAGACGATTCAAAAAAGCTCTTTGCCGTTTCGGGGGACACGTTGTACACTTTATCGCAAAACGCGACCGATACGCCTGTCTGGCACCTCTTCATACAAAACTGCGCCTTTATTTCCACTTTATCGTGCAGGTTTAATGCCTCAATCAACTGCTGGAATGCTTGTATGACGTTGTAGGAGCCTTTCAAATGGCAGCTGCTGCCGATGCATACGTTAAGGTCAATCATTCTGCACACCTCCTTGTCCGCTGTATTGCACATGCAGAAGCTCGTGCACCCGCCCTTTGAGCAAACCGCCGTACAGGCCTATGATGACGGGGTTTTCCTCGCTGCGCTTGATGCTGCACTGTTTGTCGGCGGCGTACAGCCCCTTGCCTCGTTTTTCTTTCAGCCCGGGGTTCACGTACGGCTGTCCCGCGCCGGACACGCACCCGCCCGGACAGGCCATTACCTCCACAAAATCAAAGTGCTCGCCCTGTTTTATCTTTTCGACCAGTGCGGCCGCGTTGCCCAGGCCGCTGACAATTGCGATGCGCAGTACCGTGCTGCCCACTGTAACACGGGTTTCTTTTACGCCTTGCATGCCTCGAACGCCCTGATAGGCGACTTCCCGCAGCGCAGATGAGGATTTATCTCCCGACAGGCGGCGCAGCACAGCCTCGGTGACACCGCCGCTGACGCCAAAGATTACCCCGGCACCGGTGGACGCCGCGAATGGCACGTCAACCGCTTCGGCTTCGAGCTCTTCAAACACAATACCGCTTTCGCGAATCATGCGTATCAGCTCCTGAGTGGTGATGACGTAATCGACGTCCCGAGTGCCGGATGCGGCGAACTCTTCGCGCGCGGCCTCGTGTTTTTTAGCGGTGCAGGGCATGACGGCCACATGTACGTGACGGCGTCCGGAGGTTTTATTTTGCTCCTTGATGACCGCGGCAAACATCTGCATGGGGCTTTTACAGGTGGAGAGATTCGGAAGCAGCTCGGGATAATTGTTTTCGCAATACCTCACCCACGCAGGGCAGCAAGAGGTGAACAAGGGCATCTCCGGTGCGCTTTCCAGCCGGGTCAGCAGCTCGTTCGACTCCTCCAGCACGGTGAGGTCGGCGCCGGTGGAGGTATCGAACACCTCATCAAAGCCCATGCGGCGCAGCGCGGCGGCAATCTTGCCCATAGCGTTCTCACCGTCGTCAAGGCCGAGCTCGCTTCCCAGCGCCACCCGCACGGCGGGGGCGATTTGCACTGTAACTTTGGTGCCGCTGTGGTCAAGGTCCTCCCACAGCTTGTCAAGGCTGCTTTTTACGACTATGGCGCCTGTGGGGCACACAGCGGCGCACTGGCCGCAGCCGACGCAATTGCTCTCGCCAATCGGCTTGTCAAACACGCAGCTGATGGTCATGCGGCTGCCGCGGTGAGCAAAGTCGATTGCGCCCACACACTGCACTTCGTTGCACATACGCACACAGTCTCCGCAAAGTATGCATTTGTGCGCGTCACGTGTGATGCAGGCGGATGAATCATCTGTCTTTGGCTTTTCCGCCGTGTTTGGGAAGCGCACATCCTCGATGCCAAAGCGCTCAGCCAAGGCTTGAAGCTTGCAGCTGCCGCTGTTCTGGCAGGTGGTGCAGTCGCGGCAGTGGTTAGCCAGCAGCAGCTCCAACAGATTTTTACGGTAACGCCGCAGCCGCAGGGTGTTTGTTTTGATCACCATGCCGGCCCGGGGCTGCGCGCTGCAGGCGGCGTCGAGGTCGCCCCGCTCGTCCTCCACCATGCACATGCGACAGGCTCCGTAAATGGACAGCTCCGAGTGGTAGCAAAAAGTTGGCAGCTTGACGCCCGCCTTGCGGATGACTTCCAGCACATTTTTTTCGCCTTCCAAAGGCACCGGGATTCCGTCGATAGTCATATATTCCTGGTCTGTCATGTGTTTTTCCTCCTCTGTCTATCACGCCTTGATGGCGCCAAAGGGACAGGCGGACACGCAGGCTTCACATTTGATACATTTGCCCTGGTCGATGACAAAAGGCTCTTTCACCTTGCCGCTGATAGCTTCCGTCGGGCAGATTCTGGCGCATTTGGAGCAGCCCTTGCACAGGGCCGCGTCAATGGCGATTATTTTCAGCTTTTGGCAACTTCCCGCCGGGCAGCGTTTTTCCTTGATGTGTGCCTCATATTCGCTGCGGAAAGAGCGAATGGTGGAGACCACCGGGTAAGCCGCGCTTTTCCCAAGCCCGCACAGCGCCGTGGCGGAGATGGTGTCGGCGAGCTCTTCAAGCAGCTCAATGTCGCCCTCCTGCCCTTCACCCGCAACAATGCGCTCTAAAATCTCCAGCATACGCCTGGTGCCCTCGCGGCAGGGAACGCATTTGCCGCAGCTTTCATTTTGGGTAAAGTTCATAAAGAAACGCGCGACTTCCACCATACAGGTAGAGTCGTCCATGACGACGAGACCGCCCGAGCCAATCATGGCGCCCATTTTTTTAAGGCTGTCGAAGTCCAGAGGGAGATCAAGATGCTCTTCAGTAAGGCACGCGCCGGACGGTCCTCCGATTTGTACGGCCTTGAACGCGCCGTCGCCGCGCATTCCTCCGCCCACGTCGAAGATAATCTCCCGCAAGGTGGTGCCCATGGGAACCTCGATGAGGCCGGTGTTCACGATGTTGCCGGTGAGGGCAAACGCCTTTGTGCCGGGGCTGTTTTCCGGGCCGATGCTCTTATACCATTTGGCGCCGTTTTGAATTATCAAGGGCACATTGGCAAAGGTCTCCACATTGTTCAGCACAGTGGGTTTCCCAAAAAGGCCCTGTTCCACAGTACGCGGCGGCTTCACACGGGGCATGCCGCGCTTGCCCTCGATGGAGGCGGTAAGTGCGCTTCCCTCGCCGCATACGAAAGCACCAGCGCCCCGGTTGATGCGCAGACGGAAGGAAAAGCCGCTGCCCAGAATATTGTCGCCAAGCAGGCCGTATTCTTCGGCCTGCGCTATGGCAATGCGCAGGCGCTCCACTGCCATGGGGTACTCGGCGCGAACGTAGATGTAGCCTTCGTCCGCCCCGCAGGCAAACGCGGCAATCATCATACCTTCCAGCAGACGGTGAGGGTCGCCTTCCATAATGCTGCGGTCCATGAAAGCGCCGGGGTCGCCTTCGTCGCCGTTGCAAACGACATATTTTTTCGGTTCCTTCTGGCGGCGCACCTGTTGCCATTTGCGGCCGGCGGGGAATCCGCCGCCGCCCCTGCCACGCAGGGATGAGTCGCTGATTTCTTGAATAATGGCCTCGTCGCCCATATCGAACAGCGCTTTCTCCAGCGCCTCGTAACCGCCCTCAGCCAGATATTCCTTTATGGAGGTGGCGTCGATGTGGCCGCAATGCTCCAGCACCATCCGGGTTTGTTTTTTATAAAAGGGGATCTCCGATTGCTTTTTAAAGACTATATCTCCTTTTGTGTAGGCCAGACGTTTTATGTGTTCGCCTTTTTTGACGGTGCGTTCCACAATTTCTTCACAGTCTGCTGCGTTCACCCTGGTGTAAAGCCAGCCCTGAGGTTCGATGCGCACGAGAGCGCCCATCTCGCAAAAGCCGTGGCAGCCGCTTTTTTTAAGGCCGACTTTGCCGCAATTTTCACCTTCGTGTTCATGCGGGGTTGTGTCGAGCTCCACACCGCATGGAATGCCCTGCGCCCTCATCAACTCGCGAAGCCTGTCGAAGATTTCAAGGGATCCGCTGGAAATGCAGCCTGTACCGGCGCAAACAAGTATTTTATTGGTTTCAGACCGGGCTGCGTTCTCACACAGCGCGCGAATCTGCCGCAGGTCCTGCCTGGTTTTAAGTATCAGAGACGGCATTGTCCAGTTCCTCCTTCAACTGTGCCAGCAGATCGCCGGCTTTGTCGGGCGTCATGGCGGGGTAAACCTTGTCATTGACTGTGATGACCGGCGCCAGTCCGCACGCGCCGAGACAGCTCACGGTTTCCACCGTGAATATGAGGTCGTCCGTGGTTGTTTTTTTGTCGCAAAGGCCAAGTTCGGCGCGCAGGCGGTTCAGTATTGGGACGGATTTGCGCACATGGCAGGCCGTTCCGTCACACACCTTGATAACATATTTTCCTTTTGGTTCAAGCGAGAAGTTTTCATAAAAAGTAGCGACAGAGTAGAGCCTTGCCTCGCTTATATCCATTTTTCTTGCCATGTAGGGGAAAATCTCGCGGGGCAGATAGCGGTAATGCTCCTGCGTCTCCTGCAAGATGGCAATGACGGCGCTTGGCAGGGCGTTGTGCCGCGCCAGTATTTCGTCCACCGCTCCGTAATCGAACTCTGTTACCGCGGCTGTTTTTTTCTGCATATTTATATCCTCCCTTATTGCGTTACGGGTCTTTTGGGTCTAAAAGTAACCGGCTTTTACATGCTTGCCCATTTTCTCGAGGTTTGATGTCAACTCCTGCACAAGACGCATTTTGATGGAAAAGTTGATTGGCAGGTGCGGGTTCTGATGCGCGGGGTTGATGGCTCTTCCCACATAAAACGTGATGTCTGTGGCCTCTTCAAACAGCGTTATGGCAATGCGTGAGGCACCGTCGGTTTTGTGGCGCAGCTTATAGTAAGCGCATCGCCCCTCCAGATATTCCTGCGAATATGCCAGCACCTTGCTGATGGTGATGACGCCCTCCGTGACGAGATCCACCCCCTCTATGCTTGCCATGGGAGGGATTTCCGGGTCACAGCCGGATGACGGAAGGCTGGCGTCCAGAGGCTTGCCCAGATATTCCGCAGCAAGGCTTGCCGTGGTACCGCCGCACACGATATGCTTTCCGCTTTTGCCAAAAAACAAATCCATCATTTTCGGCACGTCATCCGGGCGTTCGGGGGGGCCGATGAGCAGGTTGACCGGGATGCGGCGGCGCACTTTTAATGTGCATACAGTGGCGTCGTCGCCGGGGCGGCCCTCATAAAGAAGACGGCATTGCTCGAGCAGCGCGCTGGTAATTGTGTGGGCTGTGTAGTCGCTTTTGCATAGACCTTCGGCAAAGCGAATAATGTCGTTGCGCTGCCAGCCGAAGTTTAAGCTGCACCCGACGCCAGCGTGCTCGACGCCGTCGCTGAACAAAACAAATGTGTCCCCCTCCTGCAGCGATAATTCCGACAGGTGGACGGTTTTACCTTCAATCGTCTGTGTGGACACAGGAAACTCATAGTGCCTGCCGCCGCGCAGCAAAACGGCGCGCGGGTTGTCGAACTGGATAATCTCGGCGCGGCTGTTGCCGGTAACGCGGATAATGGTGAAGGTCGAGTATGCGATTTGCCGAAGACTGCAGACCGGCAATGCGGCCGCTATGGCTGACACGCATTCTGCGATGGGCATATTGTGCGCGACCATAGTGGAGATGATTTTAGAAGTAAGCGTGGAGAGGATGCTGGCCTTGACGCCGCTGCCAAGCCCGTCGGCGAGTACCGCGACAGTGGTGTCCTCGTTAGGGGTCACAAGCTCGACATTGTCGCCGCACAGCTCTTCGCCGTATTTGTTCAGGCACTGCCAATCCACCTCGGTGCGAAGGTTAATCATAGCGCAGCATCTCCTTGAGTTTTGTCAGGGCAATCTTTGTCTCGGCGGCGGTCTCGCCCAGCAGCGAGGCAATTTCCTGCACAGTGCGCATCTGGCGGTCGGCCACTTCGTCGGCCACTCGGATGGTTTTATCAGTCACGTCACGGCGCTCAACGCGCGCGGTCTCGGCTTCGGTGATGTCGCGCATGATACCGATGAGCAGGCCGCTGTCTTTGTCGTGCAGCACGGTAAACAGGATATAGCGCTCGTATTCGGCGAGGTACTGGCGGCTGTCATATACAGGACCTGCGCCGTCCAACACCTCCAAGAACAGACCGGGCTCAATCAGGCACATCACATTCCGGCCCAGGACGTCCTCTTCACGTTTGACATTTAGGATATTCCGCCCGGCGCCGTTGATTTGCTGTATTTCAAGCGACTCGTTGAGCACGATGATACCATTGGGAGTGTTTTTGATGATGGTGTCGGAGAACGACTGCGCTTTGCGCATCAGGTAGGGCAGACACATCTCGACGCTGGCTTTGCCCGCCAACACGGCGGCCGCTTTTTCTCGGCAGGTATCGTAGCCGCAGCTGCCGCAGTTTAACTCGTCCTCGGGCTTGATTTTGCCTGTTTTCCGCAGCACCTCGGCTACGGCCGTATCTCCGAACCTAGGTCGAAGCGAGGCGTTAAACCGCAGCTGCCTGTCCATCTCTGCCCGGGGCAGAGGCTCCACGACAAAGTCTTTACAGGCGGCGCAGTCGTTTATTTCGGCCGTGCCGCGTATCAGCCCGGGTGCTAGGCTCATGGCGGGGCCTCCAATGCAGCCGCCATAGCAGGCGCTCATTTCGATAAAGCAACTCCTTATATTTCCGGCGGCGATGTCTTTGAGCGCGGCGACGCAGTTTTCCATGCCGTCTAAAGCTATATAATTGTAATTTTGGTTTTTCTTCTCCATGGAACGCAGGATTCCGCCGGTGATGGGAAAGAGCCGTGTCCGGCCATCGCTGTCTTTTGACTGTCGCGAAGATTGTTCGGGCAGAGTTACGCTTTTCTGCTTAAGCCATGAGTCCAGGTCTTCGAAGGTGAGAACGCAAGCCACATTGCCCGGATATAATTCGGCCTCGGCCTTTTTTGAGATGCAGGGCCCGATAAAGACAACTTTGGAGCCGGGATGGCGCGCGAGGATGGCGCGCGCGTGCGCCTGCATTGGCGAAACCACAGGCGCCATGTGGGGCAGGACTACGGGGAAATATCTTTCCACCAGCATGTTTACCGTGTGGCAGCAAGTGGAGATAATGACGCCGTCACCGCCTGATTCCACCATGTCATCGTACCGCTGCTTTACCAGCGTGGCGCCCAATGCCGTCTCCTCCGCCCCGGCAAAGCCAAGAGTGATGAGCGTCTGCCGCATTGTGTCAAAAGATACGCCGGGATAATTGGCGGCAAAAGATGGTGCCACGCTTGCGTATACAGATGCGCTGTCAGCCACCATTTCCTGCGCTCTCGGCAGGTCGTTATGTATCCGTTTTGCGTTTTGCGGACAGCTGACGAAACACTTTCCGCACAAAATACACTCATCCTGCATAATTGTCGCCTGGCTGCCCGAAAAACGGATTGCTTTTACCGGACAGTTGCGAATGCACTTGTAGCAGTGCCTGCAATCCGTTGCGTTCAGTTCAAGATATTCTGTCACGCGCACCCCTTCCCTTCCTTCGCGCTGTCAGCGCCGGCTCAGTATGCAAGCCGCGCTGGATTTCTTACAATATCATGCGCGTTAATAAAGACCCTGGCTGTGTCAAAGATGCAGCGCTTGGTCTCCGTAATCATTTTAGCAGGATAGCGACGTTCAAGGAAATATAACCTTGGAATATCGATATATGAATATCGATATATCGGGAATGGACAAAAAAAGACGCACACTCATGGAGTGTGCGCCTGCGACGCAGCTTCAGAAAAAAAGACGGGTCAGCTTCCGGCTGTCTGTGACAGGATGCTCTCCACTGCGTTTTCAAGCAGTTCAAGAAATCGTGTTTCGAGCGGCGGGGAGCTATGGTTTGCCTGAAGGATTAGTATATCGGTAAACTTTGGGCTTTGTGCGCAATGCTTTTGTGCCAGGCCGTTGCGCTCAAGCAAATCCTGCGGCATAGGTGATACCCACATATACGAGCTGGGTATACGTGATAGAATATCAAATTGACTACCCCGTTCATATATCTGTATCTTTTTATCGCCCGGCGTCCGGCCGCGCTCGGTTTCGGTAACGCTGTCCGGCAGGTGGGGGATGGCTGTGTCACCGTGGATGATTTCGATGTATGGGAGCAGCTCCAGCTCATCTATGGTATCGTTCGCAGCCAACGGATGGTGCCTCGAGAGCAGCAGCAGATATTCCGACTCAAGCAGAGTGCGCCAAAACAGGCCGTCTTCCTGCAGCAGGCTTGCGAAATAGCTTTTGTATTCGGCCTTGCAGCGGATGATGCCCAAATCGGATATGCCGTTTGAGACATGGCGTATGGCGCGCATGGCGTTTGTCTCCAAAAAGTCCATTCGTATAGGTTTCTTGGTATCCAGTCCGGCCAGCATTGTAGTGAACGCGCTGACAATATAACTGGCGCGGGGCACCGAGATGCGCAGGTGCTGCACCTCGTCATCATCGTTCTGCCCAAGGGCTTCCATTTCTTCATACTGTTGCAGAATGCTCTTGGCATAACGCAGGAAATCACGCCCTTTGGGCGTGATTTTTACGCCTTTTGAGGTTCGGCTAAAAATGGTGATGTTCAAGGTCTGCTCCAGTTCCTTGATTGCTTTGCTGAGATTTGGCTGCCCCATATAGAGATTGTCCGCGGCCTGCGAAATCGAACCAACGCGGTCCACTTCCAACACATATTTCAAATGTTCGATGTTCATATTGTCACCTTTCGGCTATCTGCCCGGTCAAATGACGGGATAAGGCAGCCAGCTGCGTCGCCATATCTTCATTCTGAACAAGTACGCCACTCGGCACATGCAGATGAACAGGGGCAAAATTCCAAACGGCCAAAATGCCGCTTTGTACCATAATGTCGCACACAGCCTGCGCCTGTGACGCCGGAACTGTGATGATGCCCATGTGGATGTGCAGCCGCGCGCACATGGAGGGCAGCTTTTCCATAGGGAAAATCGTCTTCCCGTCCTCGGCCGTTCCCGCAATGTTAGCATCTGCATCAAACGCCGCGACTATACGCACGCCGTGTACTTCAAAGCCTCTGTAGGAAAGCAGCGCCCGGCCCAGCCTGCCCGCGCCGACGAGTATAGCGTCATTGTTGTTGTGGTAACCAAGGTATTCGCCGATGCTGTCTATGAGGGCGTCCACAGCAAACCCTTTACGCGGCTTGCCGGGGCTGGCGCTCACCGCAGCGAGGTCTTTGCGCACCTGTATTTCGTTGAATCCCATTGCCGCGGCAATTGTGGACGCCGCTACATATTCGACTTTGCCCTTTTGCAACCCCTTAAGAAAGCTGTAATAGTTTGGCAAGCGCCTGAATGCTTGTACCGATAGGATGTTTTCCCGCTCCATATATGTCACCTCTTTGCTCGGGGTATCGATATTCTGTTATCGATAATTACTGCCTTTATCATATCCCAATCAGGCGTATCCGTCAACATAATTGATAGGAATGTACACGAAATAATTATCCCGGCTGCTGCCGCGGGGATTGGCGGGCATGGATTTGAGATACCTATGCGGTATGCAAAAAAAGTAAACAATTTTTCTGCGAGCGCGCAAGGCATACTTCAATCATGCCGGGCTTGACCATTCAAGACCC
>JAVBMB010000087.1:0-13497 GCA_031552995.1 Oscillospiraceae bacterium
CGAGGCGCGCAGGCGCAGGGAATCGTGCGGCGGTGATGTGGCGATGACTCCGAAGGAGCTGTTTGCAGGCGACGAGAATATCGTGTCACTGCGCTCCACGCTGTTGTTCGGCCTTCGCGGCATGGCGGCCTATGCGCACCACGCCAGGGTGCTTGGAAAGCGCGACGCCGAGGTGGACGCATGGTTTACAAAGGGCTTGGCGTCGCTCGCCGAAACGCATTCAATCGGTGAATGGCTCGACCTGCTTATGGAGTTCGGCGGCGTCAACCTCAAGTGCATGGCACTGCTGGACGCGGCCAATACCGGCGCGTATGGTGACCC
Source organism: Oscillospiraceae bacterium (assembly GCA_031552995.1). Classification (GTDB taxonomy): domain Bacteria; phylum Bacillota; class Clostridia; order Oscillospirales; family Butyricicoccaceae; genus JAVBMB01. Next base: position 322 of record JAVBMB010000087.1, read on the forward strand.
CGTGCCCGTCACAGTTCCTCTCGAAATCGAAAAGGGCCCGTTTATAGTCGTCACCGGGCATGACCTGTATGACCTGAAAATGCTGCTGGAGCAGACAGACGGCAAGGGTGTGAACATTTATACCCACAGCGAAATGCTGCCGGCTCACGGCTATCCCGAGCTTAAAAAGCATCCGCAGCTGAAAGGGAACTTCGGCACCGCGTGGCAGAACCAGCAAAAAGAGTTCGACGCCCTGCCCGCGCCGGTGCTGTTCACAACAAACTGCCTTATGCCGCCGCGCGCCAGCTACAGCGACAGGATGTTCTCAACATCACTCGTCGCCTACCCAGGTATGGCTCATGTTGCCGCCGATGCAAACGGACACAAGGATTTTTCTCAGCTTATAGCCAAGGCGATTGAGCTGGGCGGATACAGCGAAAATCAAAAGCTTACGGGCATCAACGGCGGCACCACCGTCACAACGGGCTTTGGCCGAAAGACGGTTCTCGACAACGCGCCCGCCATTATCGACGCCGTAAAAGCAGGGGCGATAAAGCATTTCTTCCTCGTCGGCGGCTGCGACGGCGCAAAGCCGGGGCGCAACTACTACACCGAGTTTGTAAAGCAGACACCCGGCGACACTGTTGTGCTGACGCTCGCCTGCGGCAAATACCGCATCAACGACCTTGACGCCGGAAGCATCGGCCCATTCCCGCGGATACTCGATATGGGGCAGTGCAACGACGCATATGGCGCGATTCAAGTAGCCGTAGCGCTGGCGGGAGCGTTCGGCTGCGGAGTAAACGACCTTCCGCTGACGCTTGTGCTCAGCTGGTACGAGCAAAAGGCTGTTTGCATCCTGCTTACGTTGCTGTCGCTCGGCATAAAGAATATATACATCGGGCCGAGCATCCCGGCATTCTTTTCCAAGGCCGTCATCGATACTCTTGTTGAAAAGTTTGACCTTCATCCAATATCGACGCCGCAGCAGGATCTTGCCGCCATCCTCGGCAAATAACAGATATATTTCAAAAGGCAGTGCCTCGGCACTGCCTTTTTTGTATCTCGCTCTGGCATGCGGCGCTGTGTTACACTTGGCGGATGGAGATGGCCGTTTTATTGATTTATTCTTGCAAAACCTGCCCCGTAAAACTGCAATAAGTCAATCAAGATACCGCGGCCGTCAATAGAACCGGCAAATGCCGATATGTCAGATAATGTAATTGAAGTAATAATATGCCTGTGATAAAATTATGTAAGCTATAAATGATACTCGGCGCTGCCGTCGGGTTTCTATATGTGAGGTGGCACAGATATGCTAAATGTTTTGAAAAAAATCCTAAACGAACTTGACGCGTATATATGTGTGTCGGATATGGATACGGGAGAGGTTCTTTTTATAAACCGCCGGCTGCAGGAGATATTTGATTCGGGCGGCGCCGCCCCCGGTGATGTGCGCGGCAGAGTCACTGCGCAAGGGGAGAACAGCTGGTGCGAAGCCGGCCCGGCTCACGCACTTAAAATAGACCCAAACACGCCGGTTATATGGGAGGAGTACAACCGGATAACGGGAAGATATTATAAAAATATAAGCAGTGTCATAGACTGGCAGGGAGGGAAATCCGCCTACCTGCAGTATTCCGTCGATATCAGCGATATGAAGGCTGCCCAGCAGGAGGCAGAAAAAACCGAGACTGCGCTAAAAAACATTCTAAACGGAATGGATGCGTATGTCTATGTTTCCGACATGGTCACAGACGAGATTTTTTTTATCAACGACAGGATGAGGCAGGCGTTCGGCTTTAATGACTCATCGGAGGTTGTGGGAGAAATATGCTGGAAAGTGCTTCAGGACGGGTTTACCGAGCGCTGCAGCTTTTGCCCGAACAGAGAATTGGTAAAAGACCCTGATACCCCTGTTGTATGGGAGGAGCATAATACCGTAACCGGACGCAACTACAAAAATGTTGACAGCGTCATAGAGTGGACAGGCGGCAAGCTTGTGCATATGCAGCACTCAACCGATATCACAGATATACTCGAAGCCCAGAGGGAGACGCGGGACATCCGCGACCGCCTTGAAATCGCGCTTAAAGCTTCGCAGACCGGCGTGTGGGAGATGGATTACCTCAGCGGACGGTTTTCGTTTGACGACCAGTGCAGCAAGCTGTTCGGTTTCGAAAAAAATGATTCGATGAGCATTGATGAGCTGTCCGCGCATCTGCGCAAGGTCATCATAAGCACAACGGGCGAAGACCTTATAACGATGATAAAAGAGCGCTCGTGGAAAGAAGACAGCCCGCAGCGCGACTATGAGATTATGCTGCCCGGCGTGGGGCGCCGCTACCTGCGCAGCTTTGCCAGCGTGATACGTGACAGTGACGGCGAGACGATCCGCCTTATCGGCATGGCGCTGGACACAACGCAGGGTGTGCTTATGGCCGAAGAGCTGAAAGCGGCAAAAATCGCAGCCGAGCGCGCAGGGCGCGCCGACGTGGAAGAGCGCACGCGCGTCATGCTTGACGCTACGCCGTTGGCATCGTCATTTTGGGATATCGAAGGGAACATGCTCGACTGCAATATGGAGGCTGTGCGTCTGTTCGGCCTGAAAACAAAGTCGGACTATATCGACCATTTTTACGACTTGAACCCCGAATATCAGCCCGACGGACGGCTGACGACCGAAAAAGCCGCCAGCGAAATAGCCGCGGCGTTTGAGAGCGGATACCGACGGTTTGACTGGATGTACAAGATGCTTGACGGCCGGCCTCTGCCGGTGGAAACGACGCTTGTCCGGGTTGTCCTTCACGGTGAATACAGGATTGCCGCTTATTCCCGCGATCTGCGCGATATCCGTGCCGCGGAGGAGCAAAAAGAAATGGCCGAGCAGCACGGCCTTGAGATGGAGATACAGGCCAAGTTCGCAGTCGCGGCGTCGGAGGCAAAAAGCCAGTTTCTTTCGACCATGTCGCATGAGATACGCACACCGATGAACGCGATAATCGGCATGTCCGAGCTGCTTGATAACGAGGTGCTGTCGCAGCGGCAGCGATCGTTTGTAAAAGATATTAAAACGTCTGCAAAAGCGCTGCTTGGCATCATAAACGATATACTCGATATCTCGAAAATCGAAGCAGGAGAGCTGGAGCTTGCGCCTGTTGACTTTGATTTTGCACAAATGATAAGCGACCTCAACTCGATGTTCTACTACGCCGCGCAGCAGAAGGGCATATCGTTCACGCTTGATATTCGCGGCGATGTGCCGTCATATATCAACGCCGACGATTTGCGGCTTAGGCAGGCGCTGATTAATGTGCTGAGCAATGCCATAAAGTTCACAAAAGAGGGCGGCGTCACGTTTTCGGTGTTTTGCGAGGACGGTATGCTGTGCTTCGATATTGCCGATACCGGCGTTGGAATCAAGAAGGAGGATGTGCCGAGGATATTCGACGAGTTTGCCCAGCTTGATTCCGGAATCAATCGGAACATCCAGGGCACGGGGCTTGGCCTGTCGATAACAAATAACCTCATCACTATGATGAATGGCGTCGTGGATATCGAGAGCGAGTACGGTGTCGGCACGGTGTTCAGCATAAAAGTGCCGCTTATGCTGGCTGCGGGCGACGTCGTCGGCACGCGCGATACTGAGTCTGAGGTCTATGCCCCGATGGCGCAAGTGCTTGTCGTCGACGACAATGAGGTCAACCTCAATGTGGCGTCTGGGCTGCTGAGCCTGTTCGGCATCGAATGCGATATTGCGTTCAGCGGGCCGGAGGCTATAGGCCTGATTGCCCGCAAAAAATATGATTTGGTGTTTATGGACCATATGATGCCCGAGATGGACGGCGCCGATGCTACGCGCATACTGCGCGAGACATACAGCATGGACGAACTGAAAATCATCGCGCTTACGGCAAACGCCGTGCAGGGGACGCGTGATATACTGCTTGCCGCAAAGATGAATGACTATCTGTCCAAACCGGTGGACAGGCAGGAGTTGAATCAAATACTTAAAAAATGGTTGCCGAAGGAGCGCATTATCGCGCGTGAAAAGCGCGCGGAGGACAGTCACGGGCTGTCTATGCTGCTTCAGCGCATCGGCAGGGTCATCGGCGTGGATGTCCGGCTCGGGCTGGGGCGCATCGGCGGGATGCAGGATGTATATGAAAAGTCCGCCGCGATATTCACGCGCCGTCTGCCGGAGGTACGGCGCAGGCTTATGGCGTTCCTGGCGGCCGGGGATTTAAAAGGCTTTTCAATCGAGGTACACGGTCTTAAAGGCTCGCTGGGCAACATCGGCGCCACAAAGCTTGCCTCCGATGCCGAAGCGCTTGAGGTACTCTCGAAGGAGGGCGACGAGACGTTTTGCAAAAACCGCCTGCCGGCCCTCGATATCGCCCTTGAAGAGCTGTACACCGGCCTTACGGCGGCGCTTAACGACGGCGAGGAGCGTATGTTTAAAGGACTTGGTGACATGGCGTCGCTGCTCGAACAGCTGCGCCAGGTAAAAAACCTGCTCGAGGCGTATGAAAGCGACGGCGCGCTTGACATCCTGCGCGAAGTATTGTTGTTCGACTACGGGCAGGACATCAATAAAGAGCTTGAGGATATAACAAAGCTTATAGAGGAGTTCGAATACGACGGCGCAATACAGCTGACAGATGCGCTTGTCGCATCGGTAAGTTAGACGAGGAGGCAAATTATGGACAGGAACAACAAAATATACCGCATGTACACTTTGATGAACTACACCGATATGGACGCTTTTACGGCGCAGAAAAACGCCGGCTCCAACGGCAAGTATTTCCATCTGCTCGCCGAGTTTGTCGACACAGCTCCTCTTTTGATGAACAGCCTGACGCCGCCCGCAAATGAAGATGAACTGGCGGCTTATATTGCCGTAATCGATACACTGCAGGATAAGCTGCTCGCCATCGGCTCGTCGGCGTTGATGTGGGAGGCGGAAAAGGCCGCTGAGGTGGCGCGAAGCTTTGATCAGGCGCGGTGCGCGTCGGAGACACATGCGTTTGCTTCGCGCGTCAACCAGCTTTGCGGCCGTATTGAGGAGGCCCGCATTATCTCGCCGGATACGCAGCACCGGCAGCAAGTGCAGAATCCGGCGCCGGCTCAGATATCCGCCGACAGGCAAAAGGCGCCGGTCAAAGTCGAGAGCTACGAGCGGCTGTGCCTGCTGGTAGAGAACTTTGAGACCGACGCCGCAATCGATATGCTTAACAAGCTGATGCTCTATTCATACACCGACGAGATAGATCAGGGGCTTAACGCGGCGTACAACTGCCTGGCGGCGTACGATTTTGGCGGGGCGAACGCCGCGATGAAATATGTTATGAAATCTGTGCAGTCATACGAGAGCGCCAGCGGAGGCCAGAAGAAAAAAATCCTTGCCATCGACGATGTGCCAGATGTGCTGCACACCGTCAAGTCGGCGCTTAAGAACAACTACACTGTGTACGGCGTCACGAATCACATGGCGGCGCTCAAGTTCCTTATGACAAACAGCGCCGACCTTATACTGCTCGATATCGAAATGCCGGATATGGACGGCTTCGCGCTGCTAGAAATCATACGCAAAATCAAAGCGTATAAGACAACCCCCGTGATGTTTTTGACGGGCAGCGTCAGCATCGAAAATATAAAGCGCTCCGTGCAGGTCGGCGGCAACGACTTTATAAAGAAACCGATAGACATCCAAATACTTATTGCGAAAATCCAAAAGCATATCGGCTGACACCGGTTTCAAAACCATACCGTAACCCCCGCCGCGGCGACAGCGCGGCGGGGGTACTTTTTGCGCCGCTCCGGTTCAGACGTGTTTAAACTGTTATCTCTTGAACATATATATCGGATGATATATAATTAAACGGTTAATACTTGCATTTTACACTACGGAAAGAGCGGTGAATACGCAATGATTGAGGTTCTGCATGTCTCCAAACGGTACGGCAAGCTGCTTGCCAACGACGATATTTCCCTTACGGCCAACGCAGGCGAGATGACGGTTTTGCTCGGCCCGAACGGCGCCGGCAAGTCGACGCTTATTAAATCCATCTGCGGACTGCTTCGTTTTGACGGCAAGATAACCGTCGGCGGGGAGGATAATCACAGCGAGCATGCAAAGCGCCTGCTGGGCTATGTGCCTGAAATGCCGGCAATATTCCCGATGCTCACCGTAGATGAACACATGGAGTTCATTGCCAAAGCATATAAGCTTAACGATTGGCGTAAGCTTGCCGATGAGCTGCTTGAGCGGTTTGAGCTTCATGACAAAAGGGCAAAGCTGGGCAAGGAGCTCAGCAAAGGCATGCAGCAAAAGGTCAGCGTGTGCTGCGCGCTGTTGCCGCAGCCGAAAGCAGTCGTACTGGACGAGCCGCTCGTCGGCCTGGACCCGCACGGTATACGTGAGATAAAGGCCATGATGGCCGACTTGAAGCACAGCGGCTGCGCACTGCTCGTCAGCACACACATGATTGACAGCGTCGAAGAGGACTGGAACACGACATGCATCATGAAAAACGGCCGCATTGCCTCGATATGCCGCAAGGGAGAGATGCCCGAGGGCCGGACGCTTGAGGAGGTATATTTCTCCATTACAGAAGGCGGTGAAGCCAAGTGAGCGCGTTGCTTTACATCGTCGGGAAAGGCATCAAAAACACCGTGCTTGAAATATTGCGCAAACCGGGCAAGCTTGTACTATATCTGCTGACGCTGCTGCTTGTTATAGGGCTAATTGTACTTACCGCCTTTACATCGCGGAAACAAAGCGGCAATGTCCCGATGTTCTGGCTTACCGGCGGTTTTTTCCTGTTTATCACGCGGTTCGTCATCAAAACTGTGGCAAAAAGCTTGTCAGGCGGCGATATGATATTCGAGATGCACGAGGTTAATCTGTTGTTCACCTCGCCGATAAGCCCGCGCAAGATACTGCTTTACGGCATAATCCGGCTGGTCAAGATGGCGTTCCTCGCGGGTTTTTTCCTGCTGTTTCAAACAAGCTCTCTTGCAAACTTCGGCGTCAGGTTCGGCGGTGTGCTCGTCATGCTGGGAGAGTTCATGCTCAGCGTGGTCGTGCTGTCTGTGCTGTCGCTGCTGATTTACAGTGTATCAAACGGTAATCCCCGCCGCAAAAGAGCCGTCAAAATCATCACAGGGATGATGTTTCTGCCGCTGGTTATCGTTATCGCTGTCAATATGCTGCCGCCGGGAGACATAATCGGCTCGCTTGAAAAGATAATCGCGTCTCCCGCGCTTACGCTCATCCCGGTTGCCGGGTGGACGGCGGCCGGCACAATTGCGTTTCTTGGCGGCAACCTTGCAGCCGGATTCATGTACCTTGGTGCGAATGCGCTGCTTGGCGGCGGTATCGTCGCGTATATTATGCTGACAAATCCCGATTATTACGAGGATACGCTTGTCGCCACCGAGACGCAGTACGAGAAAAAACGCGCCATCGCCGAGGGGAATGTTGATCTAAGCGCTGTGTCCGGCAGAAAAATAAAAGTCTCGGGGACCGGCATACCGGGCTTTGGCCCGTCAGCGCTGTTTGGCCGGCACCTGAGAGAGAGCTTTCGCCAAAACCGCTTCGGTATGCTGTCTCTGATGTCGGTGCTGACAATAATCGGCGCCGTAGGTATGGGCGCCGTTGTCAGGGATACGCTTATTGTTATGCAAATATTGATGTGGATGCAGATATTCCTCATCGGAACAGGACGCGGGCTAAAGGACACTTACTCGCACTATATCTACATGATACCCGCGTCGTCATTTTCGAAGATAATCTGGAGCAATATGGAGGTAATGCTCAGGGTGTTTGTCGAGAGCCTGCTGATATTCATCCCGATCGGCATTATCACGAAAACAGCGGTGCCTATGGTTTTGTTATGCATAGCGGCGTATACGCTGTTTTCGTTTCTGCTTCTCGGCGTCAACTATGTCTCTATGCGCTTTCTGGGCACAAATATCAGTATGGGAGTTATGATTCTTATATACTACCTTATGGTCGTCATCGCAATTCTTCCTGGTCTTGTCCCCGCGATTATTGTCGGCGTCAGCATCGGAGGAAATGTCGGCGTGCTGATAGGGGTGTTAATCCTGGCGGCTTGGGAGCTTTTGGCAGGGGTGATTTTGTTTGCGCTGGCCAAGGGCGTGCTGCACGCATGCGACATGCCTTCGGTAAAATCGATGGGCTGAGGCGGCAGATTCCGGCGGGACCGTTTCGGCAAACCCTCTGTTTTAGGCTTCCGGGGATTCACCTGCCGGAAGCCTTTCTTTGAGAGCTGCCGCGATTCATCAGCCCCGCGTTATTGTAATAAAAACCGTGGTTCTTTGACAAACCGGCAGCAAAAGCGCCCGAACCGGACGCTTTTGCTGCATAATTATTTCAGGTCAGCGCACCCGCCGCGGGGCCGCAATTAAAGCCGCCGAACGAACGGCTATGCAAAATAAACGGGCTGCTGTATAATATAGTACGCGGCAAGTTTAAAACCGTACTGTTTTGTTACATCCGTATGTACGGTGCTTTTGCTAATGCCGAAACGTTTTGCCGTCTGGCGGACTGTGGCGCTGTTCTCGATGATGTAAAGGGCCAGGTCTATGGCCCGCTCCTCCGGAAGTCCTTTCACAAATACGATTCCCCTCACGTATTATTTTGTTTGCTACATGTCTATGCAGGCGGAGGCGCGGATAGAAGTGTTCTCTGCTTTGCGCCGGCTCAGGAGGTAATAAGTGACATATATTACGCACGAGGTTGAACCTCATGAGAACGGTTATACAGTCGGGCGGCTGCTTCGCGGCAGGCTGGGGGTATCGGCGTCGCTGCTTCGCCGGCTTAAGCTTATGCCGGACGGCATTACGCTGGACGGCAATCATGTTACGGTGCGGGCCACTGCATGCATGGGGCAGATGCTGCGCATCAAGGCTGAAGGAGACAGCGAAAACGGCGGTATAGTGCCGGTCGCCATGAAGCTTGATGTCGTGTACGAAGATGAATATGTCCTTATCATTTGCAAGCCGGCCGGGATGCCGACGCACCCGTCGCGCGGGCATTATACGGATACACTGGCAAACGGCGTGATTTACCGTCTGGGCGAGGGCGCGACGTTCCGCGCGATAAACCGGCTGGACAGCAATACAAGCGGGCTGCTGTGCGTCGCGAAAAACAGTTTCGCGGCAATGCGCCTGTCGGCTCAGCTTAAAGCAGGAAGCCTGAAACGCACATACCTCGCCGTTGTCGAGGGTGACGTGCACCCGCGTGAGGGTGTCATCGACCTGCCGATCGCGCGTGTGCCGGGGCGCGGGATTATGCGCCGTATCGACGAGGACGGCGAGCGCGCCGTTACCCGCTACCGCGTGACGCAAACCGGCGGCGGAAGGTCGCTGCTGGAGATATCGCTTGATACCGGACGCACGCACCAGATACGTGTTCATTTCTCACACATCGGGCACCCGGTATCGGGCGATTTTATGTATGGCGAAGAGCTGCCCGGCCTGCCGGGGCACGCGCTGCACTCGCATACGCTCAGGTTTAACCACCCGGTAAGCGGCGGCGATGTGCTGATGATATCCCCGCCGCCGGCGGTATTTGACGCCTTGCTTTGCGGAGAGCTGTAAGGTAGAATATCAATGTGCATTAAGCGGCTAAGCCGAGCCGATAATAACTACAGTAAGGCTGCGTGATGACATGCGCCACGACCCCGGAGGTTCCGGCGTAACGCGGGAAACGAATAGGCTGACCAATAGTATAATATATGCTTTTGCAGGGTCAATACGCAAAAAACAGGAGGATTAATATGGGCTGCCTTGGCAATGCGCTTTGGTTTATATTCGGAGGAATCTTTCAAGGCCTGACGTGGTGCCTTGCGGGGGTGCTGTGGAGCGTCACAATCATCGGCATACCAATCGGCGCTCAGTGCTTCAAGCTGGCGGGGCTGGCATTTTTTCCGTTTGGCAAGCAGGTGCGCTACGGCGGCGGCGCGCCGTCACTGCTGATGAACATCCTGTGGATGATATTCAGCGGCATACCCCTTGCGCTGTGCGCCGTGTTAAACGGCGCGCTGCTGTGCGCTACAATCATCGGCATACCGTTCGGCCTGCAGTGCTTCAAGCTGGCAAAGCTGTCGCTGATGCCGTTCGGCGCAGAGGTGTATTGATACGGTGCGTTACGCGCGGGCATAGAAAAAGCCGGCGGGGCAAATTGCCCGCCGGCTTTATTGTTGCGGTAATATGCCCGCTTACTGCCTGATATCAAGCAACTTTGCCTTCAGCTCACCTTCGATTTTACCGAGCTCGGCCTCGGCGGCGCGGCGCTTTTCGCGTCCCTCGCTCTGGATTTTGACGACCTCATCGAGCGTCTCGATCAGCATGCGGTTTGTGTTTTGAAGCGTCTCAAGCTCAACGATTCCGCGCTCGCTCTCCCGCGCTGTCTCGATAGTGGCCATCTTCAGCTTTTCGGCGTTCTTTTTAAGCAGCTCGTTTGTCATATCGGTTACTTCGCGCTGGGCCTTCACAGCCTGTGCCGAGTGTTCAAGCCCAAGCGCCAGCACCATCTGGCTCTTCCACAGAGGGATGGTGTTTGTCAGAGTCGACTGAATCTTCTCGGCCATCATCGTGTCGTTATTTTGCACAAGGCGTATCTGCGGCGCCATTTGAAGCGATACCATGCGCGTCAGCTCCATGTCGTGCAGCTTTTTCTCGAACCTGTCGCAAAACGCCGCCATGTCGTTTGCCGCCTGAGAATCCTCCGGCTTGCCGGACGCCTTGGCCTTTTCGACAAGGTCGGGCAAAATGGTTGCTCGCACGTTCTGAAGCTTCTTTTTACCGGCCAAAATGTACATGCTGATTTCCTTGAAGTTAACAAGGTTTTTTTGATACATCTGGTCGAGCATCGCGATATCCTTAAGCAGCTGAACCTGATGATTTTCCAGTACATGGCATATCTTGTTGACATTGGCCTCGGCGCTGTCGTACTTCGCCTTCAGTGTCTGCGTGCGGTTTGCGGTTTTCTTAAAAAAGCCTATGACGCCCTTCTGCTCCTCGTCGATGCTAAAGCCCTTCAGCTCGCCGACCAGGTTGGTTATCGCCCCGCCGATTTCACCCAAATCCTTTGTGCGAACGTTGCTGAGCGCGGCCTCGGAAAAATCCGACAGCTTTTTTTGCGCCGCCGAGCCGTACTGAAGTATCATTGTGCTGTTCGTAATGTCAATCTTTTCGGCGAAGTCATTCACCATTTTGCGTTCGGCCTCCGTAAGGCTGCTCTCGTCCAGCTGCACGGGTGTGATGGCCTCTTTCTGCTCGGCCGCGGCCGGTTCCTCGAACGGGTTCAGCGTCAGCGCCGGGGCCTCAAGTGTCTCGTTAAGGCGTTCTTCAGGCATTATGATATCCTCCAAACAATTAATAGGCCGGTTTCCGGCCGAAATATGTGACGGTGCAAAAGATATTTTACCAATTTTCATTCTATACGCTGCCACAAACCGTGTCAAGAAAAAGCGGCCGCCTGCCGCCGGTAAATGCTTGCTTTGCGCCGCTAATATGGTACAATAATTTCGTATTGATTTGTAAAGAGGTGGATATTATGTATACGTTTGGAAGTATCGGCGCCGGAAACATGGGTGGCGCCGTCATAAAAGGCGCGGTGGAAAGCGGCCTGTGTGACGCGTCCCGGGTGGCTGTGTACGAGCTGTCGCCGGAAAGACAGAGTGAGTGCCGCGCCGCAGGCTTCGCCATTGTTGGCAGCGAGCGGGAGCTGTATGAAAACTGCGAATATCTTCTTGTCGCCGTAAAGCCGCAGAACATCGACGCACTGTTTGATAAGCTGAAGGGCGCATCAGGCTCGCCGGTCATTATAACCGTCGTCGCCGGCCTTTCAATCGGAGGCATAAAATCTGCGCTGCCGGGGGCAAAGGTCGTGCGCGTCATGCCGAATACGCCGATGCTTGTCGGCTGCGGCGCCGCCAGCCTTGCCAAAGGCGAAGGGGTATCCGACGCGCAGTACGCCGCGGTGCGCGGTATATTCGAAACATGCGGCGAAGCATGGGATGTGCCCGAGGATATGTTCAATCAGGCGCTTGCCATAGGCTCGTCATCGCCGGCGTTTATATATTACCTCATCGATGCATTTGCAAAATGGGCCGACATGAGGGGGCTGGACTACGCCACGGCGCTGCCTATGGCGGCAAAGGCGTTCGAGGGCGCCGTAAAGATGATTCAGCGCGGAGAAAAGGCGCCGCAGCAGCTTATCCGCGATGTATGTTCGCCGGGCGGCACAACAATCGAGGGGATGAAGTCACTTGAGATGAATCAGGTCGACAAGCTGCTTGGAATGGCCGCTGAAGCAAGCTATAATCGCGCCATACAGCTGTCTAAATAAACGGCCGAATAACCGCCCTCATGCGGCAAGAAAGACAGGTGCAATTTAAATGCCGGAAGAACTGATTTATATCGACAGGCGCGGAACAGACTGCGTCAAGTGGGATCTGATGGATAGGCGCTTCGGACGCGCAGATTTGCTGCCGCTGTGGATAGCCGATATGGACTTCAAGTCTCCTAAGTGCATCGAGCGGGCTATGAACAGCCTTTCGGCGCACGGCGCATACGGTTACTACGCCGTGCCGGACGGCTACTATAACGCGTTTATCGACTGGGAGCGCGCGCGCCACGGCTATGATGTAAAGCGCGAATGGATTCGTTTCAGCCCGGGTGTCGTCGCGGGTTGTCATTGGTGCGTCAACGTTTACACTCAACCGGGCGACGGCGTCATCGTTCTGACGCCGGTCTACTATCCTTTCTTCCGCGCTATTACTAACAATGGCAGGCGCATTGTCCGCAGCGAGCTTGTCAACAACTGCGGGGTATATACAGTCGATTATGACGATTTCGAGCGCAAGATTAAAGACGAAAACGCAAAGCTGTTCATCATGTGCTCGCCGCACAACCCGGTCGGCAGGGTGTGGAAGCGCGATGAAATCGAGCGCCTGTGCGACATCTGCCGCCGCAACGGCGTTACAGTCGTCTCGGATGAAATCCACCACGACCTAGTCATCGGCGAGAATAAGCACATCCCGACAGCCGATGCAGGCGGGAGAGATATCATAACGCTGACGGCGGCGTCAAAGACATTCAATATTGCCGGCCTGTGCAACTCGTTTGTCGTCATTCCCGATGACGACATGCGCGAGCGGTTTG
>JAVBMB010000029.1:0-4897 GCA_031552995.1 Oscillospiraceae bacterium
AATTATCTTGTCGACGGCGGTGTTCGTCGGCGGGTCAATATAAATCATGCGGACATTGCCCTGGCTTACGACGATAAAGGCAACAGGGACTATGCTTACGGCGGCACCGCTGCCCGCGCCATAGCGCACATTTGTGCCGTCTGACCCGCCGGACGCGAAGCCAAATGTCACCTTGGAGACAGGAATGAGCGTCGTGCCGTCCGGCGTGGTAATAGGGTCGCCCACAATGGCGTTAACGTCGACAAGATTGCGTACCTTGTCCATAGTCTGGCTCATTGTTTCGCTGATGTTATTCATAATTTTCCTCCAGCTTATATGTTGATGGAATTGTATTCATAGTTATTGTGCCTTAGCTGCCTCGGGCTCTTGCTTTTTCGGCGTTTTTTCGTGCGGTTTGCGAACTTTGAGGTAGGCGAGCAAAATCTTTATCACAGCGACGAGAAACACGAGCAGACACGCGCCAAGCGTGACGTCGAATGTCAGCTCCCCTTCCCTGTCGAAACCGGCCTCGATGAAAATATCCGTGTTGCGGCGGCTTACGCCGGGCTCGATAATCGGCATTATACTCGATATCGCGGCGGCGGCGCTGCCGTAGGCAATGGCTGTCGTCGCGGCGTTATTGCAGGAAATTACGGCATGCAGGCGAAGCTCATTTACCTTTATCGCGCGGACGACTTTGCCGAGAATGGTTTTGCCTGCCCCGATTAAATCGACAATTTGCTCGACCGTGAGCTTCGGCGGGGGCGGTTTTGGCTTTGAGGGCTTTTGAGCAGCTTTCTTTGCCGCGCGGCGCGCCGCTTTGGCGCGGTATTCTTCGGCGGCTTTAGCTTTTTCTTCGGGCGATATTTTTTTGATTTTCAGCGGCCAGACTTTTATCATAATGAAGCCGAGGCCTCCCCACGCGGCAAACGTGCCGCTATAACGCACCCTGATTTTTGCCGGAGAGAGCAGCACAAGCAAAATCAGGACGGCTATAACGCACAGCGCGATGAGTCCGCCGCTCATACCGGCGTCTCCTGCCCGTCGCGCTGCGGCGCTGTATCACTCTCGTCGGCGACGCCCGCATAGTTTTCCGCCTGAGGCGGAATATCTATGCTCAGCTGACCGGCGTCGACCTCGTCAAAACCGGCGATGCTTGGAAGCTGGCTGAGCGTCTCGAGCCCGAACGCGCGCAGGAACGCCTCCGTCGTGCCGTACAGAGACGGCCGACCGGGGACATCGAGCCTGCCGACCGTAACTACAAGGCCCTTGTCGGCAAGGCTGCTTATCGTGTAGCTGCTGTCGACACCGCGGATTGATTCGACGACCGCCCTCGTGACAGGCTGCTTGTAGGCGATGACGGACAAAACCTCGAGCGCCGACGGTGACAGGCTTTGCACACGGCGCGTCTCCAGAACATTCCTCACCTGCTCGGAATATTCGCTGCGCGAACACAGCTGATAGCGGTCGTCCAGGTGAAGCAATTTTATTCCGCGGCGGTTGTAGTCATAGTAGTCCGCAAGGCTTGAGGCGAGCTGACGCAAAGCCGCACGCTCGATACCGAGCACGGCGCAAAGCTTATTTTCGCTTACCGACTCTCCGCTTGCAAACAGCACGGCTTCGAGCGCGCATTCAAGCTCATTTATCTCCATCCGATTCCTCCGGAATAATATCGTCAAGCAAATCCTGCGGCCCGGCGAGGCGCAGCGTGTAGCCAAGGTCGGTGTCCTCGATGATTATCTTGCGGTCCTTTGACAGCTCAAGCACTGCCAGAAACAGCGCAACAAGCTCTGGGCGGCTTTTTTGGCTGAGGAACAGCTTTTCGAGATTGATGACGCGGTGGTTTTTAAACATGGACACGAGCGACGACAGCTTGTCCTCGATAGAGACCTCTTCGCGCTCGACAATCCCGGCAAATGAAGACACCGGCGGAGGCAGCCTTATTTCGGTGCGCTGGAATATGACCTCGACAGCGCGGATAAGCTCCTCGACCGTGCCGTTTATCGGCACGCGGGACGGGTCTTTTTCCAGTATCTCCGCCTGCTTGACAAACAGGTCGCGCCCGATTTCGGACATCGAGTCAAGCACAGAGCTCAGTTCCTTAAAACGCTGATATTCAAGCAGAGCTTCGACGAGCGCTTCGCGCGGGTCTTCGCCCTCTTCCTCCTGATGCGTCGGCAGAAGCATCTTTGACTTGATGTACATCAGCTGCGCCGCCATTGTGATGAACTCGGAGGCGACTTCGAGGTCAAACTCCTGCATACGCCGAATGTATTCAAGGTACTGTTCGAGAATATCGGCGATTGGGATGTCACGTATGTCGACCTTGTTCTTCGACAGAAGCTGCAGCAGCAGGTCGAGAGGGCCGTCGAATACCTCGAGGTGGAATGTGACCTCTTTCACTATATTATACCGATGCCACTAAGCAGCGATACACACGCTTTAAGCATGAAGTTAAAGAGTGTGCCAAGCATCGTGCCAATGACGCCGTCAAGCGCGCCGAGCATGACAAGGGCAAGAAACCCGAAGCGGATAAAGCCCTCGTTCTTCCACACCCACTGAATAACGCTGTTGGGCATGAACGGCATAAGCACCTTCGAGCCGTCGAGCGGCGGAATCGGTATGAGGTTAAACACCGCAAGGCCGAGGCCGAGCGTGGCGACGGAGAACAGGACATCGCTAAGCGCGATAATGAACGGATTGCTGAAATGCCCTATAAGCACTATATAGAAGAGAAAACAGATGAAGGATGTCAGCATATTTGCGCCCGGCCCGGCAAGCGCGGTGATTGCCATGCCGAGCTTGCGATTCTTAATACTGAACATGGACGGGTTGACAGGCACCGGCTTTGCCCAGCCAATACCGGCGACAAGCATGCAGACAAGCCCGATTGGGTCGATGTGCGCTATCGGATTGATTGACAGCCTGCCTTGCGATTTTGCTGTAGTATCCCCCAAAAGATATGCTGTATAACCATGAGCGAGCTCGTGGATTGTGATGCATACCAAAATTGCAAATATTCGGACGATATAACTAATGACAGTTTCCAATTGTTACTCCATTCCCGGCGCCAAAGGCGTGTAAAGATTACAGCACGTCGTTGCGGACGATGTCCTCATAACTCTCGCGCCTGACAACGACCTTTGTTTCACCTGATTTTGTTATCAGGATGACCGGCGGGCGCGGCACGCGGTTGTAATTGGACGCCATAGCGTAGCAATATGCGCCGGTGGCGAACACGCACAAAATGTCTCCGGCCTCCGCCTTTTGGAAATAGACATCTTTCGAAACCATGTCTCCGCTTTCGCAGCAGCGGCCTGCAATGGTTTGCAGCGTATCCTTTGGCTGCGAGGCTCTGTTGACAACAACGGCATCGTACTGCGCCTGATACAGCGCGCAGCGCGGGTTGTCCGTCATGCCGCCGTCGACAGATACATAGCGGCGCGCATCTTTAATATCCTTGACACCGCCGACGGTATAAAGCGTGACGCCGCTTGTGCCGATGAGCGAGCGGCCCGGCTCGATTACGACCTCAGGCCTGTCAAAATCATGCTTTGCGCATGCCTGACGCACCGCTTTGCCGAGATGCTCGACAACTGTTGGTATTGCGACAGGCTTATCCTGCGGCATGTATTTGATGCCGAAGCCGCCGCCCAAAATAAGCTCGGGCAGCGTGTGGCCAAGTTGTTTTTTGACATCGCTCATGAAGCCGACCATAACGTCGGCGGCAACGTAGTACGGGCTTGTCTCGAATATCTGCGAGCCGATATGGCAGTGTATGCCCTTGAAGATAAGGTTTGAACACGACAAAATCGCCTTTGATGCACGCATGGCCTCGCCGTCGACGATGCCGAAGCCGAACTTGCTGTCGTTCTGCCCGGTCTGAATCGACTCGTGCGTGTGGGCATCAATACCCGGCTTGACGCGAAACAGCGTGTTGACTTTTACACTATATTTCTTTGCGACAGCGTCCAGACGGAAAATCTCCTCGTAATTGTCGATTACCATCGAACCGATGCCGCTTTTGACGGCATACTCTATCTCGTCATCCGTCTTATTATTGCCGTGGAAATGGAGCTTGGACGCAGGGAACCCCGACAGCAGCGCTGTATACAGTTCTCCCCCCGACACGACGTCGGCGTGCAGCCCTTCGGACAGCAGAATCGGATACAAAAATGCCGCGCTGAACGCCTTGCTGGCGTAGGCAACCTTGAAGTTTTCGCCGAACTCGCGCTTCATTGAAGTGTAGAAGGCGCGGCATGTCTCGATAATTGTGCTCTCACTCATTACATACGCCGCCGTGCCGTACTGCTGCGCTATCTGCGCGAGGCTGACGTTGTCAAAATGCAGAGTGCCATCCTGCCCGAAGGAAAAATGTTCGCTGTAAAGATTGTTTTCCATGTTGCGTCCTCCAGTTTTCACTGTTGTTTTGCTGATTCTATAATATCGCGGATAATTAACTCGCGGTTTGTCTTTTTTTCGGCCGAGAACGGTATTAACCTGTCGTCCTGCGTAAGCGACAAGGTCTCGCTTATCCGCTGCATATTCGGCTCGATTTCACTTTTTTTCAGCTTATCCAGCTTGTTGGCGATAATCGTAATCGGCAGGTTATAAGCGCGCGCCCACTCTATCATCAGCACATCGTCGCCTGTAGGCTTGTGGCGCGCGTCGACGATTATGAAGAGGCGGGAAATCCTGCCCATGTCACAGTGGAAATAGCTGTCGATCAGCTTGGAATAGCGCTCTTTCTGGCTTTTGCCCGTGCCGGTGTATCCATAACCCGGCAGGTCGACAAGCCACAATTTTTCATCGACGAGAAACAGATTGACAAATATTGTTTTGCCGGGCGTGCTGCTGACGCGTGCAAAGTTTTTGCGCGCGGCAAGCGCGTTTATCGTCGAAGATTTGCCGACATTTG
>JAVBMB010000079.1:0-29627 GCA_031552995.1 Oscillospiraceae bacterium
CAATGCTATAAGGATGGCAAGGGCACACAGGAGATACTGGCCTGCATGTATATCAGTTTGAGTACATTCAAAACACACAATTCGCATATTTTTCAAAAGCTTGGAATCTCCTCGCGTGATGAGCTGCTTTTGTACATTGACCTGATTAGAAAAAGCGGAAAAACCTCTCTGATAGACTTTTGACCGCCTTTTTCCTAAAAATCATACCAAGGCCGATAGACGGAATGACCTTCTGTGCTTGATAATACGCACAGAGGGTTTCATTTTTTTATGAAGGTGATGATATGCTTGAATCAATTACCCGGCGTATGACCGACGAATCAGCCGGCGGGGTTTACCGGTTTACATTCTATTGTGACATTTGCGGTAAAGCCTGGCAAAGCCAGCCGGTCAAAGTAACCCTTAAGACTCAAAGCGACGTGGGGCGGGATATAAAAGCAGAGCATAATTCCGCATATGAACGGGCCAATCTGGAGGCAATGAGGCATTTTAACCGATGCCCTGTTTGCAAGCGGTGGGTATGCGACGATTGCTTTTTAATCCGCGGTGAAGATGATGTTTGCAAGCATTGCGCTGAGAAGAAAAAACGAGGGGAGGGCTGAAGCTCGCTATTGCGTGAAACGGAAAAACAGAGGTGGTTTTGTTGGGACTTTTGCCATTAATGCTTCTTGCGGCACTGTCGGCGGGCACAGCAAAAAACTGCCGGAGATTACAAAGCGTGGTGCATTTCGCATGACGTCTTGGGCTATGGCGGAAAGACCGGTAAAATCCCGCCGAAGGACACGATTAAAGCAACCTTATTAAGCATTATTTTAGGAGAACAAAATGAAAAGAGTAATTATTCCTGTTATTCTGCTTGCCTTACTTGCGGTTTTTGCGGCCGGGTGCGGCGAAAACGCCGAGCCGCCTGAAAACAACACATCGGCAGGCAGCACAACGACAGCAAGCACACCGGCAAGCAGCACACCAGCAAGCACAAGCTCAGCCTCGGAATGGCCGTCTGACAGTCTTCCCGATGGTACGCCTGAATACACCGGCGGCAAAATCGTCAATACCGGAGGTTCGGATGATAATTTTGTAATACTGGTTGAGGGCAGCAAAGAAATGATTGACGCATATCTCGCACAGCTTGAATCCGCAGGCTACGGTGTTGATGATACAACAGCTAAAAAGGGCGGTGTCACTATTGATATTAGCGACCGTGGAAACGGCACATGGCAAATCGGTGTGATAACGCTTGCGGCGGCAGGCTGGCCGGATACGATACCCTCGTTTATCACAATGCCGGCCGGCAAGAGCTTAGCCGGTGACCCATACTTGGATGACATGGGAAGCCTCGTCAATCTGTCAGTCGACATAAATGATATGTCGGAGGAAGAGGGGATTGCCTGGTTTAACGAGATGGCTGCGACATGGATTGATGGCGGAAACGACGGCACGCAGTGGACAGGCGATGTGGAGCACAACGGCAAAACATGGACGGTCAGTGCTGAAATATATGAGGTGTCAGGCGGAGTTTTCAGTGCGCAGTTTAGCTGGTATGAAAAATAGACAGATAATTTTTTTGGGAGGTAACACTATGAAAGGCAAAGTTACGGCATTTCTGACGGCGTTGGCACTTGTTTTCGCACTATTGCCAATCACGGCTACGGCGGCTTCGTTTCCGGCGAAAACACTGGTCCCCACTATAACCCTGCTTGAAGAACGCAAACCCGAAGACGGCGGCAGCTCTTATCTCTACTGCGAGTTTTCCGTCCCGCAAGGCGTAATGGATGTAGTAAATGAAGACGGAGAAATACGTGTATTTGTCGACGAGGCTGTTAAAGTTGACAACGGCGAATGGGAGTGGGACGAGGGACAGGTAGCGGCGCTTTCTCTCACACCGTATGAGGTGATTGAGGGCACGTCAAACAAATATTATATGAATCTCAATCTGCCTGACAGCGGCTCGGACAAAAGCATCGATACAAAAAAACACAGCTATTCCGTAAAACTCCTGTTTATGTATATCATTGTCGAAGGTGACTTCGCTATGGGAGATTTTTCGGCCGAAAAAACCATAGGTGTGTCAGGCAACCAGCCTCCGCCGGTTAAAAACACCGTTGTTCTTGATGCAATCATCCGCGATTTCCACTCAGACGGCGTTTTATTTGAAAGCGGGTCAATCGGCGCCGTCGATGGGCTTGTCCAGTCAAAGCTCGGTTCCGACAAAAAGCCGGTGTTTAATCTGCCTTTATGGAGCGAAAACTGGCCCGGAACGACTCAAACGATGTTGAACGCTTTATTTAATGATGTCACAGGAACAAACAAAAAGACGACCAAGCCCCTCACATTTACGGCTGACAACGAGGGATATTATGTGCTTGATTCGGCAAAAACCGACGGATTCTTTCCCATTGACGGCGAGCTGTTCGGCGACGAGGGGCAGAACCACAACTTCTGGTTCTCGCTTGAGTGTCATGCACAGTTTACCTATCAGGGCTATGAGGAGTTTGAGTTTGTCGGAGACGATGATGTGTGGGTTTTTGTAGACGGCGTGCTGGTCGTCGACATCGGCGGGGTACACGGGGCAGAGAGAGAGAGCATTTCGCTGCCGGCGCTGACGGCAAACGGAACGCTTGATATAAAAAAAGGGGAGACCGTAAGCTTCGACTTCTTTTATATGGAGCGCCAAACCAGTGAATCAAACTTCTATGCCAGAACGAATATTGACTTCACGTACGCGCCCATTTCCTCGCCTTGGGCAACTGCCGAGCTTCAAAAAGCGGCAGATTTGGGATTAATCCCAGAAACGCTAAAGACGGCTGATTTGACAAAGTCCATTACCCGCGCCGAGTTTGCGGCTGTCGCTGTAAAGGTTTATGAGGCTCTGTCAGGGGCAAAAGCCATACCAGCTGTTAATAACCCGTTTATAGACACGAGTGATGTCGAGGTGCTGAAAGCATATAATGTTGGCATTACGTCCGGAACCTCATCAACAGCCTTTTCACCCACTCAGCTTCTTAACCGCGAACAGGCTGCCACAATGCTGACTCGCGTCTTCAAGAAAGTCTCTATAGCCGGCTGGACCCTAGCCACAGACGGGAGTTTTAAATTGCAATACACAGCGCCGGCCAAGTTTGCCGACGACGCAAAGATATCCGCATGGGCTAAGGATTCTGTTTATTTTATGTCGGCAAACGGAATCATCTCGGGCGTTGGCAGCAACACATTTGCTCCAAGAGCCGTTACAACCGAGGAGCAGGCCAAAAACTACGCCAGTGCTACGCGCGAGCAAGCTCTTGTTATTGCGGTGAGAATGGTGGAAAATCTTAGGGACAAAATATAGGATTACAATCAGCCGGCAGGCTGTTTGGCCGGCTTGCCGCTGCGAATAACTGATAGGGTACTGCGGCGGCAATTTTATTCATAAGCAGAAAGCGTTAATAATTACAAGCATTTATAAACTGACCGAATAAAAAGAAAGAAACTAACCGCCACGCACGGGCGGTTAGTTTCTTTTTAAATGGCAAAATCATGGGGAATCAAAGCGCCCATCCGATTTGGTCGCTGTATTACCGGCTTTATCCAGACAGCTGCAGAGAGTTTGGCTTAAGATTCGGAATGATGCATGCTGTTCTGCAAGCTCAAGTGCACTCATGCCACGCGGTGCTGTTTTTTCTCTCCGGCCGGTTCGGAGTCATACAAACGTACCGCGAACGGCTTGCAGTGCTGCTTCTTCTTTTGCCCCGCGGATACACGACAGTCTTTTGCGCTACAAGGTGATATTCAGGATAAACCGCTGCAAAATGGCCGCAATCTCGCTGCGTTTCGCGCTGCCGACAGGATTGAGCCGGTTGTCACCGACGCCGTTAATGAGTTCGGCAGCGTTGGCCCACGCCATAGCCTCCCGCGCCCATTCCGAAATGAGAGGCGCGTCGGTAAAGGCGGACAGGTCGGCACCTGACGCCGGATTGTACTGTTTCCAGCCGGCGTAGCGATAGATTACAGCCGCCATCTGCTCACGCGTGATAGCCTGATCCGGGGCAAAGCGGTTATTGCCCACGCCGTTGACAATGCCCTGCTGCACAGCCCAGTCGACCGCCTTTTTGTACCAACTGCCGGCCGCCAGGTCGGTGAAGGCGGAGGCAGGTGCCTCCGGCTCGCCCTCCATACGCCAGAGTATGGTGACAGCCATGGCGCGTGTGACCACGCCCGTCGGATCAAACCGGCTGTCACCCACACCGTTCATCAGTCCGTTTGTATAGGCGAAGGCGGCATTTTCATAGAACCAGTCGGTGCTCTTCACATCGTCGAAGGGCAGGTAGCCTACGGCGAAGAGGGAGAGATGCTCGACGGTGAAGGCGACCTCCTTCGCGTCTGCATCGTAGTGGCAGGCGATTGGGGTGAACAAGCCGCCTTCCGCCAGATGCCATACGGTGATATATTTTGCTGTTTCCCCTGCAACCGGGGTGTAGGGCAGGCGCACAGCCAGGCTGCCGCCAAAACCCTCCAGCTGCTTGGCGGCCGAATAAACCGCAACAGCCCAGACAGGACGTGCCCCTGTTTTGGCGCGCTGCGCCGCGGTCAGTGCCTCTGCTGTCATCCGCTTGATGACAATGGTAATGGTGCTGCCGTCCGCCGCGTCAAGAGCACCGGCGAGCGCGGCTTTGTCAAAACTGACCGAGCCGCCCGGTGTGCTGAAAGTGAGCGAAGTGATAATAGGCGGCGTCCGATTAGCGGCGTCGAGCAGCGTCTTAAGTCCAGCCACTGGCAGCGTCGCCTGAAGGGTATCTGCGCTGTCTGCGCCAGTCAGCAGAATTTCAAGGGCAAGCCGGCTGCTGCCCATCTCTTTGGCTTTGTTAAGCCCGGCCTCCACAGCCTGACGCACTTCGCTGTTCTCCGGCGCACCAGTGGCTGTGCCGGCTGCCGTCGTGGCGGGTACGGTCAGGCGCACGGTTGTCGTGTCCCCTGCCGTCTTCACGTCGATGTTCGGGCTTACCGGAGTATAGGAATCCCTGTCGCCGGGGGATGGCGCGCTGCCGCTGTTGATCTGAACCCGATAAGTGGCCGTCTTCGTGCCGTCCTTGGAGGTGATGACGATGTTAATCGTTGTTGCCCAGCTGCTGATGGCGACCGAGGCCGAACCTGCCGGCGCGGCAACGCCGTTCACTTCAACCGTCGCTTCGGGGTGCAGCGTAACCGCCGTAACAAGTGCCTGCCCTGCCGCGCGCGAGACAGCGCCGCTGCCATATAGCCAGACGTCTCCGTCGCCGCTGTAAACAAAGTCGCTGAGCTGTACGGTGGTGCCCTGAACGCTGAGAGAGGAGAGTGCTACGCTGTCGTCCGGCTCGGTAAGGATAAGATCGGTGTAAAGCGCCTCCACAGACGCGCCAGCACCGCCAAAGGTAAAGCTGCGCTGCACAAGCCCCTCTCCGCCAAGTGCGATCAGACCGCTGTTCAGGGCTGCCGGGTCATAGGTCTGCTGAGCTTCGAGAAGCGAGCCATCCTGCGCGCACAGCATCACAATCAGATTGCCGCTGGTGCGCTGGGTCAGCCTGTTGTTTTGCAGCGTGATTGTCGCCGTTGTGGCGCCGCCCTGTGTCTCTTGATCGACTTTGAGTGTCACAGACTCATCCCGACGCACAGCCAGATTGTCCGCGCGGGCATGGGTCGCGTTGTTGACGGTATCGTACTCCATCACCCGGTCAAACTGCGTGCCGTTGAACTCCTCGATCCAGGTGTAGAGGTAGAGCCACAGACCGCCCTTGGGCAGCTCTGTGTCCGCGCCAAGATAGGCCTCCGCGTCAAAGGTCATCTGTGTGGTATAAGCGCCCGCGTCGATGAGGGCAAGGTCTGCGTCGTCGCTGATGACCAGCATCCCGCCGCCACTTACGGCAGCGAGCGTCGTTTCGTAATCAGTGTTGTCATATATGCCCAGAACCACCTGCTTGCCGCTCCCCGCGAGCGGGTTTGCGCTATCGTTATAGAGCGTCACCTGCAGCACGCGCTCTCCGTCCTGCTCCGAGAGTACCTTGACCGACGAAATGCCGATGTCGGAATAGGTCAGAAGCGCCGTTCCGGTGATTGTGCTCTGATCGCTGCCGTCAAACACCGCGCACAGGTTATAATCAAGATCCGCTACAGTTGCACCAATGAGCGGCGTTGTGGTAAAGGTGCAGCTTTCATTGGGGAGGAGGGCGAGGTTTGAAAAACTGTACGGTGTGCCGCCGATATCAATGGAAACGTTATCGATGGGCCGGAAGCCGGCGTTTCGCACCGTAAACTGGATGGAGAGCGGCGCGTTTCTCATCAAATTGGCGTAATCGATAACGACACCCTCCAGAATCGCCTTGTTCTCATAGGTTTCGGTGGCGGTGTAGAGCTTTGCGATTGATTTGGCCACGTAGATATCCCGGCCGTCTGAATTGTAGATGCGGTAGGTGGACGAATCACTGAGATCAATGTCCATATATGTGTTGCCTAAAAGTGCCGCCTTGATTTCCGCGCCGCCGGGGCTGCTGACGTAGGCGTCAAAGTGCCCAAGCAATGTGCTTGCCGGCATTTCGGCTACGTCAATGGCCGCCGAGATACCAACGCCACCGCTGCTGCCGAACGGAATGAAGCGTATCGCTTTGAGCACGTCCCTGTCCACACCCGCGTCCTCCTTCACCTCGGTCTGCGGGATGCCCTGACTCCATAGGATAGAGAGGTTTTCAATTGAATTGAGGGAGGGCGCCATGCGCACAAAACGGAAGCTTCCGCTTATGTCGATGCCACTCATGCCCGACACGGCGCTGATGGAGTCGGGGAAGGAGGCCACCGGCTCGCCCATGCTGTCAAAGCTGGCCAGGCGGATATCGCTGATTTCGACGCCGTTGGCGCGTTGCAGGCTGTGCCAGCCGAGCACAAACCGCTCGTCAGTGCCGAACTTGACCGCCGTAATCTGCGGGTTTTCATCCAGGAAGGTATCGTTGGTCAGCCGGACGTCCTTTACGAGCTCTCCGGCTGCGCTTACCACGGTGTAGACAATCTCGTAATACTCGGCCGTGGCACTGGCCGTTTCGTTTTTGTCCAGCACGTAGGCCACCGCTACCGTTGCGTCGCTGAGCATGGCCGCCTCAATGCCGGCCACTCCGCCAGAGGTACCGTTATAAAGAGTTTGCGCCTCGCTCCAGCCTGTACCGTCCCAGATGCTGTAGAGAATCTCTTCACGGGTGAAGTTGATTGGCTCCATCCCTCCTGCGGCCGAGACAGAACGCCATGCCACAAACACCTGGCTTCCGTTCACTGCCACAACGGGGGCGAGGTCTGACCCGGCATTCTGGGTCAGACGCGTGGTTGTCCATTGTGCGCCGTCCCAGATAGAGGCCATAATCTCGCTGCTCTGGCTCATGAGCATAATATCGGCGGAGGTGAGCTCTTCGCCAGCCGCCTTGTCGATGCCAAGACTCTGGCGTACCCAGACGGCGGCGGCAAAGCTGCCCGTCCCGGCGAGCCTGACATTGCTGTCACCATAGCTTTCGAGGGCGCTGCCGTCGTCGATGGCCGTGCCGTTGGGATAGCTGTCACCGGTGAGCTTTGTGTGGCGCACCTCGGTCTTCGTCACGTCGGCCGAGCCCGCGTCGGCCAGATAGACCAGCAGAGTGCCGTCATCGGTCAGCATGGGGTTGGCGTAGGGATAGGCGTTGGTCTCCAGCTCCGACATGCCGCTGACCGGGTCGAGAGACAGCAGACGCAGTGTTCCTTCCGCGGGACGCCAGCTGTAGTCGAAGTCGTTGAGGTAGTCACGGCTCTCCAGTCTGGGAGGCGAGCTCTCCATCTTGAAGTCTTCCGCTGCGGCCGCGAGCATCAATGCTCCAAGCGTTTTGACGTAAGGCCCGTTTACCGAGTTCGGGTCGTCCCAGTATTTCTCTGTGTAATCCCAGGCATTGAAGTGGGTGGCAGCACCGAAGCCGACCGAGCAGAGCACTGCCTCATACGACACGAAGAGGAACTTCGCCACAAACTCTATGCCGACTTCTCCGTTGACACCGAGGTACTGGCCGTTAATCTGCCGCTGTCCCGCATTCGCAAGGTAAGTGCGCGAGAGGAAGGACGCCTGGAATGTTAAATCAATCTTGCCGAAAATGCCTATCTTGAGCGCAATCACACTCAGGTCGAAGCCGACTCCGGCGAAGGCCTTGACATATGCGTTGGCGCGAAGACGGGTAAGATAGTCGTTGACCATCGGGCCGGTAACCTCGCTGCTCCAAGGCAGGCCGGCGGCTTCGGCGTAACGCACGGCCGCCGAGAAGGAAAAGTTGATGTTGCCGCCCAATTTGAGCGATGCGGTCACCGGCACGGGACCAACAAAGGTGTTGTAGTTCCATGTGTACTCGGCGCCTACGCCGGCCGAGAAGCCGCCACCCAGATTGTAAATCTCCCAGCACTTTTCCGAGAAGTTGTACTGGATCTGCGCCTCGTAAAAGCCGGTGAACTCAACGTTTAGGTCCAGGCCGCCGCTCACCTTATTCCCAATGTTTTTGAGGTTTTCGGCCAAATCCTTGTCCGCACCGGCCATGTATTTTTTCTGCGCCATCTTGACCATGTCGGTGACGCTCGGAACGGCCGATTTATCAACCTTTGGGCCGGAGGCCTCCACCGCGATGCCCGCGGGGTTGGTCTCAAACTCCATCTCGCCGATTCCGGCCCAAAGCATCGCCTTAAAAACGCTGGGATCTTCCGTGGGGCTGATGAGCATCTTGAAGATGCCGCCAGACTTCTCGCTGCCTATGAGCGAGTTGATGCCCGACGCGATGAGCGGGTTGTTGCCGACCGAAACGCCGGTACCCGAGGAGATGGCGCTTGACGCGGTGAGCGTCAAAAGCGCGGCCTCCATTTCACTGTTGTCGGCAAGGCTCTCCTTCTGGTTCATGTTTGCTACCTTGAAGGACATCGTCCTGCTTTGTATCATCGTCTCGCCGCTGTAAAGCTGCGAGACGAGGCCGCGCTGCTCTCCGGCGGCGAGCCAGATTCCGTCACTGTTGAGCGGCAGCTTGTGCTCGGCCAGAGGGATGGTGGAAAACGGGTAGGCGAAGCAGCGGCTCTCCTGTCCGGTGGGTACAATGCCAAAAGAGTCGGACATTCGCGCGGTATAGTCGAGCTGTGCATTCACCGCCTGGCCCCAGAGCATGTAGGATGTGATTAAAGTCGTTTTGGGGTAGTCGGCGCTCGGGCCGATGAGGCCGGTGTGGGTCTTCACCGAGCTCAGCCGCGCGCTGGTCAGTCTGTAGTCCATATTCTGCGCTGCGATAAAGGGTTTGTTTTTGCCGTCCGCCGGCACGCGCTCAAGCGTAGAGACGCTGTCGCCGCCGCGGATGACCTCGTCCGAGTTGAGGTTGCCGCTCATAAACAGCAGTTGGGGATAGTATGTATCGTTTTCTAACCTCACCTCGAAGATGTAGCGGAAGGAGTCGGAGGAGAACAGCCTTGTTTCAGATGTTTCTCCGGCCTCCTCGCTCCAGAACTGGCTGGCGTCCATATAGACGGTAACACGTCCGTCACTATTTGCCGTAACGGTATGGTCCTGCGTGCCGGGGGTGAGTATATTTTCCGACGTACTGCCGGAAAGACGCAGCCCTGCCGCCTGGCAGTAGTATCCGTTTTTATATACGCCGCCGCGGAATGTGACCTCCCCGCGGTAGGGAGAGCCCTGCTCATCCTTAAAATAGAGGTCGGCACGGGCGGCCTCGCGCAGCTTAAGGGCGTTGAGTGGATAGAGCTGCAGCTTGGTGGAATCCCGCTCGCCAGAGAGCAGATTCTTTTTGTAGAGCGTACCCAGATAGAGCGTGGTCTCCGCACTGCCTGAGGCGAGGTAGATATCCCCCTTGATGCCGTCCGGCTCGTAGAGTGCGAGAGCCCCTTCGCTGTTGGTGGAGATGGTTCGCATCACACCTTTTGTTGTTTCGTAGGTCAGCGTTGTCTCCTGCATGGGCACAAACTGGAAGACGTATAGCTTGTCCTTGAGTGTTTTGACATCCACCGTCAACGTTCGGGTCATGCCGGTCGCGGCATGGGTCGCCGTTACTTGGGCAGACCCGTCCGAAAGGCCGGACAGGGCAAACTGCGTCCCCGAGAGATAGGCCGTATACGAGAAGTGGTTGATGTCCTCATAGAGAGCGCCTTGACGGTAGTTCACGGTGACTACACCGCTGTCGGACGAGCTCCACTGAATGAGGTCGGACAGCTGGCTCCACGCGTAGTCACTATAATTGATGCTAACGATGCTGCGCAGTACTGTGTCTTCACGCAGCTTCTGGATTTCATCCCGGCTGAGTCGACTGCCACCCGCGCCGATATTTTTCGACACGATAATGGCCTCGTTATCCAGCGTGAGTAAGCCCTGCCTCGCGCCGTCAACAAGAATATTCAGCGCCTCGGCGTCATAGACATGCAGCACAAACGAATCGCTGCTCCATGTGCTGTCGGCGGCGTTTTTCGCCCTGAGCGTGACGGTGTAGAGATCCTTCAGGCGGCGCGTGCCCGTCACGTCGGCAAGAGACAACGGCACCGAGCCGGTGTACACCCCGCCCCCCTCGCTGCTCAGCTCGGAGAGCTCGTCCAGGACGCAAACCTCGGCCGCCTGCCCGCCGGAGTCGTCCACGCGGGTCACCCGAAGCTCAAACTGGGCGTTGTTAAGCTGGTCAAAATGCTCGATGCGCAGGTTAAGCTGCTGTGTGCCCGCCGTGTCGAGCAGATAGAGCGCCCCAGGCGCGCTAAGCCTGACTATGGCCGGCTGTGAAACCACCAGTACGTAGGCCAAAGCAGTCAGCGTCTCACTTGGGGTATTGGGGTTGGGTACGCTCACCTGCACGGTGTAGGAGGGCTGTTTCCCTGTGGAGATTTCGGTAAGAAACGAAGTGGGAATCGTAAAAGAGGTGACGCCGTTGCCTGTTAGACCTCTCTCCTCACCGCTCCATGATTCAAGCGGAATGGCGGCGGCCAGGTCCCCCTGGCTAAGCTCGCCGCTGTAGAGTTTGACGGTGTAGACGCTCTCGCCGCCGGCCTCCTTGTTGAAGTAGTTGACGTTTGTCGTCCAGAGAACCCGCGCGTCCTCCCCCTTGCGGATGGTAATAACACGCCCGCTGTCGGGGATGGTGAGCGTCGGGCGGGTCCCCGCCTTGACGGTGATGGGTGCGCTCTCCTGTCTCGCGGTGCCGCCGTCGGTCGCGACAACGCGCACGGTGAACGGTTCGCCGTCGGCCGTGACATCCTTCACCGTCACACGGGCGGTTTTCGGATTCTGTGTATCCGGGATAACCTCAGCCACGGCCGTGTTGGAGC
This sequence comes from Oscillospiraceae bacterium, assembly GCA_031552995.1. Lineage (GTDB taxonomy): Bacteria > Bacillota > Clostridia > Oscillospirales > Butyricicoccaceae > JAVBMB01. The sequence goes on from JAVBMB010000079.1 coordinate 11,305, forward strand.
TTTCCCACCGGAAGGCCGGTGCCGTAGCGCCGTTGGTGTTTTGATAGGTGTAGGAGAATTGCGCCTGCGTCTCGTCGGAGAGAAAGATGACATTTTCCTCGCCGGACGGCCAGACCGCGGGGTCGATAAGAGTGAGGTCGGAGGACTGCGCATAGATTATGGCCGCCGTGGAGAAGCCGGCTGCAAGGCCGATGACGGGCAGGGCCTCGGCCGTCCCCTCCTTCATATACAGTTCCACAGTGTGGCTGCCGGCTGTTGTCCCGTACTCCGGCGTGTACGTCCCAGTCAGCCTGACGATCTTGCCGGATTCCTCCTCATATGTCAGAGGAATGGGGTTGGCCGTGTCGCCGTCCACGACCGCCGTAAAGCTCTTGGACGTGGGGTCAAGCGGATCCGTTATCGATGTCTGGTCGTTTGCCAACACGGTCTGATATGGGTCGTCACTGCTCAGTCCAACGGCAATGCTGACTGTCTCGCCCGCATTGTAGCTCGCCTTGTCGGTGGAGAGGCCGGTAATTGCGTCAACAAGGCGGGTGCTTATAATCATTTCTTTGCAGAGGATCAGATCGAGGTTGCTGTTGCCGCCTCCGCTGTTTTCGTTAATATCGGTGGCGTCCGTAATTTGAGTAACCGAAAGGGAGGCGGTATCCGTCGGCTGAACCTTGTAGGGGAAGGTCAGGCGGCTGGATTTGGTCGTGCCCGCTTCCAACGGCGGGAGCGAATCGTCATTTATCTTGAGACTGACACTGCTGGCCAACACCGGCTCGGAAAACTGCACCGTCACCGGGATGGTCAGACCCGGGTAGAAGAAGATGCCCTCAGGCGCGGTGACCGAGGTAACGGTGGGCGCCTGCGTGTCGTAGAAGCCCTCGCGCAGGCCTACTGTTCCGGCGCCGAGGTATAAGTTCCTGCTGGAGGCGCAAACCATAATATTGCGCGATAGGTATGCAACCTCTTCCGGCGTCACGCTTTTGTGCGCAAAGTTCAAGCGGAAATTTCCGTTTGAGACCAGATGAGCTGTCATGGCGGGTGACAGAGGAAAATCAAAGAGCTTATATGCCGGATCCCAAGTGTCGAAGTCTCCATATATAGACCCTTCCGTCAGGTCGAGATCGCTGCCTCTGCGGGTGTGTTCGGCTGTGGAAGCTGCTGAGCCGAACACGACGCGCGCATCCCAAGTGGCAGTTGCGGTGGGGCCATAGCCAGCAGTAAGATTAAAGAAGATGTAATATGCCAGTTTTACCGAGCTGGCAATCCTATCGGCAAGCAGAATCTGCGCCGAAGGCGTAATGTAAATGGTCTGCGTCAGGTCAGATGCGGGCAGACCAAAAAAATTTGGATCCTGCAAAGCTGCCGAGGGGGGGAATCCGCTGCCCGTGTTGGCATAGTCTGTGTTCCAGTGAAAATACTCATCGTCAACATCCGTCCAGCTGTAGTTGTTTGTCAGCCTGATAGCCGACTCGGCCGCGCGGGTGCTGTTTCCGGCGCTACCCATGCCGTCGAATAGCAGGCAGTTTTCCGGCTCAAACACCTGGAAAAAGAAAACCCGGTCGTCGCTCCAGCGGGCTTCGCTGTTGGAGACGGCGGCAGTATTCTGGGCAGCGATGGGAATGCTTACTGTTTGAGCTTCCGTGCTGCCCGCCGCGAACGTGACGACGCCGGACTTGGCGGTGTATTGACTGCCCGTCTTGGCCGAGCCGTCCACCGTCCGGTAGGAGACCGAAACAGGGTAGGGGAGCCCCGTCGCAAGTGCGTTTCCATTTTTGCCGGTCAGAGTGAAGGTGGCCGTCACACTCTGCGCCGAGCCGGACACCGCAACGGTGGCGGCGCTTAGCGTCACCTTGATGCGCGCGTCGTGATTGATGCCCGAGGCGCCCAGCGCCTCAAGCCCCGCAACCTGGATGCCCGACATTTTGATCTGATCCATCAGGGCAGCAAGGTTGTCACGGTGCTCCTGTGTGACGGTGACGCCGCCCGTCATCAGCTCGCGCAGATGCGCAATTTTGCTTTCTATCTCGACCATAGTTTTCAGGTTTTGCAGCGTGACCGGGTAGCCTTCTACCACGACTTCGCGGCTGAGGTCGGCACCCGGCGCATTAATGAGGGCGAGCACTTCGTCAAGAGTCATGCGCGCTCCATCCAGCGTCAGGTACTCGGTGACGGTAAAATTGCCGTCACTATCCAAAAATCCGTACTGCTCCAGCACGGACAGCATCTGCGCCTCGGTCAGATTCTCTCCGCCGAGTGCGCTGATCGCTTCGAGGATTGTCCGGTTTTGCTGCGGAGTGTTTCCGATTGTGTCGCGGAGCGCCGCAAGGGCCTGCAGCGGGACAAGCGACACAATCAGTACAAATACAAGCAGCATTGAGATTGTGTTCTTAAAAAACCGTCTCATTAATCTTCGCTCCTTTCTTCCTTCCCGTTTCTGACGGTGGCTTGCGTCTCATCTTGATAGGCTTATGCCCATAATAATAAAAACGCGCCGTTGCAGCCGGAATGCGGCCGCCCGGCGATACGGGGTGCACTTTGATTTATTTTTTAAGGTTATTTCCAACGGTTTTGCATCAGCGCATTGCATATGCAAAGGCCGATAATATCATAGCGTCTCCTCGCGGTGAAACATACCGCTTCTCAGTCCCAATATGTGCCGCTAGCGCCGGTCGACGCGTTTTCAGGGACGTTGGGCGCGTTGCAAAAGCAACCCCAGTTTGTCGAGGCAACAGAGGATCCGCCCTCCGGTGTATTCCGGATGTTCCTTAAAGTCGGGATACTCTCCAACGCAGTGTTCGGCCACGTCGCCGCATACCCTGCAGATACGAAACTCTCTGCCGCGTGGGCGGCAGATCCTCCGCGACCGCTATTACACACGCAAATAGCTACCCTTTCCCCGAATGGGAACTAAATCCTTACGTTTATGTGGTCTGTCCCTTCACACACCCCCTTCTGCGACAGGGCTTACAAGACTATCATAGATGGTTTTCCATCATTTCGAAAGTCCATTTTTTTCCACGAAAACACACTATTTTTGACAGGTTACAAGATAAATTTCGACAACTCATCCCTCCCGGAGATGTACAGGCGCTGATAGATGTTCTTCATAATATTGTTAAGCCGACCGACCGAGATATTAAACTGCGCCGCGATTTTCGCGCGTGGCACACCCTTCGCTGCCAGCAGCGCCATCTCATAGTCGCGCAGGGACAGTATCAGCGTGATATTGTCCTTGGTGAGCTGGTTGTGAAAAGTCAGCCAGTTGGTAAACGTGCGTTTCCACAGTTCGATGACGGCACCGCGGCAGTGAGGATATTCTTTTTCCAATAGCCGCTCAATCATGCCTCCGAAGAGCGGAATAAGCTCGGCAAACGGGGTGATGAACCCGTTGGGGAGGTTTGTGCGCATTGCAACGGCAAGCCAGCGCCATGCATCGTCCGGCCGGTCGAGCGCGTAGCAGGCATGAGCGCACATCAGTGTCAGATATGTGTCCGGAAACGAAATCTCATACTCCGTGTGGCAAAAGCCGAGCGCGGTCTCGGCAACGGCCAGCATCGACTCATACTGTCCCTTGCACTGGAAGTATTTTGCGCGATTGTAGGCGGCGTCAGGCTTCGCCTGGGGCGGCAGGCCGGAAAAATTCCCTTCTTTGAGCCAGTCGGGGATCATATCGGGCGCCATCGCGCCAAGATAGCCGCCGGCGAGTGCGAGCTGCGCGTAAGCGGCCACTTCGCCGCTATCGGTCGTTTGAACGACGTTTTGTAGATAGCGCTCGATCTCGGTATATAGTGGATAATCCCCCATACTGATAGCCGCCGCGATTGCGAGAGGGCTGGCACAGAGCATGGCAGCGCTGTCCCCCTCGTTTTGCCGGAAGCAGCGTATGGTCTGTGCAAAGTCTCCCCGCGCGTAAGCAAACGCGCCCATATAAATCAGCCGTATACGCTCATCCCTCGCGGCATCAATAGCGGCATCCAAACGATTGTGCGGCACGGAGGGCTGCATAATCGTAAGAACGCGCTTTAATTCGCCTGGGAGATCATACCGGGGCGGACGGATAGAGCGGCGCAGATCGTCCGGTTTTTCCGCGCCAGCCGGAATCATCCACATCCTCCCGTATTTTTGGGTGCCTGCAATTCGGCCGCCCACTAAAAGCCGCTGTACCTGCCGCTGTGAAACGCCCCACCGTTCAGCGGCCTCAGCTGCGGTTATGTACATCGCTAATCGCCCCCTTCTTCAAACATCACGCCATCTCAATGCTCCGCACTATTTCGGTTTGTGCGCAGCGCCAAATCTTTAAATGTGAAGTGCGTTAGGTTACCTTAATTATATTTTGTTCTGCGGTGCGATGCAACCGGTATCGATAATTTTCCCCATACGCTGCCGTGCCGGGTATGGTCTTCACCTGCCGGAATCTCGATATGCAGTATGCGAAGAAATACAAGTCAACAATTGATTGTCTGACGAAGGAAAACACCTCACTCAAGCGCATAGGGTAAATGGCGATGAGGCAGGGCTTGCCCGAGGTGCTGAAAGAGGCGGACCAGATGAAATGTGTGGGCCTGACGAACAGCGCTTCAAAAAAATAAGGATTAGGCTTCAGTCCTAATCCTTATTTTATAGCTTACCTACAGCATATCAGTTTTCAGCGTGTCAACTGTATTCTCCTTTTTAACCTTACTGATCGCATAGAGCATAGTCGCGAACACTACGAGAAATACGCCGATAACACTGATCCCGACGCTTGCCCACGGTAGCGAGAACGGAACGTCCACCCCCTCCATGACGGCGTTGTAAATCAAAAACGTGATGACAAAGGAGACAGGCAGACCGTATAGCAGGGAATTTAGTCCGTAGAAAAGGCATTCAAAACTCATCATTCTGTTAAAGCCGCTGTCTGTCATGCCCACAGATTTGAGCATAGCGAAATCCCGCCGCCGCAGACTAATGTTGGTGGAAATCGTATTGAACACATTTGCTACGGTGATGAGTGAAATCAGAATGATAAATCCGTAGGTAAACACATTGAGAACTAGCATGATGTTGCGGCTGGTCTGCTCCATCTCCGCCACATTATAGAGAGTATAGCCCGAGGTGATTTGATTGTTCTTTAATATGGTATTCATTTCACCAACCGATTTGCCCGGATCATCCGATATAAAATAAAGATGGCGTGAGTTGAGCATGCTCGTGTTATACTTATAATCCGTCAAGAAAGAAAAAGGGGCAAAAACGTTAATTCCGAAATTAGTTGTAGTAAAAATCGTCGCGGGCATCCAGTCAACAAAGTTTAATGTAACATCCCTGTTTAGTTCTGACTCTGGATTTTCGGCAGGTTCCATGATGATAGACATCGGCTTATTGTTTTCAAACAGGTCGAAAACCAAATATCTGCCGGTCTCAGGGTCGTACTCATTTACCATTGAATAGGCAAGCAGCTTTGACGAATCAACCATATAGTCACTTTGTGAAAGGCCAAGCTCCTTCAAGTATTTCTGATAAGCGGCGTCGTCAATAAAGTTGATAATGATTCCTGTCTTGTAATCTTTTTCATAAAGCAGATTTGCTCTCATATATTCCAAACACCGTTCGCTGAAAACATTCAGCGGCAGTGTCGCCGCATAACGCAGGCTCATCTGAAAGCCGCCGTCTGTAATGCCGCTAACAGATTTCAGCTGATCATACAGCGCTAGCGTTTCATCGACAGAAAGACTGATCATTTCAAAGGAAATATCGAAACCAGTTTCCGATATCGAGTTTTTTGCGCCCTGCCTCATATACATTCCGAAGGAGCTAACCGATATAAACAGCACAATGCTGACAAAGAGAGAAAGCACCGTGCTTCGGTAACGCTTTTTGTTACGCTTGAAGTTTTTCATCGCGAGCGTTCCCTCAAGCCCGAACAGCTTTTGAATCAGCTTCGAGGTTTTGACCTTTTTAGCTTTGATGTTGATATCGGCGGTTTGGCGGATCGCGTCGATGGCCGACAGCTTCGCCGCTTTTTTGGCGGGGATGTAAGCGGATATCAGAATGGTTATTATGCCGACAAGCATTGCGGTGACAACGGAAACGGCGGATACACTAAGAGTGAGCGGCACATTGGAGGATGACATTTCCTTGAAGATATCGCCTATAAAAATAAGAGTTACCCCGATGCCACCGATACCGAACAATACGCCGAGAGGGATGCCGATAAGGCCGATGCAAGTTCCCTCGAATAATACTGACTTCCGCAGCTGCTTTTTTGTCGCGCCGACAGACGATAGAATCCCGAACTGCCTGGTGCGTTCGCTGACCGAGATGGAAAACGAATTGTGGATCAGCAAAACAGAACCAACCATAATCAGCCCAATCAATATGCCGCCCAGGGTGTATAAAACGGTGTTGAAATTGTCGTTGTTGGACATGCCCTGAAACCGCAGCAGGTTGTTGTTGTACCCAAACTCTCCTTGAAAATCTTTTGTAAAATCATATACGGTACTCGGCCTGACGAGCTTGACATAGGCGTTCAGACTACTCGCCGCCAAGGCGGACGCACTATCAAGTCCGGTAACAACAGAATATCCCGGCGCTGAATATAGTTCAAACTCAGGCCGCTCGCAGATTCCGACAATGGTATAGCTTTTTGCGCCGGTCGGTGTGAACATCTCGGCTTCACTGCACTGTTCGCCTTGAAAGGAACGATTCTGTCCGAGCTTTTTGCCGTCAAGAATCCGGTCCCCGGTATCCAGCGTCAATGTATCACCGATTTTATACTGAACACCGCCGTTTGTTTCGATATGGTTGGAAATTAACAACTCGCTGTCACTTAGCGGCAGTCTGCCGGCAAGCAGCTTGAGCGGAATTGTTTCAAAGGCTTCGGTGCTGAAGGCGCTCACGAACAAATACGGCTTGTTCTCGTTGCTGCTTCCGTCAAGCCTTGCATAGCCGATATCCTGTGTCACGGCGATTCCGGCGGTTCGGCTGTCCGCTTCCAGCTTACTTATTAAAGAATAGTCAACATCGGTATATTTAATGTGCCAGTCGCCGTCGGAGGCGATAACTGTCTGCACCAGAAAGTTTTGCAATGAGGAAATGAAGGTGGTGACAGCCGTGAGCATCGCAGCCGAAAGGATGACACCGATAATCGTGACAATCGTTCTGGTGCGGTTTTTTCTCAGGCTCTGCAGAGTTACTTTATTGAACACGTTCATGTCAAGTTCCCCCCTGAGCGGGATTTGACTGTTTCGTTTCTCGTGATTTTCCCGTCCTCGATGCTAATGATGCGGTCAGCCTGCAACGCGATGTTTTCGTCGTGGGTGATGACGATCAAAGTCTGATTATACCTTTGATTGCTGAGCTTAAGCAGCTCGACAATCTGCTGGCCGTTTTTCGTATCGAGGTTTCCCGTGGGCTCGTCGGCGAGCACAATGGCGGGGGCGTTAATCAGCGCTCTGCCGATGGAGACGCGCTGCTGCTGGCCGCCCGAGAGCTGATTTGGAAGGTGCATTTTGCGGTCGGTCAGACTCAGCGTGCCGAGCAGCTCGTCAAGCCGCTCGTTGTTCACCCTCCGGCTGTCCATCAGCACGGGCAGGGTAATGCTTTCCACCACATTCAATACGGGAATCAGGTTGTAAAACTGATAAATCAGGCCGACCTGTCTGCGGCGGAAAACGGCAAGCTGCTCCGGGTTCTGGGCGTAAACGTCGATACCGTCAACAAATACTTTGCCGGAAGTTGGGGTGTCAACCCCGCCGAGTATGTGCAGCAGGGTTGATTTGCCGGAGCCGCTCGGCCCGATGACGGCTACAAACTCGCCTTTATTGACGGAAAAAGAGACATTGTCAAGCGCCTTGACAAGTCCCTCGTCTTTTCCGTAGGTTTTACACAGATTTTCAACTCTTAGTATTTCCATTCATCATGCCTCCGTTTTGTTTGCATCCATTGTACAGTCAATCAACTTGAAAACCGTTCCGGTTTTCAATGGCAGGCGAGCCTGTCGCGCGCACATCGCGCTGATAATTGACTGTGAACAACACGTAAGCCGCCTGCGCGGCGGCGCGGCTGCCGCCGTGCCTGTGTAAACGAGCAGGCTCGTTTACCATATACGTTAGTATAGCAAACCGCAATGACAATCCGGTGACTCTAAAATGACTAAAACGTCACCATAGGCGTCAAACGGAATGATGATAGTATCTGACTGTGAAGCAGGCGCCGCCGCTCTCATGATTGGACGCTTTGATAACGGCGTTTTGCGAGGACAGAATCATCCGGCTGAGAGCCAGTCCGATGCCGAAGTTGTTCTCCCTGTTGTTGTTCCGCTGGTAAAATCGCTCGAAGATGTGCGGCAAATCGGCGGGGTCAATTCCGCAGCCGCTGTCGGTCACGATAATCTCGGTAAAGATGGTGTTTTCTTCAAATGTTATGCCGATTTTGCCGTCGTTACCGGTATGCTCCATACTGTTTTTGATGATATTGCCGAACGCCTCGGCCGACCATTTAAGGTCGCCGGTAAACCGCGCGGATAGATCGCCTTCAACGAGCAGTGAGATATTTCGCAGCTCAAGGGGAATCAGCAGCGGTTTCACCGCTTCGATTAGCATTTCGGATACCGAAACCGGCTCCTGCTTGAAAACCGCCGTGCCCGCGTCGATGTTTGATATTTTCAGCAGGCTTGTCAGCAGCCAGTCGATGCGCGAAAGCAGCGCCTCGGCTTCGCGGCACAGCTCTGTGTGGCTGGTATGATCCAAATCGGGGTTGTTCAAAAAGGTGACGATCATGTTGACAGAGGTAAGCGGCGTCCGCAACTGATGGGCGATATCCGCCATTGAATTGGTAAGATAGATTTTATCATTTGCAAGCGATTCGGAATGCTCTTTCAGCCTGAGAGTCATTTTTTGAATCTCGCTCTGGAGTATGGACAGCTCGCCCTCGTCACATTGAACAATTTCAAGGGCATCCCTGCCATGGAGTACAAGGTCAATCTGCTCGGAAAGCTTGGCGATTTTTTTGTACCGCTTTTTTGTATAAACGAAAAACGCCGAACAGAGTCCGGCGCATAAAACGCTTGTCAAAATTCCGCTCGTAAGATTTACGATGAAACCAGCGACAATGGCAATAATGCAGAACGAGGCAGTGAAAATGAAAAAGACTTTGTTTTCTTTGTTTCTGAAAAAAGCCATGTCATTCACCCATCCTGTAGCCAAGACCGCGCACCGTTTTGATGACCGCAGGATTCTGCGGGTCGTTTTCAATCTTCTCGCGCAGCCTTTTGATGTAAACAGTCAGCGTATTGTCGTTGACAAACTCTCCGGCGATGTCCCAAATCTCCGAAAGCAGCTTGTCGCGTGTCAATGTAACACCGCGGTTGTTGATGAACACAAGCAGCAGCTTATATTCAAGAGCCGACAAAAACAATTCAACTTCGTTTTTGCAGACTGTTCCCCGAATAAGGTCAATTTTCAGGTTGCCGAGCAGTATAACCGATTCGGCCTTACCGCTCCGTCTGAGGACGTTCTTGATTCTGGACAGCAGCTCCATAGGCCGGAACGGTTTTGTGATATAATCATCCGCTCCAAGATCAAAGCCGGTCACCACACTGTTCTCATCGTCGGAAGCGGTCAGGAAAATGACGGAAACGTCCCCAATGCGCTTCGCCGCCGTGCATACGGCGTAGCCGTTGCCGTCGGGAAGGGAAATGTCCAGTAAAATCAGATCGAAATGCTCGTTTTCAAGTTTATCGACCGCGGCCTTTTGACTGTTTGCGGATGCGGCGCCATAGCCCTCCTTCGTCAGTAAAAGGCACAGATTCTTGTTTATATTCAAATCGTCTTCGACTACTAATATTTTGTACACTATACCTCACCTCGTTACTGAAAGCCGGCATGAGCCGGCACCTCGCCTATGATGCCGATTCGCCCGATTTGCCCAACTCACTTTGCACACCATATAGAGCGTGGAGCGAATGCGTGCTTTTTGTTCATACAATCACCCTCGATTTCAATCTTTATTCTACTTCCTGATTGTAAATAAAGCAACCGTGCAAATGCGGAGCATCCCGAAAAGCGAGGTTGAGAACGCCGGAGTGATGGCAATGAACACCCTTTGATCTTTCGTTAAAATATAGGTGAAATCGTTAATAAGTGCATACCCTCAGGTATATAAGAATCAGGTACCATTTAAACTTTTTTGTGGTATAATTGCAAATATCTAAGGGGAGATGTACTTATGAAAAGATTTACTGTTTTGCATTGGCGGTGTTGGCATTATTCTACTAACAGCGTGCAGTGTGTCCAGCCAGCCCGCTGTAAATAACAATGATAATCAACACTCTTAAAACTTGATATCAACGAACCAGGAAGAGAAGGCAAGAATTGTCAATATGTGTATGATCAAGTAATCGTTTAGCAAAACGATGTTCGTATAGTTCTAAAGGGTTTTGGACATGGTGCAAACTGGATAGAATGGAAGTTGCATATCGAGAACAACAGCAATACTGATTTGATATTTACAGGTATGGATGCTACAGTAAATGGGATTATGATTGTTTATCATTTGTCCGCAGAAGTGACTGCACAAGAAAGCTCGGATTGCAGATTGATTTTTTTACGATTACGCAATCGAAAAAGCATCTATTGAATTGTACGGACACTATTCTGGCGCAGCAGTACCGATGTAGGAAATATTCTTTGGACGTACTTATGAAGTACGTGACTGCAATTGCGCACTCGCCCCAAGTGAGATCGCATTTAATGCTGCCCGTGACCTGCAACGATAAACATTGAAAAATGGCAGTTAGAGCTTCATTTGTGATAAAACGCGCCGGTGGTAAACCGGCGCGTTTTATTGTTTTGGTGTGACAAATCGCGCTACGAAAGCGTAATGAGCGCATCCTCGATAGGCAGATCTGGATAGTTGAAGTCGGTAAGGGTCACGCTTTTTATTGTCGGAAGCGCGTTAGTGATCTCCATTGTTTCTTCGGATGTCGCCATCGTTCTGCTCTGAACAGTTTGTATAAAATTATGATTGCCGTCTGACGTAAGCTGTTTGAAATAGATCTGCGGCGCGTCCGCAGCGGCGAAGGGTACAAACGGGAAATCCGCTTCGCCGTTAACGTCGGTGACTATCGTAGGGCCTGCTTCTGTCCCTCCTGAATCGCAGCGGCGAAACGAGGCCCCAACAATGGGAATGGTCGGCGCGCCGGTCTCGGTTACATGCAATGTCAGCGTGCCGGTGGCGGCGATAGTGAAAGCGTAAGTGTTTGTGTCTTCCGCGACGGTTACAGCTGCGGGGTCAATAGAGATAGGATTGTATCCCGCCGCAGCGGCTGTAACGGCATAATCGCCGTTTACAATCTGCGCGTTGCCGGTACCATTTTCTATTAAAATATTATAGGGGAGCGCCATAAATATAGTTCTCCTTTTTGAATTGGCAGACCTTCATAATAACGGTCTGTCAGAGTAAATGTTGCCTCTCTTGCTACGGGCTGTTTGTTGAAGATAAAATAAAAAATTGGGCAACAGCAGGGGGATACGCAGATCCATCGCTGGGTCGCTTTTTGACTGTAACAGTTACCGCCTTCTACCTTAACAGGGCATTGACCTAAGGCAGGCGCACAAAACCGAAACACTCTGGGTTTACATGTCATCCCGCAACAAACATAGTTGCCCAAAGAATCAGGTACAGTAACTGCGTACGCGGAATTGCCCTGCTGCACGGGGAGGCACTGGCTGGCAGCTTTCCAATGCTTATTTCCGGATATCATACACTTCTGAGGTTAACACTCCCGCTCATCATAGCAACTATGCTCTTGGTGCTATCCTCTTGAGTGAGATCCTTGTGAATGATGAGCATAAGCCTGGTACCTGCCGCCACGGGGATATTCAGGTTGTTTACAATGTTCTCGAACGTCGCGCCTTTAGTTACGTTACCGGTCAATGGTGGTGTCATAACCACCTTGGTTCCAGGAATGGCAACAAAACGCGGTGTGGTGGTTTTAGAGAACAACTGCATATACATGTTTGCTGAAGCAGCGCCCAGATCTACATCTTCAATAGTCATCATAGACACGCCCATATCGGTAATCACGCTGTCACGGGCGGTGAAAAACGGAAACCCGGCGATGAGGCCGTCGGCGACCTCCAATGTCCCGTCAATCAGTGGATGCGGCAATTCGCCGTGCACACCAAACCCAACAGAATGTGGGTGCTGGTTGGCATGCATAAAAATGGCGAAAGGCAACCCTGTGGAATAGGGAATAAGTGAGCCGGATAAGTCAGCACCTGTAGGACCGACCTCACCCTGGATGCCTTGAGGGCCTTCCGGTCCTTCCAAACCCTGTGGGCCTGTAGGACCAATCTCACCCCGGATACCCTGAGGGCCTTCCGGTCCTATCAACCCCTGGGGGCCTATCGGACCAACCAGCCCCTGGATGCCTTGCGGTCCAATCGGCCCCTCAATACCTTGAACACCCTGGGCACCTTCAGCTCCCTGAGGACCTTGCGGGCCCTCAATGCCTTGCGGACCCTGAAGCCCTTCTGCACCCTGAGGACCTTCCGGTCCCACCGGGCCGGGGACAGTGCTGTCCGCTCCCGTCGCACCTGTTACACCACGAATGCCCTGCGGCCCCATCGGTCCTATCGGGCCGGGGACAGTGCTGTCCGCTCCCGTCGCACCTGTTACACCACGAATGCCCTGCGGCCCCATCGGCCCCATCGGCCCTATCGGGCCGGGGACAGTGCTGTCCGCTCCGGTCGCCCCTGTTACACCACGAATGCCCTGCGGGCCCTGCGGGCCCATCGGGCCGGGGACAGTGCTGTCCGCTCCGGTCGCCCCGGTTACACCTTGAATGCCCTGCGGCCCCATCGGCCCCATCGGGCCGGGGACAGTGCTGTCCGCTCCGGTCGCCCCTGTTACACCGCGAATACCCTGAGGGCCCATCGGCCCCATCGGACCAGCGGGACCGGGGTCACCTTTGTCCCCCTTGTCGCCTTTACAATACCACGGACAACAACGCGTCTTCCAGCAATTATCATTATTTGGATAATACATTATTCAACACTCCTTTTTTAAAGTGCGCTGACAAAAGTCATCACTGTTATAACCAAGTGGGTTTGCATACAATTAATCCCAACGTCCTCATTATATGCGTTTACCAAACGATTGGTAACTGATAGTGAAGATGTATATTTCACGAGATTTGGGTCCGCTCCGCTTATCTCTGAAGAAGGAGAGTATTAAAAAAATATATTTTGTGTTTCTCTTAAAAAACGATGGCTTATAAACGATAAGCGCTGTTATAGTATATATCTCCGACTTAACAGTGCTGTTTATAATAAATCAGCGCTATGTACGGAGCTTTGCTATACGCATCATGTGGTGGCACATGATTACTTCACGTCCTTAATAAATCTGGCGGCAAGTTCCAGCAGACTACAGAGATCCATGGCATCAGATGTACAGGCAGTCGCACGGACATCGTGGCCCTGTGTCTGCTGCAGCATCTCATTATCGTCGGGCACGGTAGCTTTTTTGACGACTATCTTTCCGTTTTCTGCCGTCAAGCTGACGGTATCACCATTGTCGACGCCGAGGTACTGACGGAGAGTCTGCGGGATCAGCACTTTTCCTTTTCTATCCACTATTTTGAATACGGTTTTACTCATTGCATTTGCCTTCTTTCCAAATATGTTGTGTTTACAGGAAGCGGATCTGTATATCGTTGCGCCTGAGTTAATCATATTGAATAAATATTTGCGCTTATTGGCTACTGGCAGTATTGAGCCACTTCGCCGGAAAATTTGACGTTACTGTGGGCGCTTGCAGTTAATCCCCACACCTTATTGTATGTGCTTATTAAACGATTGGTAACTGGACACCGAGCTTATATGTATAATAAACTTCTTTAATCCGTCATAGAATAAATATAAACTTTTTATATTGGAGGGAGTAAAGTGATTGAACTAGATACAAAGTCTCAAATACTGTCGGCTGCCATAGGCCTCTTTGCTCGTCATGGATATGAAAAGACGACGATGAGGACAATTGCCCGAAAAGTAGGGATTACATCGGCAAGCATTTATTATTTTTTCGATTCAAAGGAGGGTCTGTTAGAAACAATTTTTTGCGAATTTGAGTCCAATTTCACCAAATACAGAAATTCGCCCGATAATATTTTGAATGCCGCGCTGGAAAAACCACTTTCCGAAGTGTTAAGCATGATATTCTACACGTTCGGGAGTCCCGATGAGCAATACAGAATGATGACGCTATCTCGTGTTGTCCTGTCGCTTCAATATGAAAACGTCGCCGCGCAGGAGCTATATGAAAAGGTAATGGTAAGTGATGCCTTGGATTATGGGGTGAAAGTCCTGAAGGGTTTGCATTCTATAGGAAAAATCAAGGAAATCGATTTTGAATGGACCGCATTTACTTTTCATGCTTTTGCGCTGTTCATATTTCAAATGAGTCAGCGACACATTGAGCCCTTTACAAACAGCAGTTATAAATTCAGAGAGGGCATCCGCTATTTTTGTACAACCTTTGCCCAAATAATTGGGATATAAGCTGCCAATATGAAAACGGCTTAAAACAAGCATTATATAAAGCGAAAATACACCTGCACGGTCTTTTGCCGTGCAGGTGTATTTTCGTAAGCCTATGGTGATAGGGCCGGCCAGTTTAATGGCAGATGGCAAATTGTTGCACATAATCCTCAGAGCTCATTGAGACAGCTAGGCGGGATTCGGGCCAATTGGATTGAGTATGAAGAACCGTTCTTCCTCAGTGAAGCTGCTGATGGTAAGGAGCGTTGCAAAACTAGCGGCGCAGCACCATATCAAGATGCCAAAAGCGGTACAGTGTATTCACAGCATGTGCCGGCCGCGCATATCTTGTCATGGAATGCAATGTATGTCGAAATATATCCAAGCAATATTTATATGCCAGCTGCCAGCGCTAAATACTGCTCGTGTCGTACGAGTATGACAATACTAAAGAGAGCTAAATATTATGGCTGTCCTTTTCCAAACAACTATGGTAGAAAGGAATATTTGGATATGAAAAGCGCAAGAACAATAAATAATGTGCATATCAATCACATTTATTTAATCGCGCTGATTATTTGTCTGGCATATTTCGGCGCCAGCCTGATGTTTATACGATATACCGGCGCACTGAACCAGTCGGAAACCATCGGTTATATTCAAAATGCCATTCAGCAAACCAAATTTGCTCTTAAGCAACATATACAGGATGAGTTTGACACTCTTAGGGTGGCGGCTGTGGTCGCTCAGGGCAGAAACCTGCTGATCGACGACGAGGTTCTTCGTGCGCTCGTTAACGGACTTGGCGCTCACAATGACTATCTGACAATTGGCTTTGCCGACATTAGCGGGCAAGCTCTTTGGATTGACCGGTATAATAGAGAATATCGGGCAAACCTTTCCGGTGAAGGGTTTATTGAGCGCGCCCTTTCCGGTGAAGTATCACTAAGCGAAGCTTATTATAATGAGACCAGCGGGCAAAATGTACATTATTACGCTGTACCGATTTATGACAGGAAAACAAATGCGGTCGAGGGAGTTTTGTTTGCCGCTGACCCGCAGGACGAGTTTAGAAATATTGTCGATCACTCTCTTTACGCAGGGAAGGGGCTTTCTCACATCATTGATAGCGAGGGCAATTATATTGTACAATCCGAAAGCCCTCTCGCGCTTGGCATCGGAACCAGCATTTTTGATTTGCAGACACCGTTGAAAAGAACGATTGAACAAGAGATACGGAATGATTTGAGCGCGAGAAATGCGGGGTATCTGGTAAAAGCATTCTATGGCGAAAACAGGCTAATCGCTTATGCGCCGCTAGATATTAACGACTGGAATGTATTCTACGCCGTGCCGGAAAACTTGGTCAGTGCGGGGCTTAAAAATATCATGTCGGGGGCAATCGCCGTTGTGGGCATTGCCACAGCAGTTTTTATCTTTTTTATCGCACTCATTCACACAATCAACAACAAAAGCCAAAAAGCGATGGAAAGCCTTGCTTTCGTCGATCCTGTCACGGGGCATCGAAGCTTTCATAAATTTATATTAGATTCAGAAAAAATTTTGGAAGAAACAAAAGATATCCATTATGCCGTTTGCTTCACCAGCATCAAGGATTTTCAATATATCAATGATTTGTATGGCCGGGACGTTGGGGATCGTCTGCTGCGCTATCTGGCAGATTTCCAGCAAACCATCTCTCAGGAAGGCGAAATTTCCTGCCGTATCTGCGAACACACCTTTGTCGCATTGCGCAGATACCAGAGCAAGAATGAAATTGAGCTGCGTTTTGAAAGCGCCGCTCAGCATTTGGCAGTTTTCCCCGAAACCTTTTCACGGGGATATAAGCCGGAACTGTACGGCGGAGTATATTTGCTCGACACGACAGACGGAAGCCTGACGCTCAACGATATGCTTGACAGGGCGGTTTCCGCACATGAAAGTGCAAAATCCTCCGGCGGGATAAGACGGTTTGATTTTTATTCCAAAGAGATGAGAGATGAAAACCTGTGGAAGACCGAGCTGGAGTCCAAAATGGAAGAGGCACTTGAAAATGGCGAATTTCAAATGTATTTACAGCCGAAAATCGATATTCAGCACGGGGATCGTATATGCGGTGCGGAGGCACTGGTCCGCTGGGCTTCACCGGAAAAAGGGTTGATACCGCCGGGGCGCTTTATTGATCTGTTCGAGAAAAACGGGTTCATTTTGAAGCTTGACCGTTTCATATTTGACAGAGCTTGCAGATATTATAAAGAAAATTTTTTGGATGGCGGGATGGCAAACTTCGTTTTGTCGGTGAATATATCTCGACTTGCGCTGATGCGACCGGATTTTATATGTTCTTATATCGAAATCAAGCAGGGATATGGCATCCCGGACGGCTGTATAGAGCTGGAGTTTACTGAGAATCTTGTTTTCGGGGATGAGTCGCTTTTTAAAGACGTCATTAATAATTGCAAACGAAATGGCTTTCTGTGTTCCATGGATGATTTTGGGTCGGGTTATTCATCTCTCAATATGCTTAAATCCATCTATATGGATGTTCTTAAGCTGGACCGGCAATTCTTCCTGCAAGGACATGATGTTGACCGTGGCTGGAAACTTGTAAAAAGCATTATCGCAATGGCAAAATCTTTGAACATGAAAACTGTAGCCGAAGGCGTCGACGAACAGTCGCAAATTGATCGGCTTCGTGCCACAGGGTGTGATATAATACAGGGGTATGTTTTTGCACAACCGATGCCGGCGGAGGTATTTAAAAAGTTTGTGGAATCCTGGCCGGATCAATGAGATACTTGCAAGAAAAGGTTGTCGATTCTCTTCGAAAACCGTATGATTCGAAATAAATAGTAGCTATGCCGCAATCTAAAGAGACCGCGGCATAGCTATTATTAACTGAAGGCCTATTGAAGGAAGTTTTCCTATATTTTTGTGCGCGCCGGGCTGCTCTTTTGGGCGGCCGGGCGGCTTTGCTATCTTTCTGACGGTATTAGAATGCCATTTTTCTTTACTGAGGTCAGAAAAGCGGCGTAATGCTTCCGATTCTCAATACTCATTTTCCCCGGACGGTTGCGCAGGATAATCATCTAAGCATCCTTTATATCTTATTGGCAAAATACCATCTCAATTTTCAGGGTTGTCAAACAGCGTTGGTCTGCCCAGCGTGGCGATGGTCGAGGTATCCCACACGGTGGCGGTGTTCCACCCCTGCGCGGCAATAAGCGCAACCAGATTGTTCTGAGTAGTCCCCTGGCCGTCGAGTCCATTGGGGTTATCGACCGGAGTGACCGGTATGCCGCCGGAGGTTAGGACCATTGTGTTTAGGGCATAATTGGATACAAGCTGCGCGCCGCTGCCAAGCGCGGCGCAGACACGATGTGCTATGCCGCCCGCAGCCGTGGCCGCAACCGAGGGGTTGAGCGCGAAACTCATGGCCAGCATTCCTATTTCGGCGCCGTCGTTGACAAGACTCGAGGCCAGGCCTCCCGCACCGGAACGGCAGGATACCGCGCCTGCGGCATAGCAGCGTTCGACATTCGAGCCTGTGCCGGACCCGAGCAGACCGCCTGCGTTGTTGTTGGGCGTGGAAGCGGAGCCGATTGCATAGCTGTCCCGGATGAGCAGCCGGTGCGTACTGAGACCAACCAACCCGGCGGCTACGTCGTCACCCGCGCTGACGCTGTTTCCGGTGGCAAAGCAGCGATCTATTAGTGCATAGGCAAGCGTGCCGGCAAACCCGGCCGTCGACACGTTTGCGATGAGGCCGGTTTCGGTGCCGTTTATATTTCCGCGCGCCTGGCATAACAC
>JAVBMB010000065.1:0-4605 GCA_031552995.1 Oscillospiraceae bacterium
TGGGTTTTTCGACAAGCTGAAAGCCTCCGCCTGATGGCGGAGGCTTTTTATCATGTTTACATAAGTTACCTTGAATATGCCGCTCATGGAATCCGCTCGACGTCGACATGATATGTGCGCCCGTCGATTTGCACGGCATACGCCTTTTTAACCCCGTCGCGCCCCAGCGAAAACTGCCGCTCGTATTCGCTCAGCCGCGCCGCCTGCTCGCGCAGCAGGCGCTGCGCCTCGTATACGCTTACCTCGCAAAACGTCACCTTGTCGCCGGGCTTAAGCTGCGCCATGATGCCGAGATCGGCCGTGATAACCGTCGCGACCTTTGTATAACCGCCGGTCGTCTGCCGGTCGGCAAGCATGATTATCGGCCGTCCGTTTGTCGGTATCTGCACCGAGCCGGGCGCTATGCCGTCCGAAATCATATTTCCGTCGCCGATATGCTCAACCGGAGGTCCGTCAAAGCGGATGCCCATGCGGTCGGATTCGGTAGTCGCCGTGTAGACCGACGAGAAAAACGTCTTGATTCCGCCGGGCGTAAAGGCAAAATCCTGCGGGCCGCGCACGGCGCGAAGCGCGGCTGCCCCGCCGCTGTGGCTTTTCGGCGTCACGTAACGCCAGTCCATATGCTCAAGCGCGGTGTCGGGGGAGGTAAATCCGATGCGGTCATCCTGCTGCAGCTTGCGCCCCAAGTGCCCGCCAAAGCCGCCGCGCAGATATGTCGCGGCGCTGCCCATTACGTTGGGGATATCAAGCCCGCCCGCAAACGCTATGTATCCCCGGCAGCCGTATTTCGCGCCGGGCATCGCCAGCACATCGCCGGCTTTCGCCGCGATTGCGCGGCAGTGGGGAAGCGCATGCCCGTTCAGCTTCGCGCCAAAGTCAGCGCCGGTGATTGCAAAGGTATTCGCCTTTTCAAACCGCAGTGTCGGGCCGATAAGCGTAGCTTCCAGCGCCGCGGCATCCCTGTCGTTGCCGACAAGCATATTCGCCAGCGCCAGCGCATACATGTCCATCGCCCCGGCTACAGGCACGCCGTATTGCAGATATCCCTTGCGCCCGCCGTCCTGCACCGTCGTCATCATGCCGCCCTGCTCAATTAAAACACCCATCAGCGCGCCTCGCTTTCATACAGCTCGGGTATGTATTTCCCGCTGTCAACCGATGCCTTAATCTCGCCAAACACTGCGGAGTTTATCTCGCGGAAGCGCACGCGCATCCCTGCGCTGAGCAAAAATGGATTTGACTTGGACGCGTCGAATATCTTAAGCGGAGTTTTGCCGATGATATGCCACCCTGTGGGCGAGGTGACAGGCAGCACAAGCGACTGATTTGCCCATATCAGCACGCTGCCCTCCTCGACCTTCACCCTCGGGCTTGTGCGGCGCGGGATAGTAAGGCCGTTGTCGGAACCCAAATAGCCCATGCCGGGGGTGAATCCAATCATATAGATATAGCTCTCGTGAGCCGTATGCGTGTCGATTATCTCGCGCTCGGTCATGCCGTGGTACGCCGCGACCTCCGGCAGATCGATACCGGCCTCGCCGCCGTACAGCACAGGGATGACAATCCCGCGTTCGTTGCCGGATGCGTCACCCGTGCTGCCGCTTATGGTTTCCAGCCTCGCGCGCAGGGCGGCGCACAGCTCGTCGTATCCGATAATCAGCGGGTCATAGTATACCGTCAGCGCGCAATATGTCGGCTGCAATTCGGTGACGCCGCATATCGGCTCTCGCTCAAGCGCGCGCATTGCCACCGTGACGCGGCGGCTGACAGAAATGCTTATCTCATCGCCGAAGCGCACCGAAACCGCGCTGTCGCCGCATGTAAGTATCACACTCTCCATCGAATCACCGCGCTAAATGACGCCGATGACCGCGCTAAGCGGCGCAATCGTGATGCCCTCGCCCTCAAGCGTCGCCCGCAGGTTTTTGACAATTTCGACGGCGGTCGGATTATCGCCGTGGACGCAGACAGAGTGCGCTATAACAGGCAGCTGCTTGCCGCCGATGCTCTCGACGAAGCCGTCCTTCGCCATACGCACAACCCGCTTTGCCGCATACTCGGCGTCGTGAATCATCGCGCCGGGCGTCCCGCGCGATACAAGCGTGTAGTCGTCGTTATACGCGCGGTCGGCAAAAACCTCGCTTGCCCAGCGAAGCCCCATGGTCTTGGCGCACTCGATAACCTTGCTGCCCGCAAAGCTGAGCATGATTATATCGTCGTCGACTTCGGCAGTCGCCTCGCACAAAGCGCGTGCCAGCGTCTCATCCCAGTGCGAGCGGTTGCCCATAGCGCCGTGCGCCTTTATGTGCTTCACCCGCACGCCGTGTGACGCTGTAAAGGCCATAAGCGCGCCGAGCTGATATTTGACATATGCCTTTGCTTCGGCAAAGCTCAGATTCATATCCCTGCGGCCGAAGCCCATGATATCCGGGTAACCTGGGTGCGCGCCGATTGCGACGTTCTGCCCGGCGCACATGCCGACGGTCTTGTCCATGATAACGGGATCTCCCGCGTGCCATCCGCAGGCCAGATTCACCGACGACACATACCGGATGATTTCGCTGTCCATGCCAAGCTTATAATCGCCATAGCTCTCGCCAAGGTCGCTGTTCAGGTCAATCAGATGCATAGTAAAATCCATTCCTTTCGCCGCGCTTAAGGGACAAATCATCCATGAAAGGGAATGGATTTTTTGCGCATAAGCGGCAGTTTCGCACAAGCGTAAGACGCTTGCGCTTTAATTATTTGGGTATAGCGTGATTTTTCACGCTATACCTCCGTACGATATTCACTGCGGCGGCGAGGCGCGCCGCCATGCGGATTACTTACAATAATTATACATCAAATACAGGCAAAGCAACAGCAAATATAAAAATTAATCGCCGGATTACGGCGCGCCGGGCAAACTGCGATAAAATGCTTTTCTTTAGAGTCAGCGGCCCGATAATAAACGCGGGTAACCGGCAACGCATATGAAGCGGCGGGGAGAACTGCCGAAAGACTATGCCCGCTTGCATTCGTTTTACGAGACCGTCAGGTGCGGCGGTTTCAGGCTGCGCGGCAGGGCCGGTTATCCGGAAATCCATTTCCCGGGAGTTTTTATCAGAATTGAAAATTGTCGAAAAAACCTCAACGAAGTGGTTTTTTCAGCAAGCACAAGAGGGAACGCTGTCAGGCGTTCCCTCTTGTTGTATGTCAGCCGCCGGGGCAACCGGGGCATATGCCGGCTGATTATTCCGGCTTTTTGTATTTCACTGTCGGGTTCCTTGCGGCGGCCGTCTCGTCAAGCCTTGTCACCGGCTTATTACGCGGCGCGGCGTGCAGCGCGTCGGGGTAGATTTTCGCCTCTTCGGCAATTTCCAGCATAATGTCGCAGAATTCAGCCAGTTCCTCGGGAGATTCGGTCTCGGTCGGCTCAATCATCATCGCCTCGTGGACGATAAGCGGGAAGTACACGGTCGGCGGATGATAGCCGCGCTCAATCATACGCTTGGCTATGTCGAGAGTTGAAACTCCGTATTTCTCCTTAAAGCTCTCGCCCGAGAAGACGACCTCGTGCATGGCGCGGGTGGCATACGGAAGGTCATACACGCCCTTAAGGCGCTCGGCAATATAGTTCGCGTTAGCCACAGCGGAGCTTGATACCTCGTCAAGGCCCTCGGCGCCGTGTGCCAGAATATACGCATATGTGCGCACAAGCACACCAAAGTTTCCGTAGTACGAGCGCATGCGGCCGATAGACTGCGGGCGGTCGAAGTTCAGCGCGTAACCGTCGCCTTTGCGCTCGACAAGCGGGCCGGGCAGGAACGGTACAAGATGCTCGACAACGCCGACCGGGCCGGCGCCCGGGCCGCCGCCGCCGTGCGGGGTGCTGAATGTCTTGTGCAGGTTGAGGTGGACTATGTCGAAGCCCATGATTGCGGGCGTCGTCTTGCACAGTATGGCATTGGCGTTCGCGCCGTCATAGTACAGCAGGCCGCCGGCCGAGTGAACCATCTCGGTCGCCTCGATGATATTTGCCTCAAACAGCCCAAGCGTACTTGGGTTTGTCAGCATCAGTCCGGCGGTGTCCTCCCCGAGCGCGTCCGCCAGCGCGGCAAGGTCTATCATGCCGTCCGGGCCGGACTTAATCGTCTTTACCTCAAAGCCCGCAATAGCCGCCGACGCGGGATTTGTGCCGTGTGACGAATCGGGGACGATAATCGTCTTGCGCAGCGAGTTGCCGTTGGCGCGGTGATAAGCCGCCATAATCATCAGTCCGGCCAGCTCTCCGTGCGCGCCGGCTGCTGGCTGAAGCGAAAAGCGGCTCATGCCCATCAGTGACGACAGCATCCTGTCCAGCTCGTACATCAGCTCAAGGCAGCCCTGGCTGTCGCACTCGTCCTGATACGGATGCATCTCCGCAAAGCCGGGAAGCCTTGCGACGTCCTCGTTTATCTTGGGGTTATACTTCATGGTGCACGAACCCAGCGGGTAAAAGCCGGTGTCGAGCGCGAAGTTTAGCTGCGAAAGGTTGGTAAAATGGCGCACGACCTCGATCTCTCCGCATTCGGGGAGGTCGAGCGCGCTCTGGCGCATATTGCCCGCGCCGAGGATCGCGGTGAG
>JAVBMB010000007.1:0-16094 GCA_031552995.1 Oscillospiraceae bacterium
CGGGGGTTTTAGGAACTTTTTAATTACATTGCTTTTCATGCAAAAACCTGAACACCTTTCTTTGACAGCCTATGAGACTGTCCGTTTTATCGGACAGTCTCTTTGTTATTATGGTACTACAGGAAGCAGACAGCGAGATTAAAGTGAAAGGAGACACGGTATGAGCTACAGGATAAAATATGTATACGGACATTACGAGGTATACTCGCACGCCGGAAGCTTTCTCTTTTCATGCGACAGCGAAGAAGAGGCATGGAACGAGATAGATGCGATGTAATCGGCCCGGCAAAAAAAGCCGCGGAGCGCAATGCGCCCCGCGGTATTTTTTATTTGTCATCGCGCAGCAGCCGCAAGGGATAAACGGCAGCCCTCCCGCCCCGGGCTACAGCCCGAAGCGGCGCTTTATCATCCCGGCAGCCTTATCCGCGGGTAAATCGGTGTTGTCGATTTTGATATAGTTCTCAAACGGCAGCTCGCCGTCGAAGCTTTCGAGCCGGTATTTCCCGTCGTCGCGCAGCAGCCGCGCGTTCGACGCTTCTGTATCGCGCTTTGACGCCTTGTGCGTCATGCGGTTTTCGGTCATATTGCGCCGCATACGCTCATCCTTTTGCGCTACAAGCTCGGCATAATATATCCCGGCGCCGTGTTTTTCGAATATGCCGCGCACATGCGTGGCATATTCCCAGTCGGACGGCATATCGAATGCCCACATGAATGTGAATATCATTCCCTCGAGATCGCTTGCAGCGAAGTCCTCGAATATCACGTCGCGCAGGCGGCTTACGGTTTTAAAGTCCAGCCTGCCGAATACCTCCAGTACCGGCTCAATCGTCATATGGTTGTGAAACAGCCGAAGGCCGGTGATTTTCATCAGCTCCTGCCCGACGGTCATCTTGCCGACGGCGGAGTTGCCTATCAAAAATAGCAGCTTCATCCTTTCACCCCTTGCTGGTTGATAAAAAACCGGCGCGGCAGGCCGCGCCGGCATGGGTATGTCCATCACATCTCAAAAAAACTGTCACGCGCGTTTGATACATGCGTCGCCATGCGTTCCTCGGCCAGGTCGGCGTCGCGCACGCGCAGCGCGTCAAGTATGTTGCGGTGCTCCATCGTCGACGCCGCGGCGCGTCCGCCGCGCACGGTCGCCTCGCGGGCTTTTTGAATGTAATTGTGGAACATGGTCAGCACCTGCTTAAGCGGGCGGCTGCGGCAGCATTCGTACAGCAGCTCGTGGAAGCGGTTATCGAGATGCCACACCTGCATGAAATCACTGCGGCTGACATAAAACTCCTGCAGCTCGACAATCTCTTCAAGCGCGTCAAGCTCGGCATCGGTGATATGCTCGGCGGCGCGGCGCGACGCCAGCCCTTCAATGCGGGTGCGCAGGATGTAAATGTCGTTCATATCCGACTCGGTGACGCCAACGACAACCATACCCTTGCCGGGGATGGTCTTTACAAGCCCCTCAAGCTCAAGCTGCATCAGCGCCTCGCGCACAGGCGTGCGCGACACGCCCAGCTCGGTAGAGAGCTTGACCTCGGTAAGTATCGTGCCGGGCGACAGCGCGCCGTCGAATATCGCGCGCTCAAGCTCTTTGAATACATGGGTGCGCGTAGGATTGCCGGAGTAGTCGTTCGAGAACTTTTTCATGTATCACTCTCCATGACAATAAGGTCGGCGGAAATCAGCCCGACCGGGCACGGCACAAGGCTCCGTGTGAACTGCGGGCTGAACACCGCGCCGTCCGCAATGAGCTGACGGCGGACAATCGACATGAACGACAGCGCGATAAACACCGTAAGCGAGATTATAATCACAAGGATAACAAGGCTTTTTACCTGTTTGCTCATGCCGGAATCCCTCCAGTTATTGCGCAGATATTTTTTAATTACGCCGCCACAAAGCGAACCCTGTGACGGCGGCAGTCGGCCTGTAAGCCGGGTTCTGTTCAAAACAGCCATCTATCTGGGCGGTATGTCGCCATACGCCTCAAGCCACCTGTCTGGAGATTGGCCGAGCAGGCCGTAGCCCCCATGTCGGTGTTGCTTCGGATAGAGTTTACAGGGAGCCATAGTTACCTATGACGCCGGTGGGCTCTTACCCCGCCTTTCCACCCTTACCGATTTATACTATTTGTATTTCTACACATAATATAAACCGGCGGTATATCTCTGTTGCACTTGTCCGGAGGTCACCCTCGGCTGACGTTATCAGCTA
The DNA here is from genome assembly GCA_031552995.1 of Oscillospiraceae bacterium. Lineage (GTDB taxonomy): Bacteria > Bacillota > Clostridia > Oscillospirales > Butyricicoccaceae > JAVBMB01. The sequence continues at coordinate 2,218 of JAVBMB010000007.1, forward strand.
TCCCGCTCTGCGAAGCCCGGACTTTCCTCCCGCCGCGGCAAACCGCGCCGAGCGGCTGTTCAGCCGGCTGCACAGCTATTATAACACATCCGGTCATGCACGGCAATCGGGATTTATTTGACATATAAACCAAATGCACTATAATAATTATATATGAAAACCGCAGTATTGTTTGCTTATACAGCAGCGCCGGCCGGCCTGCTTTCTTACCGGAGGAATCACCGATGCTGACCGAATATATCGAAAGCCTGCGCGGCAGGCATGTCACCGTGCTGGGCATCGCCGTCAGCAACACTCCGCTGATTCGCATGATGGCGAAAGGCGGCGTCCGCGTCACGGCGCGCGACAAGAAAACGGCATATGAGTTTGCCGGGCTTTTTGAAGAACTGCGCGGGCTTGGCGTCGAGCTTGTGTGCGGCGACGACTATCTCGAAAATCTTCCCGGCGGGCTCATATTCTGCACGCCCGGCATAAACCCGTGCCGCGCCGAGGTTGCGGATGCCGTGCGGCGCGGCGCCGAGGTGACGTCCGAGATGGCGGTGTTTATGCGTATGTGTCCCTGCCGTGTCATCGGCATCACCGGCTCGGACGGCAAAACGACGACGACGACTATCATCAACGAAATGCTGAAGGCGGCCGGCGTAAAGACATGGCTGGGCGGCAATATAGGCACGCCGCTGCTGTACAGCGTCGACGAAATGGACTCGAGCGACACCGTCGTGCTTGAGATGTCGTCGTTTCAGCTGATGACGGTGGACACCTCGCCGCATATTGCCGTGCTTACGAATGTCGCGCCAAATCATCTTGATGTTCACACCGACATGGCCGAGTATGTCGAGGCAAAAGCCGGGATATTCTCGCATCAGGACGGGCATGGAGTGCTTGTTACGAATATGGACAACTCCTGTGCGCTGAGCCTGTCCGAAGCGGCGAAGGGCGCTGTGCGGCTGTTCTCGCGCCGCGGCGTGCCCCGTGACGGCGCGTATCTGAGCAACGGCGAGATATACATCAACGGCCGCGCCGTGATGAACACGGCGGACATAACGCTGCCCGGCGCGCACAATGTCGAGAACTATATGGCGGCGTGCCTTGCGCTGGACGGTATTGTAAGCTGCGACATCATGGCGCGTGTCGCGCGGGATTTTAAGGGCGTCGAACACAGGATGGAGCTTGTGCGCACGCTTGGCGGCGTGCGGTACTATAATGATTCCATTGCGACGACGCCCAGCCGCACGATTCCGGCTGTCAATTGCTTCGAGCCTATGAAGAGTATCGTCATCGCCGGAGGGTCGGACAAAAACCTGCCGTTCGATATACTGGGGCAAGCCGCGGTTGAGCGTGTCAAGGCCATGCTGATAATCGGCGTGACCGGCGATAAAATTGAGGCCGCTGTACGCGCAGCGGACGGATACCGCGAGGGAAAGCCCGAAATCTTCCGCTGCGCCGGGCTGGAGGAAGCCGTGCAGAAGGCGTACGAGCTGGCGGAGCCCGGCGACGCCGTGCTGCTGTCTCCGGCGTGCGCGTCGTTCGACAGCTTCCCGAACTATAAGGTTCGCGGGCAGGTGTTCCGAGAGCTTGTGGGCAAACTGCCGCAGAAATGTGAGCAATAAGATTTTGATATAGCAAAATATGGAAAGAGGTGCCAGCCAATTGGAACTTAAAGACAAGATCAAAAAGCTGACCGCCGCATTTGGCGTGTCCGGCGATGAGTATGAGGCGAGCGCTGTCGCGCTTGAGCTGCTTACCCCATACGTCGACAGGGCCGAGATTGATAAGTTCGGCAATGTTGTTGGGTACAAGTCCTGCGGTGTTCCGGGCGCGAAAACGCTGCTTATCGACGCGCATATCGATCAGATAGGCTTCCTGATTACTCAGGTCACAGACGGCGGATTTCTGCGCTTTATGGCGATGGGTGTCGACCCGCGTATGCTGCTTGGCAGCGAGCTGATGATTAAAACGCGCAAGCACGGCAAGATTCTGGGCATCGTTGCCGCCATACCGCCGCATCTGCAAAAGGCGGGGGACAATGGCAAGTCTGTGCCGATAGACGAGATGGTTATCGACATCGGCATGACGGGAGAACAGGCGAAAAAGGTTGTCAATGTCGGCGATTTCGCCACATTCTGGGGCGAGGGGCTTGAGCTTCAGGGCGACGCGCTGTGCGGCAAGGCTATGGACGACCGCGCGTGCTTCGTGTGCATTTTGCACGCGCTTGAGCTGCTTAAGGATAAGAAGCTCGCCGTCGATTTGATTATCCTGGGCAGCACAAAGGAAGAGGTAGGCGGCCATGGAGCCAGAGGCGTTGCGTGGCGCGAGAACCCCGAATACGCCATAGCCATTGATGTCTGCCACGGCAAGACCGGTGACTCTGTCGGTCAGGTGGAGACCGAAATGGGCAAAGGCCCGGTCATCACAATCGGCTCGAACAGCCGCCCGAACTTTGCGCGCAGGGTGATGGAAGTGGCGCGCGCCAAGCAGGTGCCGTATCAGGTGGACGCCGCGGGCGCCGCCACCGGCACAAACGCCTGGCCGATGCAGACGGTGCAGCGCGGCATATGCACGCTTTGCATATCGCTGCCGCTGAAATATATGCACTCGCCGGTGGAAGTGCTGCGCATGAGCGACGTCGAAAATGTCGGCAAGCTTATTGCCGAGTTCGCCGCGCAGTTTGATGGGAGGTTATAAGCATGAAAGAACTGCTGAAGCAGCTTTGCGAGCTTGACGGGGTGCCAGGTTATGAGGACGAGGTACGCCTTGCGATAGAGAAGCTGGTCGAAAAGCACGCCACCGAAATGACGGTTGACCCGCTGGGCAACCTTATTGTGTTCAAAAAGGGGAAAAAGCGCCGCGCCCGCCCGCTGATGGTATGCGCGCATATGGATGAGGTAGGCTTTTTGGCCAGAACAATTACAGACGACGGCATGATAAAGCTGACGCCGGCCGGGGGCATCGACCCGCGCGTGCTTATAGGCCGCCGCATGAAAGTCGGCCCGAAGAAAATCAGCGGAGTCATATCGATAAAGGCAATACATCTGACTACGCCGGAGGAACGTCTTGTCGCGCCGCCGCTGAAGAGCCTTTATGTCGATATCGGCTCGCAGAGCAAAGCGCAGACAGAGGCGCTGTGCTCTGTTGGCGACCAGGTGACATTCGACAGCGCTTTTATCGAGTTCGGCGACAACTGCATCAAGGCCAAGGCCATTGACGACCGTATCGGATGCGCCGTAATGATAAAAATGATAGAGGGCGATTTACCGTATGATACATATTTCGTGTTCTCCGCCGGCGAGGAAATCGGCGGGCGCGGCGCGACAGTCGCGGCCGAGCGCATTCAGCCGGGAGCGTGCCTTATCATAGAGGGGACAACAGCAGCGGACATGCCTGATATAGAGGAGCACGAGCGCTCGACGGCACAGCGCAGCGGCGCGGTCGTCTCGGTCATCGACGGGGGAACGGTGTACAGCCGCCCGCTGAGAGAGCGGATTTTGAAGGCGGCCGACAAGGCCGGTATCAAGTGGCAGTACCGCGCCAGCGGGAACGGAGGCACAGACGCCGCCGATATACACATAGCCGGCGTCGGCGCGCTCAGCTTCGGGCTGGCCACACCGACAAGGTATATCCACTGCGCGTGCAATGTGCTGCATATGCCGGATGCCGACGAGGTGCTTAAACTGGCGGTACTGTTCAATAAGGAAGTGGGTGAGCTTGATGTTTAACGTATATGACCTGCAAAAGCAGCTGGTCGCGGCGGCATGCCCCTCCGGCTGGGAGGGCGAGAAAATCGCCCCGCTGCTTGCGAAGCTGGCAAAGCCGTTTTGTGACGAGGTTACGACAGATGCTCTAGGCAATATCATCTGCCGCAAAAAAGGCAAGGGCAAAAAGATAATGATGGCCGCCCATATGGACGCCATCGGCTTTTTGGTCACGTTTGTTGATGACAAGGGCTTTTTGTGGTTCGACAATATCGGCGGATTTATGCCGGCGATGCTTGTCAACACAAGGGTAAGGTTTTTAAACGGAACGCGCGGCATAATCTGCTGTAAAAAAATGATAAAATCGTTCGGCAAGACCATGCCGCAGATTGCCATGAGCGATTTGTTTATCGATATCGGCGCTTCCGACAAGGCCGACGCCGAAAAATACGTCAGGCTTGGCGATGTCGCCGTGTTCGAGGGCGAGCTTGGAAAAGCGGCCGGCGGCAACCTGATGGGGCCGTATGCCGACGACCTTATAGCATGCACCGTGCTGCTTATGGCGATGGAGCAGATAAAAAAATGCGACAACGACCTGTATTTTGTGTTCACCTCGCAGGAGGAGGTCGGCTGCCGCGGCGCGAAGACGGCGTCATACGCCATCAAGCCCGATATTGGCCTGGCATGCGATGTGTGCGGCGTGGGCGACACGCCGAACAACCGCGATGTGCGCATGGCGGTATCGCTTGGGGCGGGGCCGGCGATTAAGATAAAAGACAGCTCGGTCATAAGCAGCCGCGAGCTGAATGCCAAAATGCACGCGCTGGCCAGGCAGGAGAAAATTGCCGTGCAGGACGAGATACTGACAGGCGGCGGCACCGACACCTGCGCCATGCAGATGGCGGCCGGCGGCGCTATGGCCACATGCATCAGTATCCCCACAAGGAATATCCATTCGCAGGTGGAGATGTTTAACGCCGGCGATGCGGAGCTGGCGGCAAAGCTTATCGCGGCCGCTTGCGTCAAACTGTAGGAGGTGGGTAACATGCTGAATATACTTGAGACCCAGAGAAAGCTGATTGCCGCGGCGCTGCCCAGCGGTTTTGAATCCCCGCAAGCCGCGCTGCTGGCCGAGATGGCGCGCCCGTTTGTCGACGAGGTGTTTGTCGACACGCTTGGCAATGTTATCTGCCACAAAAAAGGCAAGGGCAAAAAGCTTATGATGCCCGCCCACATGGATGTTATCGGCTTTATGTCTCTGTTTGTCGACAAAGACGGCTTTATTCGTTTTACGACAATCGGAGGGCATGTTATGGGTACGCTGATAAACACGCCGATTCGCTTTGAAAACGGCGTCAAGGGCTGCATCCGCTATGATGATAAAGCCGATGTCGCAAAGACAAGCACGATGGGCATCGATAAAAACAAGCTGTATATCGATATCGGCGCAAAAGATTATGACGAGGCTGCCGCGCTTGTGCCGGTGGGCAGCGTCGCCGTTTTTGACGCGGACGCGGTCGAAATCGCCGGAGGGAATATCATGACGCCGTACGCCGACGACCTTATGGCGTGCGTCGTGCTGCTGCTGACGATGGAGCAGATGGGAGACAGCCCGAACGACCTGTACTATGTGTTCACCGTGCAGGAGGAACGCGGCTTGCTGGGAGCAAAAACGGCGGCCTATCGCATCGAGCCCGATATGGCTGTCGCCGTCGACCTGACGAGGACGGGCGACACGCCGGGCGAGGAAGTGAAGATGGAAGTGTATCTCGGCAAAGGCCCGGCGATAAAGATAAAGGACAGCGGCACACTGGCCAACCCGCAGGTCATCGAGCATCTGCGCGCCGCGGCAAAGAAGGCGAAGATAGCATATCAGAACGAGATACTGCTTTCCGGCTCCACAGACGCCGCGCTAATCCAGCGCGTTAAAGGCGGCATAGTGACAGGCACGATAAGCATCCCGGGCAGGCATATCCACACACCCGGGGAGACTGTCAACATCAAGGATGTGCAGCAGGCGGCAAAGCTGCTTGCCACAGCCGCCATGATGGAGATTTAGTGTGTTTTCCAACGCTTTAAGGGATATAGCCGCCGCCGCCGAACAAAAGGCGGCGGCGGGCTTTGCCCGTTTTGACAGCATAGCGCAGGCCAACACAGAGCGGGTGCTGGCCGCGTTTTCGCGCCACCGTGTCAGCGACGCCTGCTTTGCCGGCACGACCGGCTATGGGTATGACGACACGGGGCGCGACAAGCTGGAGCTTGTGTACGCCGATGTTTTCGGATGCGAAAGCGCGCTTGTGCGCACCGGTTTTGTCAACGGAAGCCACGCCATCGCGTGCGCCATAATGGCGTGCATGAGGCCGAACGGCACGCTGCTGTCGGCCACGGGGGCGGTGTACGATACGCTGCACACGCTTGTCGGCAAGCGCGGCGCCGTTTTCGGCAGCCTGCCGTATTACGGCATGGCCTACCGCGAGGTTGATATGGCGGACGGGGAGCTTGACCTCAACGCGCTTGAGCGCGAGGCGGCGAGGGATGATGTCACCGCAGTGTTCATCCAGCGCTCGCGCGGGTATTCGCAGCGCCGGACGCTTGGCGTAAAGCGGATTGGCGAAGCCGTTGAGGTCATCCGCAGCGTCAACCCCGACGCCGCAATACTTGTCGACAACTGCTACGGCGAGTTTTGCGAGACGCTTGAGCCGACGCATGTCGGTGCCGATTTAATCTGCGGCTCGCTTATAAAAAACCCCGGAGGCGGTATAGCGCCGGCGGGAGGATATATTGCGGGGCGCGGCGGGCTTGTCGCCCGCGCCGCGCAGCAGCTGACTCTGCCCGGAATCGGCGGGGAATGCGGCGCGACGCTCGGCGTCAGCAGGGCGCTGTTCCAAGGCTTTTTTATGGCGCCGCACACCGTGGCGCAGGCGCTTAAGACGGCGGCTTTTTGCGCCGCCGCCATGCAGAGCCTGGGGTATGATGTCTCGCCCGGCCCGTGCGACGAGCGCGGCGATATAATCCAGGCAATCAACTTTGCGCAGCCGCAGGCCGTGCTTGCGTTCTGCCGCGGGATACAGGCCGGCGCGCCGGTCGACAGCTTCGCCGCGCCCGAGCCGTGGGATATGCCGGGCTACGACTGCCCGGTCGTCATGGCGGCCGGCGCGTTTGTGCAGGGCTCGTCCATCGAGCTGTCATGCGATGCGCCGATGCGCCCGCCGTACACCGCTTTTATGCAGGGCGGGCTGACATTTGAAGCGGGCAAGATAGGCGTCATGCACGCCGTGCAGCGCATACTTGACATGCGTCGGGAGGCGGAGGCGTGATTGTGCTGGGCATCGACCCGGGATACGCCACCGTCGGCTACGGCGTCATAGAGCACAGCCGCGGCGTCAGCAGGATGCTGACGTACGGCGTTATTACGACGCGGCCCGGGCCTTCGCTTCCGGCGAGGCTTGGCGAGATATTTTCGGACATGCAGGAGCTTATCGGGAGGTTCCGCCCCGGCGCCGTCGCGATAGAGCAGCTGTTCTTCAATACGAACCAAAAAACGGCGATACAGGTGGCTCAGGCGCGCGGTGTGCTGCTTCTGGCCTGCGTGCAGGCCGGGATGGTGCCGTTCGAGTACACGCCTCTTCAGGTCAAGCAGGCCATCGCCGGATACGGCCGGGCCGACAAGCATCAGATGATGGAGATGACGCGCACGATTTTGAAGCTGGAAAAGGTTCCTAAGCCGGACGACGCTGCCGACGCGCTTGCCATAGCGATCTGCCACGCATACAGCGCCGAAAGCCTTGCATTTGACAAATAAAAAACGCCCGGATGAGCATTCATCCGGGCGATATTTTATTCGCCTTACGAGCCGGTCGATTTGTATCTGCCGACGCCGAAGCGCCAAAAAGCGTATGCCGGCAGGGCGAACAACGTGCCAAGCAGAGGCGCCAGCGCGTATAACGCGCTGGTGCTGCGCCCCAGCAAAAACAGCAGCGGATAATACTGGAACAGCGCAAGCGGCACGACACAGGTCAAAAATGTCAGCACCTGCTTGCCGTATATACCGAACGGATAGCGTCCGAACTCACGCCCGCCGTCTGTCAGCACATTCATGAACTCCAGCCCTTCGATGGTGAAGAATGTGAAGCCGGCGTATATGAGAAACAGCGCCGAGAATATGACGCTGCCGCCCGCAATCATCAGCGCCAGAACCGAGACGCGAGGCAGCGTCCACACGATTCCGGCCCGCGGTATGGCGTAGACGAGCATGACAATGCTCTGCATCAGTCTCGCGACGCGGGTCAACTCTACCTTTGACGCAAGAACCTGAAATATTTCGCCCCGGGGGCGGACGAGCACCCGGTCGAACTCGCCGTTGGATATCATGGACGGAAACATGTCGAACCCCCGCGCAAAGCACTCGGCAATCGAAAATGCCGCCAGCACAACGGCGAAGCATATCATCACCTGGTTCAGCGTGAAGCCTTGAACCTCGTGCACCGTGCCGAACATGAAGAATATGCCGACGAGCGCCGTGAACGATACAAAAAACTGGCCGAGCATCGTCAGAACAAATGACAGCTTATGCTGCATCTGGCTTTGTACATGGATTAGGAAATACTTCTTATAAAGTCGCATAGTCCTCCGCCTTTCCCATGCTGTCAGCCGCCCTGAACGACGACGCGTGTAAGTGCCTTTTTCATCAGCAAACGCCCGATAATTACAAGAACTGCCAGCCAGAAAACCTGCAGCAGCAAGCCGCGCACGGCGTGCGCGCCCGCGATATTGCCGGCATAGATGCGCAGCGGCATGTTTTGCATGGCGGCAAACGGCAGCAGCTCGGCTATCCGCCGGAAAGCGGGAGGGAAAAACGGCAAAGGGATGATTGCGCCCGCCAAAAAATCGCCCAGAGACGCCGCGACGAGGCGCACGCCGACCGACGACAGCGTGAAAAACGTTGTGATGTATATCAGCATGCACCACGCGCAGACAACGGCGAGGCCGAGCGTCACCGAGGCTATGAACATAACGCCCTGCGCAAAGGTTGGCGGCAGCGTCATGCGCATCGGCCCCGGGATGAAAAACGCGACGGCGAGTATCGGCATGCAGCGCAGCGCGGCCCGCGACAGCCTGTTTGCCATCGACTGTGTAAACCACCGCCCGTACAGGTCCAAAGGGCGCGCCAGCTCGTAGGATATCGAGCCCGACGTTATCGAGTCGAATATCTCGCGCTCGAAAAACCATGTCATAAACAGCGCCAAAAACGCCTGCTGAAGCCATATGTAAGACGCGAGCTGCGTGTAGGTCATGTCGAAGCCGCCGGGGGAGGCATTGTAAAACGCGCGGAAAGCCAAAAGCTCCATAAACCCCCACGCGAACTGTGTGACGACGCCGGCAAGCGCCGCCGCGCGGTATTGCAGCACAAGCGAAAAGCGCACGCGGAACACCGACAGATACGCCTTCATATCTCATACTCCCTGTAAAGGCCGACGACCATCTCCTCCGACGAGACGCCCGAGACAGAGATGTCGCGCACATCGGCCTGCTCGCCCAGCATAGCCATTACCTGCCCCAGCGACACGACGGTGGTATCTACCTGCAGCACGGCAAGCCCCGGCTGTTTTTGCGAAAGCTTTATGCCGGGCGCCGGTGAGATATCGCCGGACGAATACTCTACCGTAAGCGTGCGGGTCCGCGCAAAGCGCGCTTTCAGCGCGCCGAGGGTGTCGTCCAGAAGTATCCTGCCGCGGCCTATCAGCAAAATGCGCCGCGCCAGCGCTTCGATATCCTGCATGTCGTGCGTCGTAAGGATGACTGTCGTGCCGCGCTCTTTGTTGCGGCGCATGATGAACTCGCGCACGGCTATCTTCGACACGGCGTCGAGGCCGATTGTAGGCTCGTCCAAAAACAGTATGTCGGGGTCGTGCAGCAGAGAGGCGGCGATTTCGCACCGCATCCGCTGACCAAGGCTCAGGCTTCGCGCCGGTGTGCGAAGTATATCGCCGAGGTCCAGAAGCGTACTGAGCTCGTCCAGAGAGGTCTTGTAGCGCTGCGGCTCGATACGGTATATGTCGCGCAGCAGCTCAAAGCTGTCGATGACAGGCACATCCCACCACAGCTGGCTGCGCTGGCCGAACACGACGCCGATGCGCGCGACATGCGGCACGCGCTGCTTCCACGGTGTGCGCCCGTTTATGACGCAGCTTCCGCTGTCGGGCGTCAGTATGCCGCACATGATTTTTATCGTCGTGGATTTGCCGGCGCCGTTCGGGCCGATATAGCCGACAATTTCGCCGGCGCCGATGCGGAAGCTGACATCGGTAAGCGCGCTTATCAGCTGATACTCGCGAGAAAACAGCGCCTTGACCGCCTGCGCAAACCCGGCCGACCGCCGCGCCACCCTGAAGCTTTTGTTGATGCCGTTCAGCTCGATCATATTTACCCCCGGCGCAATATATTTTTGGCCTGTGTGTCGTTTAAAGCCGCGTGAAAGTGCGGGAGAAACCTAAAGGAGATTTATATTATAACAACGGGCGGCACAAGTCAAGTCTTTTTGTAACAACGGGTATTTTTGTGTTGTGCATTGTGCCCTTTATAGGCCGGTATGACGGCATAAACACGCGGAAGTATACAAAAATCGCCGGTATCGGGTATAAGGGCTTGCATTTTGCCATGCATAGGAGTAAAACATATTAGAGAGGATACACCCGCGGCATAGGAGGAATGTCTATGATAGGTGCGGTCATCGGCCTTGTATGCGGCGCTGCGGCGCTTTTTTGCTTGACTAAGGTGACCAACGCGGTTATCAAGGGAGAGAGCAGGCAGATGCTTCTTCCCCTGGTCGGCAACATGGCGGCGCTGGGCGGGGGTCTGCTTATCACGGCATTGACGGTAAGGGGGCAAATACTGCACGCCGGCATTGCCATGTCGGCCGTGATGGTGATAGGCTCGTTTTACTTATTTTTGCACAAGAACAGAACAGGCGGTGGAAACGATGGATGAAGTTAACTCCGGCACGCTTAAAAAACCACTCGTCATAATATCATCAGCGGCAGAGGCCCGGCCCCGGCCGGGCGGCGCCTGTACAGGCTTGACCGGCGGCCGCGCGGCGATATCCGCGTCCGGCACGGCGGCATGGCGGTAGGCGGCGATGAAAGATTTTGCTGTTGTACTCGCCGCGGTGCTTGCCGTCGCGCTCATCATTCGGATATTTGTTATCCCCAGGTTTGCGGAAAGCCCGGGCAAGCTTCAGGCGCTGCTCGAGGCGGTTGTCGGCTTTTTTTCCAGGCTTGCGGGGCGCAGGCGGCGCGATAAGGCCGAAGGAAACGAGCTGCCCGCCGAGGTGAAAGCGAAGAAAAAAAGCGGAATCGGCCGCGCCGTGCTGATTGGCGCAGCCGTGTGCATTGCCGCCGGGCTGCTGATATCGGCGCTGTTCCCGAACGCGCCGAGGGAGGAGCTGCACGTATCGCTTGAAGGGGCGAAAATCGACTTTTTCGGCCTCAGCATAAGCTCGTCGGTCGTCTACACATGGGTTATGATACTCATAGTGCTTGCCGTTTCGCTGGCGCTTCGCATATTTGCGATACCCAAGTTCAGCGACAAACCGGGCAAGCTGCAGCTTCTGCTTGAGGCGGCTGTAGACTTTGCGGATGATTTTACACAAAGCCATGTGCACGGGCTGAGCAATGCGCTCGGGCCGTATGTCTTCACTGTGGCGGTGTTTTTGGTGTGCAGCGCAGCGTTCGAGCTGTTCGGGTTCCGCCCGCCGTCGTCGGATATTACGGTGACATTCGCGCTGAGCATAATTACATTTTTGATGATAAACTACTTCGGCCTTAAGCATAACGGCCTGAAAGGCAGGCTGAAGCAGTTTGTGCGGCCGATGCCGTTCATGGTGCCGTTTAAGATACTAAGCGACATCGCGGTGCCAATATCTCTGGCGTGCAGGCTTTTTGGCAATATGCTGGGCGGCATGATCGTTATAAACCTTATATATATGGCGATGAACAACTTCAGTGTCGGCGTTCCGGGGGTTCTCGGGCTGTATTTCAGCCTGTTCCACCCGCTGATACAGACATTTATTTTCCTCAAGCTGTCGCTCTCGTTCATCGAGGAAGCGGTGGACTGATAAACCGGAAACAACAAACGCCGCAGCGCGGCAATTATTTGGAGAGGTGTAACAGATATGGGACTTATAGCAATAGGCGCCGGCATAGCGGTGCTCACAGGTCTTGGGGCCGGCCTCGGCATGGGCATCGCCACAGGTAAGGCGGTCGAGGCGGTCGCAAGGCAGCCCGAGGCTTCGGGCAAGATAAACACACTGCTTTTGCTGGGTATGGCGCTCACCGAGTCGACGGCCATCTACGGCTTTGTCACGGCGCTTATCATGATATTCACGATGACCTGATGCGGCGTTACGCTCGCTGGCGCAGCATGTTGGGTTCAGCCGATGATATGTGAGGTGAAATTATGCCGGATTTTCGTATGATTCTGCTGCACGCGTTAAATGTCGCGGTGCTGTATATAATTTTAAGATATTTGCTGTATAAGCCCGTAAAGGGCTTTATGGACGCGCGGCAAAAGAAGATTGACGGCCAGCTGAGCGCTGCCGAGGGCAGCCTGCAGCAAGCGAAAGAGAGCGAAGCTGAGTGCCGGGCGATGCTTGAGAATGCCCGCAAAGAGGGGCACACAATGATAAACGACGCCGCGCTGCACGCCAAGGAGAACGCCGACGACATCATTAAAATGGCGGAGGAAAAGGCGAGGGAAATCATTAAGCAGGCGCGCGAGGACATAGAGGAAGAGAAGCGCAATCTGCAGCAGGAGCTAAAAGACCAGGTAAGCGACCTGTCGGTGGCGCTGGCGGCGCAGATACTGCACCGCGAGGTGCGCGTTGAGGATAATAATGAGGTCATCCGCGCGTTTTTTGAGGAAAAGCCGGTATGATTCACGGTAAGCTTAAAAGCGGCGCGTCGATGAGCGAGGAGCAAATCCGCCGCATAGAGCGCGGATTTGCCGAAAAGCTCGGCGATTGGGTCCGCCTCGCCGTCGAGGTGGATGAGACATTAATCGGCGGCTTTATGGCCATCATCGACGGCATCGTATATGACGCGTCATATAAATCCCAGTTGACCGAGCTGAAGCATTTTTTGAAGGAATAGCGCGCGGCAAACGCCGCGCCCGCGATTTTGCAGATTATTGACTGAAGAGGCAACGATTTTATGGATGATGTTAGCCGCCAGATAGGGCAGGAGATAAAAAAGCGGCTCAAGGCCTATCACGCCAGGCCGCTTGTATATGAATACGGTGAGGTTAAGAGCTGCGCCGACGGCATCGTAACATGCGTCGGCCTGCCGAAGTGCCGCTATGGCGAGCTGCTGGAGTTTGAAAACGACGCGTACGGCATCGCGCTGAATATGGACCTGAACGGCGTGGGCGCCGTGCTGCTTAACGGCATAGAGGATACGCGTGTCGGCTCGGTTGTCAAGGGCACGGGGCGCGTGCTTGAAATACCTGTCGGCAAGGGCTTCCTCGGGCGGGTCATCGACCCTATAGGCCGCCCGATAGACGGGCACGGGCCGATATTTTCGGGCAAGATACGCCCGATAGAGACTGAGGCGCCGTCGATTATCGACCGCGCGCCGGTCGACACGCCGATGCAGACCGGCATCCTGTCGATTGACAGCATGATACCGGTCGGACGCGGACAGAGGGAGCTTATCATCGGCGACAGGCAGACGGGCAAGACGTCCATCGCCGTAGACGCAATTATAAACCAGCGCGGCGAGGATGTCATAAGCATCTATGTGGCCATAGGGCAAAAGGCGTCCAGCGTCGCGAATATAGTGAATGAGCTGACGCGCGCAGGCGCGCTGGCGAACACGATTGTCATCGTGTCGACGGCGTCCGACTGCGCGGCCATGCAGTACATTACACCGTATTCCGCCTGCGCGCTCGCCGAGGAGTTTATGTACGACGGCAAGGATGTGCTAATAGTCTACGACGACCTCAGCAAGCACGCCGTCGCTTACCGCTCGATGTCGCTTCTGCTTCGCCGCCCGCCGGGCCGAGAGGCGTACCCCGGCGACGTGTTCTACCTGCACAGCAGGCTGCTTGAGCGCGCGGCGCGGCTGTCACCCCGGCTTGGCGGCGGGTCGATTACGGCGCTTCCCATCGTCGAGACGATGGCGGGCGATATAT
>JAVBMB010000122.1:0-13688 GCA_031552995.1 Oscillospiraceae bacterium
GAAATATAGCGGCACCAGCATATCGGTTACCGCCCCCTTGACCCGAAGCGTATAGTTGTTCACAGGCCATGCGATTGTCACCGCTCCGTCCACGTCGACGCTGAACATATCGCCCGCCGGCGTCACCGTCACGGTTGTCCCCTCGCCCGTCTGATAGACACCGCGCACGCGGTCCATCAGCTCGTTGCCCCACACGACCGCCTCGTTGCCCCTGTCCATCAGCGCCGGGTCACGGCCGGATACAAGCAGCATAGCCATCTCGGCAATCGCCGCCGCATCCACCTCAGATGTGTTGCACAGCACAATGGCGGCCGTTCCGGTCTCGTAGTTCCACGCTATATGTGATGACACGCCGGGGTCATCACCGCCGTGGCCGTATACCGTCAGGTCACCCAGTGCCCTCATAGTAAGGCCGAGGCCGTAGTACCCGTTCTGCCTGCACGGGATACGCGGCAGCAGCATGCTGTTTATACAGCGTGTCGATACGAGCCTGCCGCCTTCTGCCATGCCGCGGCTGAGATAGAGGCGCATATACTTCTTCATGTCGTTGATTGTCGAGCGCATCGACCCCGCGCCCGGCAGCGGCGACGCGCCGTCGATAAATGTCCAGTCGCCGCGCATCTGCCCGTCGCGCAGCTGATACAAACGCGTCACATTGCCGCATTTCGGCTCATACATACATCCGCTGCGCGCCATGCCAAGCGGCGCAAGGATATTTTTGTCGGCATAGTCGGCAAATGTCTCTTCCCGGCCGACACGGCGCACAAGCTCACTCATCAGCGCATAGCCGTCATTGCAATAGCTGAAGTATTCGCCCGGCTCACCAATAAGTGTCTGCGCATTGTTAAGCTTGTCAATCTGCACTTCGCCGCCCCTGACTGCCAGCGCCGCGTTATAGGCATAGTCGCATTCTTCGGATGTGACGCCGATTTCGGCGGCAAGGTCTGTCAGCAGATGCCTTTTCATCGGATAAAACCCCGCTGTGTGGCTTAGAAGATGGGCGATTGTTATGTTTTCGTACTTGAACTCCGGGATGTGCAGATTAACCTTGTCGTCCAGCCTTAGCAGCCCAAGGCCGGCAAGCTGAACGGTCGCCAGCGCGACAAACGACTTTGTCACCGACGCCAACCCGAACACGGTATCGCCGTCTATCGGCAGGTTCCGTTCGCTGTCTCTTGTGCCAAAATAATTCTCGTATACCGTCGATCCATCGCTGCTGACTAATGCGACGGCCATGCCGACGGCACCGCCGGCCTTCATCACGCCGGCAATGTATTCCTCAAACCTGGCTATGTTCTCTGAGCGTAGTTTTTGCATAATTATGCTCCTTATATGCCCTTCGCGGCTTTTTCGCCCTTCATCTTAGCAACAGCCTCAACAATGTGCGACTTTGCGGCGAAAATCAGCATTATCGCCGCCATTGCCATCGGTATGATACCCATGAACGAGCTTATCGTATTCTGTGCCGACTGCGGCTGCACGGCAAGATCGGCGTTATAACCGCTTAACTCAAGCATCAGCCCAATTGAGAAGTTGCACAGCGCCAGCCCCAGCTTCGATATCGTTGAGCTGACTGCGGATATCATGTTTTCGATGCGCCTGCCGCCGTTCCACTCTATCAGGTCGGCGATCTCGGCGCGGTTCGTTCCCATCGACACAATACTGAACGTGACGCCGACACCCATCAGCGCTCCGTTAAGAATATCCGCGATAAAGTTTGTGGGCGCAAAGACGAAAAACACCTTTGACAGTATCAGTATCAATGCCCCAAGCATCATAAGCTTCTTGCGTCCGACTTTTTTATGTACAAGGCCGACAAACGGCAAAGTAAGCATGGAGGCCAGGATATACGCGCCGAGCAGTATCGTTACCGCACCCGGGTCACGCAACACGTTTGTGGCGAAATAGACGATTGATGCCGTTACAAATATTATGCTGAAGTTATAAAACAGAGAAAACAGCGTGTTGTTTACCCATTCGCGGCTGCTGAACAGCATTTTAAGCGCGGCGCCGGTGCTGATTTTCCCGGCATTGTCCTCGATTGGTTTGACGCGCTCTTTCGTGGTGAGGTAGTGGATTATTGGGCCGATGAAGCCGATGCACGCTGCAACGAGCGCGCCCCAGAAAAAGCCTGAACGCGGGTTGATAAGGCTGCCGGCCTCATCGACGCCGCTGAGTGCGTTGATAAGCGGCCAGCAGCCGAGCGTCGCCAAAATGACTCCGACGCTTGAACCGCCCGAAATGAATGTGCTTATAGACACGCGGTCACCTGCGTTGTCTGTCGCCAGTGTCGACATCGACCCCGACGGTATGCGCAGGAATGTGCCGAACGTGTCATAGAGCAGATAAATTACAACTGCGTAGATAAACTTCAGGTTTGCCGGCATATCGAATGCAGTGAACAGCAAAACAAAGACTATTGCTGTCGGCAGCGCAAACAGCTTTGCGTAAGGGCGCGCGATATCGCCGTTTTTAAAGCGGCGGTTTATCGAGAAATATCCGATAAGCGGGTCGTTTATGCCGTCCCATATAGTGCCGATGAGCAAAACCGTCCCCGCCAGAGCAGGGGAAATGCCAAAGACATCTGTAAGGAAGAACAGGAAAAATGTCGAAATAAAGTTCGTCGTCGCGTCAATCGACATCGAAAACGCGCTGAATCCCAGCTTTTCTTTAAGCTTAATACGCCCCTCTCGCGGCGAATCGTTGCGCATATAAATCACCCCTGTCAATTATTACAACCATCTTAACCCGTCATCCCGCTGCAAGCAACGGTTTTGGGCAGCGTTTTTTTCGATAGCTGCATAGCAAAAACAGAAGCTGTTTGAAAACGGCCGTCTATACTGGTATAATTTACTTTAAGCAGACAACCGATAGGATGTGATTGTGTGACACTGCGGCAAATCCAATATGCTGTCGAGGCCGAGCGAATGGGCTCGCTTGCCGGCGCGGCAAAAACGCTGTTTATCTCTCAGTCGACACTAAGCTTTGCGATAAAAGAGCTTGAGCGTGAAATCGGCATCACTCTGTTCGAGCGTTCGCGCACCGGCATACGCGCTACCGGCGACGGTATGATATTTATAAAAAAAGCCCGCGAAGCGCTGCGCGCTGTCGGCGAGCTGGAGACTATTGTGCCGCGCTCAAGGGAGCATATCCTCCGTCTGCGAATCGCAACGGTACAGTCCGGCGTTGTTCCCCACGCGATAAGTGCGCTTGTCTCGGAGATTGAATCACGCGGCGACGAGCTGCGGCTGCGCTGCAAAATGGGCGAGACGGTTGAGGTTATTGATCTCGTCGCAGACGACCAGAGTGACATCGGCTTCATCTACGCCACCGAGCGGCAACAACGCCTGTGGCGTGGTATACTTGATCAGCGCGGACTGAAGTGCGAACCGCTGCTGAGGGCCGAGCTGTACATAATCCTCAGTTCTTCAGACCCATTGGCCAATGCCGGGCATCTCGAGTTCCCCGACCTTGCGGGGTATACATTTGTGTTCAGCGGCGACGGCGGACTGGACAGTTTTTCTAACCTGACCGACTACAGCGCGCAAAACTTTGACCTTAACCTGCACCCGAGATATATCGACGCACAGGACAGCGCGCTGCTGAACAACTTGCTGCGCGGAGGCCGCCGCTTCACCATCGGCCACCGCTCACCGATTCCGCACTTTTATGATGATATCTCGTTCGTGCCTATGGCCTCGCCCCAGCACGCCGATTTGATGGCGGTGTATCAGGCCGGGCAAGCGGCCGGCACCGCGCAAAAAAGGCTTACGGAAATCCTGAGGGAAATCGGCAGCATATAAAGCAATATATAAACGGATAAATAGCGGCGGGCATTGCCCGCCGCTATTTATCCGTTTTGCGCCCCGCACATGTGTCGTCCCGCGGTAAGTCCGCCGTAAACAACGCGTGTCCGGCGTATTTTTCGTTTAGCATCCGCGCCGCAAGCTGTGTCGCCACACGCATGCGCTGAACGCATGTCATGCTGTCGATGCTTTGCCACTCGCCGTCGACAATTATCCCCGACTCAACCGTAATCGGCTCTTTTCTCCCCGCCATATAATCACCTCTATCCAAGGCTATTCACCGCGCGCTGAATATATGCGGCATCATGCGCTTGCGGCAAATCATAGATATTACCAGACAGGAGGTGCAGTTATATGCCCGACGCGAAAGCCGCCGCCGCGTATATTCGCGTATCCACTGATGACCAGACAGAATACTCCCCTGACGCTCAGCGCCGCGCGATTTTTACATGGGCGGCGAACAACGGATATATTATTTCCGAGGAACACATCTATACAGACGAGGGCATTTCGGGACGCAGCGCCGACCGGCGCCCGGCATTTATGCGCATGATTTCCTGCGCAAAAGGTTATTCTAAGCCGTTTGAGGCTATACTTGTACACCGCTTTGACCGCTTTGCGCGAAGCCGAGAGGACAGTGTCGTGTATAAATCTCTTTTGCGGCGCGAGTGCGGCGTGCGTGTAATATCAGTCACCGAATCGGTTGAGGACGATAAGTTCTCACTGATTCTTGAGGCGATGCTTGAGGCGATGGCCGAATATTACAGCATAAACCTTGGCGAAGAGGTAAAAAAAGGCATGACCGAAAAGCATCTGCGCGGCGAAAATCAAACATCGCCTCCGTTTGGCTATACGGTATTTGACGGGCAACTTGTCGTATCTGCTGACGAAGCGGCATTTGTGCGCGCCGTATTTGAAAAGTTTGTATCGGGCGACAGCTATCACAACATAGCGCAGTGGCTTAACGCCGCAGGCGTAAAAACACGGCGCGGCAACCGGTTCGAAGCCCGTGCCGTGAAATATATACTTGGCAATCCGGCATATTCCGGCAAGCTTCGCTGGAACCCTGTCAGGCGAAGCCGCGCAGCGGACGACCCCGGCACAGTCGTCGTCACCGGGCGTCACGAAGCCATAATTGATGACGAGCTTTGGCGCCTTGCGCAAAAGCGGATTGGCGACGCTGCGCGTGACGCGCGGCCAAAAGCAAAGAGCAGCGGCGTGCATGACTGGCTATCCGGCCTGGTTTGCTGCTGCGAATGCGGCGAGACAATGGTTTTTGTCAAGCCGCACTACCGTAAATGCAACGGCTATGCGCACGGCAGATGCCGGCACTCTCAGCACGTTGCCGACGAAAAGCTGAAAGAGGCGCTGCTGTCGCGCCTAAGGCGTGATTTGATGCACCGGCATGGCATTACCTATAAGACGCTTGATATTGGTAAAAAGCGAAACGAAGAAGGAGCGCTTAAGCGAAGCCTTGGTCAGACCGACCGCAGGCTGCATCGGGCGCAGACCGCCATGCTGGACGGCACGCTTAAGCCCGACGAATATCTCGAAATCAAATCGAAGCTGCAATGCGAGGCTGAGGGGATTAAAAACGCCCTTGCCGCGCTCGGGGCTTCGCCTGACGGCAAGGACACGCAGGCCGGCATTCTGCGCGATTTAAGCGACCCCGCTTCTATACTTTGCGGCGATACGCCGGAAGATATGAAGCGACGCGCCGCGCTGGGCATCATCGCCGGCTGTGTATGGAGCCGCGACAAAAACCTGCTGCGCATCACATATCGGCTTGACTCCTTGGCATAAAAAACCGTAGCCGCATACCGTCAGGCGGGCCGGACGGCGAACTGGGCGCGTCGATGCGCTACCTCAGCCAGCGCTTTGCAATGCCCTACCGCAGCGTCGCGGGTGTGCTGACGGATGTAGGTATATACGTTACAAAAAGGCATATATATCAATCACCGGCACGCCCTGGATGCGCGGATGTAGCGAGGTGACATATGAATGCAATTTTACCGGACATTACTCTAAAGCCGTCCGAGCTAAAGGCGCTTGAGCTGGCAGCCAAACTGGGGATATGTGTTGAGCTGCACCGGCGCGGACTGCTGACTGAGGCTGAGCTTGCCGTGCTTTCCGACAAATACCGCGTCGGCCTTCCGTCATGAGCAAAAACATTACACTGTCCGTCGCCGCATATTGCAGGGTATCGACCGATAAGCTTGACCAGCAGAACTCCCTGCACTCCCAGCGTGAGTTTTTCGAGCGGTATATCTCGAGCCAACCCGGGTGGACGCTTCGTGATATATACTTCGACGAGGGCATAAGCGGCACCTCAACAAAAAAGCGCACCGGCTTTGTAAACATGATGAATGACGCGCTTTGCGGAAAAATCAACCTTATCCTGACAAAGGAGGTCAGCCGCTTTGCGCGAAACACCGTCGATGTGCTGTCATTTACCAGAAAGCTTAAAGCCTGCGGCGTTGGGGTGATTTTTCTATCGGACGGTATCGATACACGTGATGGTGACGGCGAGCTGCGCCTCGCTATCATGGCGAGCATCGCGCAGGAGGAGAGCCGCAAGACGTCCGAGCGCGTCAAATGGGGCCAGAAAAGACGGATGGAGCAGGGCGTTGTGTTCGGCCGTGACCTGCTCGGATATACGGTATCCGGCGGCAAACTGACTATAAACACCACCGAAGCCGAGACAGTGCGATGGATATATAACGCGTTTCTGAACCGAAGCATAGGGGCTTATGTCATCGCAAACGAGCTTAACGAACGCGATACTCCAACAAAACACAATAATCCGTGGTCCGCAACCGCTGTTCTTCGCGTGCTTCGCAACGAAAAATACATGGGAGACCTGTGTCAAAAAAAGAGCTATACCCCAAACTACCTGACACATGAGAAAGCCCGTAACTGCGGAGCTGAGGACATGGTGTACATACAGGGGCACCACGAGGGGATAATCGATCGCGAGCAGTGGTTTGCCGTGCAAAACGAGCTAAAACATCGCAACGAAAAAAAGCTTTCCGGTTCAAGGCATTCCGGCGCACGCGCCTTAAGCGGCAAGCTGCGCTGCGCCGTATGCGGCGATGTGCTTGTCAGCCGAGTAAAGGCGCTTAAAAACGGCGGCGAATACCGTTCGTGGCGATGTGTCTCGCCCTCTCACGGGGCCGGGCCCCGCGCCGCTATAGCGGAAAAAACACTGCTCGCATGCGCGGCATTTGTGCTTGAGAGCGCCTCTCTCGACAGGGAGAAGATATTGCGTGACCTGCTGGCTGATATCGCCTCGGCGCAAAATGCGGCTGAGAATAAATCATCTGCGCCGGCCGCAAAGCTGAATAAACTCCGACAAAAAAAGCGCAGGGCTATTGACCTGGCGCTTAGCGGCATAGTCTCGCATGAAGACCTTGCGCAGCAGATAGAGCAAATTGACGCCGAGCTGCTGCGTTGCGAGCGCGAGGTCGAGGCCGGCGCGGACACAAGCTCTGATAAATGTGCTTCAGGCTACATAACCGCTATTCAAAGCATACTGGATTTTGACTGCTGTCACACTCTTCCCGAAACTCTTCTTGATTCGGCTTCGGTTACGCCCGGCGGCGGCATAAAGCTGTGGATGCGGCATATGCCGCCCGTTATGCTTATGTATAAAACAAACGGAAAGCTTGAAAGCTTTACAGTAACTGTATTGCAAGCCGAACTGTGCGGCGAGATCAAGGCGAACCAATAAGCTAAAACATATTACACAGCGCAAAAGCGGGCAAAACCCGCACGCCGGCATGATTGGCAGCGTGCGGGTTTTTGTTGTTTTTATTCCGTTTGTTCCGCCGGCGCGCTACAAAATCGGCTCTAAATGGGCTTGGAAGTGCCGAAGAATCGGCGGCTCCCATGTGATGCGGTATCCGCGCTTTATCTCATTGGCGCGGGCCTTTATCGCAATCAGCGCGTCGGCCATCACATCAAAATGTGCCTGTGTGTATACACGGCGCGGTATAGCCAGGCGCGAAAACTCGAACTGGGATTTTAGCTGCTCGCCGGTGTCGGGGTCGTTGCCCAGCATATAGCTTCCTATGTCGCACGTGCGGATACCGGCCTCCTTATACAGCTCGATGCACAGTGTCTGCGCCGGGAACTCGTAATACGGTATCTGCGGCAGCATCGCGGCGGCATCAATAAACAGCCCGTGTCCGCCGACCGGGGCCTGATAGGCGATGCCGGCATCG
Source organism: Oscillospiraceae bacterium (assembly GCA_031552995.1). GTDB lineage: Bacteria > Bacillota > Clostridia > Oscillospirales > Butyricicoccaceae > JAVBMB01. The sequence continues at coordinate 8,030 of JAVBMB010000122.1, forward strand.
TCCAGTTTGGAGGCAAGATACTCCATCTGGCCGATACGGTATTCAAGATAGCTGTCATCAATGCTCTCATACAGGCCAATGGCAAGCGCCTCAAGGTCTCTTCCGGCAAGGCCGCCGTATGTGTAAAAACCCTCATAGCTTATGCAGTTCGCCTTGATTTTCAGCACGGCCGGGTCATTTTCGTCCTTAACTCCAATCATACCGCCCATGTTGACAATGCCGTCCTTTTTGGCCGACATCGTAAAATAATCGCCATAGCTGAACATCTCTTTGATGATGTCTTTTATCGGGGTGTTCTGATACCCCGGCTCGTCACGCTTTATGAAATGAGCGTTTTCTGCATACCTCGCGGCATCAATATCCAGCGGGATTCCGTATTTTTTGCACACAGCGGCGACCTCACGCATGTTCTGCATGGAAACCGGCTGCCCGCCGGCCGAATTATTCGTGATAGTCATAACGACAAGGCCTATATTCTCGGCGCCTTTTTCAAGAATAATCTGCTCCATGCGCAGCACATCCATATTGCCCTTAAACGGCGCGCGCTTTGATGGGTCAAGCGCCTCTTCGACTACGCAGTCGATTGCGCGGGCGCCGGCAAGCTCTACGTGGGCGCGCGTCGTGTCGAAGAACATGTTCGATATCGAATACTTGCCCTGCCGCAGGAATATCGGCATAAGCACTTTTTCGGCCGCCCTGCCCTGATGCACCGGCTGGATAAACTGATATCCGAAGATATCTCTTCCGGCATCCCTAAGCCTGAAAAAACTGCGTGCGCCGGCATATGCCTCGTCGCCGCTCATGATTCCGGCCCACTGCCTGTCGCTCATTGCGTTTGTGCCGCTGTCGGTTAAAAGGTCTATATAGACATCCTCTCCCCGCAGGCCGAATACATTGTACTTCGCCTCTTTGATGAGCTGCTCGCGCTGCTCGCGCGTTGTCATTTTGATGGTCTCCACCATCTTGATGCGGAACGGTTCTGCCACGTACTTGACTGACATGTCGTAATACCTCCAAATATTTATTGGAATACCCCGGTCACACAGCTGGGCCTTTGCCCTTGCCGGCTGGCGGACGGTATTACATACACAAAATGCGGTTCTGCGGTTCATTACGCTATTCTGGCTATGGTAACGGAATTATTTTATCATTCAGCAGCAATTATGGCAAGTAGCTGCGAAAAAATACCGCTGGTCTTTCTCATTTACACACAACACCGGGCTGCCAAACGGCAGCCCGGTGTTGTGTGTAAAGTTTAATTGCCTTTATAGGTATTTCGAGGGACAAAACATCCGCGTGCGCCGTTTGAAATTATCCGCCCGTCTCCGGCCACCGGCTCGCCGCGCAGAAGCGTCATGACAGGCCATCCTTTGAGCGTTATACCCTCAAACGGAGTGTAGTCGGAGATATGAGCGAGGCTGCCGGCGGTGACAACACGCTCTGCTTTCATGTCTACAAGCACAAGGTCGGCGTCAAACCCGGGCTTGACGCTGCCTTTTCTGCCGGACAGGCCAAAACACTTTGCGGCGTTGTAGCTGCTTGCCGCCACCATCTGCTGAAGAGAGAGCTTCCCTCTGTTGACGCCGTCCAGCAGGACGGGAAGCGTCGTCTGCACCCCGGCAAAACCCGGCGTCGCGCTTAAAAAGCCATTTTTATGGCTTAGCGAACATGATGAATGGTCCGAGCCGATACAGGCCACAGTGCCTTCTCTGATTGCTTCCCACAGCGCGTCATTGTCATCTTTTTCGCGCAGAGGTGGGTTGATTTTGCCGAGCGTACGCTCGCAATTGCCGTTATTGAGTATCAGATAATGCGCGCAAGTCTCGCCTGTGATATCAACACCACCGCGCCTGAGTCGCGACATCTCCTGTGCGGCGATGCGCGAGCTGACATGCACAATATAAAGCGGGCAGCCTGCGGCCCGAGAGATGTTGCCGGCATGATTTACACTGTCGGCCTCGACAAACACAGGCCTTAGGTCGCTCCATGAGGTACTCTCGTCAACCGGAATCTGGCCGGCCAGTCTGTCGATTATCCACTGGTTTTCGGCATGGACTGTAGCTATCGCCGGAGGGCCGAGCTTCGATATCCTGCAAAACCCCTCCCACAGCTTGTCGTCTGTAAGACGTTGCTCCTGCGGCATGTGTTCACAGTTATAAGGCAGATAAAATTTGAAGCTCGATATGCCTCTTTCGGCCATAGCCTCGATGCTGTTCACATGCTCCTCGGTATAAACCCCGGCATGGAGCGAAACATCGACCCACGCGTTGCCCTCAAGCTTCTCAAGCACGCTGTCCATCTGCGACTCAAGCGGCGTTGCGTCCGAAAGAAAATCGATAACCGTAGTTACCCCGCCCAGCGCCGCCGCCCTCGTTGTAGCGTTGCAGTCCTCCCGCCAGTTCCAGTCGGGATAGCCGATATGCACGTGAGGGTCTATCAAACCCGGCAGTATATGAAGCCCATCCGCTTCTATATACTGCGCCGCATATGCTGTGCCTGGCGGGTATACCTGCGATATCTTGCCGCCGTCTATCGCAATATCGGCGCGGTATACACCGTCGTGGCACGCCAATGTGCCCCCACGAATCACGAGATCGTGCATATTTTCCTCCTGTGGGTTATTTCCAACTCATTTCGTATGGCAGCGGATAGCCGAATGAATCGAACCCTCCGAAGCTGAGCCCCGCCGCGCCGGCGCTGATGAGCTTCTGATGGAACAACGGCGCCATAACCGCGTCGTCAGAGATGATCTGGAACAGCTGCGTGTACAGCGCTATGCGCTCGCTGTCGGCTGTCGCCTGCTGCGCCTGCTCGAACAGGGAATCGACCTGATCATTGCTGTACGGAGCGTAGTTGACTATATCTCCGGTTTTGAACATATATTTCCAGCTGTCGGCGTCGGAATCGAGCGACCACATAAACAGGCTGATGGTGTAATTTCCTGTGGCAACTGCCTCCATCATGGCGTTCATGTCGGTCTGATCCATCTCAAGGTTTATGCCGACTTTCCCAAGCTGCTCCTGCACGACCTGCGCGCTCTTTGAATATCTGTCACATGTCGTCAGCTTCAGGTTAAGCCCCTCGGGATACCCGGCCTCGGCCAGCAGTTCCTTTGCCTTTTCGGGGTTATACTCATAGCCGGTTACATCGGCCGAGTAGCCGAAATACTTGTCGTTGAGCACATACGTGGCCGGTGCTCCAAGCCCTTCGAGCGCAATTTTAATCAGCGCTGCCTTGTCGATGGCATAGTTGACAGCCTGTCTTACGCGAATGTCATTAAACGGCTCGGCATTGAGATTCATCGTCAGGTGAGTCAGTTCGCGGCTTTCGTACTCGATTACCTGCAGCTTGTCATTTTTCTTCAGGTCCTCGTACGATATCTGCGGTACGCTGAACAGATAGTCTACCGTGCCCGATTCGAGAGAGACAAGCGCGGTATTCGGGTCGGCAACTATCTTGTACACGACCGTCTTCAGCTTCGCGGCGCCTCTGTGGTAGTCGTCGAAACGCTCGAATGTCACTTTTTGCCCGAGGTCATAGCTGACAAACTTGAACGGGCCTGTGCCTACAGGGTTAAGGCCATATCCGTCTCCGGCCGCTTTAACGGCTTTTTCGCTGTGAATCATTGCGCCGGCGACGCTGCGCAAAAACGGCGCGAACGGCGCGACAAGCTTGACTTTGACCGTATACTCATCAACGGCTTCGACAACGTCATAAAGCCCGCCGAAGCTTGCGGTGAACGGCGACTCCTTGGCGTAGTTGTAACTGAACACAACGTCGCTGGCTTTCATTTCATCACCGTTATGGAATTTTACGCCTTTTTTAAGCTTGAACACATAGGTCAGGCCATCGTCCTGAATATCCCAGCTCTCAGCCAGCATCGGCACGACGCTTCCGTCGCTTTTAATGGCCGCCAGGCCTTCGTAGACACATGTCGCGTACATTATGTAGTCGGTGTCGGACGATGTGTTGCCCGGGTCAAGGCTCATGATATCGTTGCCGATTACAAATGTGACGGTGTCCTTTGTTGTCGCAGCCGGGCCTCCGCAGGCGGAAAGCAGCATGGCCAGCGCCAAAATTGCTGTTATGCAGGAAATAAGCTGTCTCTTCTTCATTGTGTTTTCCTCCGTTTTATAGTTTGCGGCATCGCCGCTATGTCACATCCGCGCTTTGCGGCACAGCACGCTGTGGCCGCTTTCTATCTCGCTTAGCGTCAGGTCGCTCTGTGTGCATTCGTTATCCGCAATCGGGCATCTTGCGGCAAAACGGCACCCTGGCTTGGGGTTAATCGGGCTTGTTACTTCGCCTTTCAGCACATCCTGCTTTTTGCCTTTTTGGCTGGAGGCCGGTATCGGTATCGCGCTGAGCAGCGCCTTTGTGTACGGGTGGAGCGGCTTGTCAAACAGTGTGTCGCTGTCGCACAGCTCGACGCACTGGCCGAGGTACATAACCGCGATTTGATTTGATATATGCTTAACGACACTAAGGTCATGCGTGATGAACATGTATGTCAGGCCCCTGTCGCGCTGCAAATCCATCAGCAGGTTCAGTATTTGCGCTTGAATGCTGACATCAAGCGCGCTGACCGGCTCGTCGCAGACGATAAACTTCGGGTCTACCGAAAGCGCGCGCGCCACGCCTATGCGCTGGCGGCGACCGCCGTCCAGCTCATGCGGGTATGTGTTTATCAGCCTGCGCGACAGGCCGACGGTATCCATAAGCGCGTGTATCTTTTTTTCCAGCTCGCCAGACTTGCCGGCAAGCTTCATTATAAGCAGCGGCTCGGCGATAATTTGACTGACCGTCATGCGGGGGTTGAGGCTTGAATAGGGGTCCTGAAATATAATCTGCATCCTTTGCCGCAGCGTGCGCAGCCGCTTGCCGCTGTACGCGCATATGTCTTTATCTTCGAAGAGTATATCCCCCGAAGTCGGCTCTGTCAGGCGCAGCACCGTGCGCCCCAGCGTAGACTTGCCGCAGCCGGATTCCCCGACGACGCCGAGTGTCTGCCCCCGCTCGATGCTGAGGCTGACGCCGTCGACGGCATGCAACTGGCCGCGCGACGTTTTAAAGTGCTTCTTCAGGTTTTTTGTCACAAGAATATTATCCATACTACCGCCTTCTCACACACCGCGGCCGGCGTACAGATGACATCTGACCTTGTGTCCGCCGATGTCTGTCGCTGCCGGGCTCTGCGCCTTACATATATCCATGCAGTGCTTGCATCTTGGGTGGAACTTGCAGCCGAACGGCAGATTGTCGGCGTCCGGCATCAATCCGCCGATAATGCTGAGGCGCTCGCTTTTCGAAGTAATGCTGGGTATCGAGGCAAACAGACCTTCTGTGTAAGGGTGGTGAGGCGGGTGGTCGAATATATCCTCGAGTGTGCCGTATTCGATAATCTCTCCGGCATACATTATCGCCACATTTTCACACATCTGGGCGACAACGCCAAGGTCGTGCGTTATCAGAATCAGCGCCGTGTTCAGTTTCTCTTTCAGCTGATTCATCATCTCGAGCACCTGTGCTTGAATTGTCACGTCCAGCGCCGTCGTCGGCTCATCGGCAATCAGCAAATCCGGCTCGCACGCAATGGCGACAGCGATGATTATACGCTGCTTCATCCCGCCCGAAAACTGATGCGGATAGTCGTTTTTCC
>JAVBMB010000034.1:0-20995 GCA_031552995.1 Oscillospiraceae bacterium
AACGCGTCGCTGCTGCCGCTGCACGCACCCAAGCTTGCCGCCGCGCCGGCGCTAGAGCGAGTTATGGTAAAACTGAACGACGCCGGAACCATTGCCGAGGGCCGCGCCGCACTAGAAGCCGCGCTAACTGTGCATTCCATGAGCGGCGGAGGCAAGAACATCCATTGGCGTTTGGGGCGCGGCGGCGGGGCGCTTATCACAGGTTTGACGGACTACATATCGCACGTATTCAAAGTGAAAACGCCGCTGACCGGAGAGCCGACGCGCCGCGGGATTGCGCTGGCCCGCGGCGTTTTTTTGCACGTCGCCCCGCCTTTTGAATGGCCGTCGATGAGCGGTGATTTCGTATCGGACACCGGATTTTGCCTTGGATTGCGTGACCAGATTGGCGTGCTGTGCGACGGCACTGTTGTGCCGTGCTGCCTGGACAGCGAAGGTGCCGCCGCGCTGGGCAACCTGCTTGAATGCGATATTGAGAGCATTGCTTCTTCACATGCCGCGCTCGAGATATATGACGGATTTTCCCGCCGTGTTGCCGCGCACCCGCTTTGCAAGCGCTGCTCATTCCGTACAAGATTCGGTCTGTAACGCGCAGGCTGTATACAACGAATTATATCGCTGCTAAAACATGCTGCGCTGCTGCGGAAGTATATTTGCCTATTTTTGTCCTTTTATTTTTATATCAGTTTTTCGGGTTTATTATTGTCTTTTCTTTTTTGTGGTGATAGAATGGCTGTATATTGTTCTGATATTTCGAAATAATTACACGAATCCGCGGTTTATCAGGGCACAAAACGCGTTATTCTGACGAGCTTTGGAGACTGCCGATGTTTGCAGGCATAACAAATACATTATTTTTATTGACCGGCCGGGCGGCGTCATCGCAGGCACCGTCTGTTTTGTGTCGCGCGGCGGCGAATCTGCCGGCCATTGCCTATGCCGATACGAACCCAGAGGCATACCGCCTTCAGGTGATACTTTTCTTCGTCGCCATCGCAATGGTACTGATACTCGGTGTCAGCATCGCAATCATCGCCCGCAATTACATCCGTCTGCGCCAGACGCAAAAAAGCCTGCACACCGCCGAGGAAATGCTGGAAAAAGAACGCGCGCTAATCAGCGCCGAACGCAGGATGACTCTTGCCGTCGAGGCGAGCAAGGCCGGGATTTGGGAGTATCGATACGACAGAAAGCTGATGTACTTTGACGGGCGCGTCGGGGAGCTGTACGGTATGAGTATGCCTTCACCGGTCTCTATTGATGAGTTCAATCGCCATATGGACCGAAATGTCCGCAATTTCAACCCGATATTCTTCTCTGCTCGGATAGAAAAAGCCGCAAACGACGGCATACAGCGAGTGACCGACTGCGTCGTATTTGGCGGTGAGGTCAAGTATGTGTCAAACAGCTACCGCGCCGAATATAATTGCTGCGGCGAGCTAATTTGCGTCATAGGCATGGCGACGGATATCACCGAGCTTGAAAAGGCGCGCCGAGCCGCCGAGGATTCGCTTGTCAAGCTCGAAGCCGTTATGGACAACATGCAGGGCGTCGTGTGGTTCGTCGACACTGCCCGTTTAGTCACAGTGTTCGGCGGCACGTCTGTGTGGGGCATTACTCGCGAGCGCGCTCTGGGCAAGCCGGTGGGCGACGTGTATCCCAACGTACCGACGCTTGCAGAGGCCGTGGAAAACGCGTTTTCAACAGGCGAACAACAGAGGTTTTATTTGAATCTTGCCGAGGGGATATATGAAGACTGCCTCGTGACCCCCGTCAAGGACCGCAACGGCGAAACCGTCGGCGTCATCGGTCTCGAGGTCGACACATCCGAGCTGCACTGCGCGCAGGAGAAGCTGCAGCGCGCAATCGTCATAGCGGATGATGCCGCCCGGGCAAAAACCGATTTTCTCTCTCGCATGAGCCACGGTATCCGCACACCGATGAACGCCGTCATAGGAATGGCAAAAATCGGCATGACCTCCCACGCGCTGGAAAAAAAGCAGTACTGCCTTGAAAAGGTCAGCGTCGCGGCGCAAAACCTGCTTGAACTGCTTAATCAGATACTCGACATGAGCAAAATCGAAGCGAATAAGATGGAGCTTTCGACGGCGGATTTTGATATGGAGAAATTGCTGTCCGAGGTGTGCAGCGCCATAGGCATGCGCGCCGATGAGAAAAAACAGCACCTGTCCGTTACATTCGACAGCAACTTCGACCGCATGTTTGTCGGCGACCGTCAGCGCCTGTCGCAGGTGATAACGAACCTGCTCAGCAACGCCGTAAAGTTTACGCCGGACGGCGGGCATATAAATGTCACTATTCACGAAAACAAAAGGCTTGAAGAGGTCTCGCAGATACAGATATCCGTAGCCGACAGCGGCATCGGCATCCCGCCGGACAGACAGGCCCGCCTGTTCACCCCGTTCGAACAGGGTGACGGCGATATTGCAAGGCAGTTTGGCGGCACAGGGCTTGGCCTTGCGATTGCGAAAAATATCATCATCATGATGGGCGGCGATATATGGGTGGACAGCGAACCCGGTATCGGCACCACATTTACATTCACCGTCATGCTCAGGCGAAGCGCGCGGCCCAGCGCGTACGTCTCGCTCGACCCCGGCATCGACAAAGCAACGCTGCGCGTACTTGTGTGCGACGCCGCCGAGGATGTGCGCAGCTATTTTACGCATATCATGGCGTCGTATGGCATTGTATGTGATACGGCGGACTGCGGCGAGACCGCGGCCTCCGCTATCAGAGCGGCCTCGGGCGAGGGCCGGCCGTACAGCATAGCGTTTGTCGCGGGGCAGGAGCTTGCAGACGGCGGGGACGCCATCCGCCGCATCGAGGAGCTGCTAGGCCAGAGCGCAGTCGTCACCATGATGCCCGCCGTCGAATGGGCGGCAAGAGGAGACCCGGCGATGCCCGTCGCGCGCCATGCGCTGCAGAAGCCTCTGTTCCCGTCGGCAATCTTCAAGGTACTCAACACCGTGTTATGTTCGGGCAATGATGCCGAAGAACAGCAGCAGGCCGCCGCGCATGATTTTAGCGGCAAAACAATACTGCTTGTCGAGGATATCGACGTAAACCGCGAGATTGTCATCACATACCTTGAGGATACCCACGTCGGGATCGAAACGGCCGAAAACGGCCGTCAGGCGCTTGCGATGTTCAGCGGCGAGCCGGATAAATATGACCTTATACTTATGGACGTACATATGCCGAACATGGACGGCTATGAGGCGACGATGCGCATACGCGCACTGCGGCACGAGCGCGCGCTGCGCGTTCCGATAATTGCCATGACTGCCAATGTGCTTAAAGACGATGTAGACAAATGCTTTGCCGTGGGCATGGATGACCATGTGGGCAAGCCTGTTGACATGAGCGACCTGCTTGCAAAGATTGAAAAATATATAAACGGCACGTCACGCTCTTTTAGAGCGGGTGTGTGAGGAGGCCTTTATGAGGAGAACCGACCGTCAGATTACCGATATCGCGCTGATAGAGGGCATAATTAGCAAATGTGAGGTATGCCATCTTGGGCTCTCGCTGGACAACAAGCCTTATGTCGTGCCGCTTAGCTACGGCTACACGCTGGAAAACGGCAGGCTGACGCTGTATTTCCACGGCGCGAAGCAGGGCAAGAAGCTTGATATCATCAGGGGCAACAGCTCGGCGTTTTTTGTCATTGACGGCGCGGTAAAGCTTGTATCTTCCGCAGACGCGTGTTCGTTTACAACCGAGTATGAAAGCGTCATGGGCGAGGGCACTGTGTCGATATGCGGCGACGGTGAAAAGGCGGCGGCGCTCGGCATTATTATGGCGCACTATGCGCCCGGCAAAGTGTTTGACTTCCCGCCGCAGGCCGTAAACGCGGTGGAGGTTTTGCGCTTTGATGTCGACAGTTTTTCGGCCAAGGCGCTGAAGAAATAGCTCTGCCCCTGCGTGAAAAAACGTCCGCGACAATAAAGCAATCAAAAAGCAGGAGACACGAAAGCCGTGTCTCCTGTCTCTATACCATTTCAGCGTGAGCATGGCATCTGCAGGCTAATTGAGCCGATTCACTATCATCGCCCACCCCCGACAAAACCGGGGCGGATTCTTTTTGCCTATTGGCGGTATTTGCCCCCGTAGCGCTGCTTCCTCTTGCGCCTGCGTCGGTTGACAATTATGACATACACGACAAAGATTAGTATCAGCGCCACGACGGCGGCCACAATTATCTTGAATGTCGTACTGCTGATGAACGTCGTCACCCTGTCGATTACATACAGCACCTCGGACCGCTCTATGTCCTCCGAGGCGAGCAGTTCTACAGTGCCGTATTTTTTGCCGTTTACCTTGTAAATAACCTCAAGCGTGCCCAGCACCTGACCCTTTTCAACCGGCGCGTCGACGCCGTCCTCTACCTTGTAGCGCAGCTCAAGGTCCTCATAGGAAAAATCTGCCGGCAGCAGCGCCACAATGCCCTCGGCCGGCTGAAGCTTCACGGCGTCGCGGTCGGCCGCAAGGCGAACCGGCACCTCGCATATCGGGTCGGATGTCTTAAGCATCACCTGCATCGAGAAGTTTTTCTTAGCATAGTCAAACAGCTTTATCGTCTCGGTAAAGCTGCCCATGTTGCCGTCGGCATCGGTGGCCGCACCCAAAATTACAGTGTAGTACGACAAATCATCCACATTAATCGCCGAAGCGAGGCACAGCCCGGCCGGTGTAGTCGACCCCGTCTTGATGCCGATAGTGCCCTCGTACCGGTATTTATTCGTACTCTGAATACTAAGCATGTAGTTCGTCGCATACTTGCGCGTTGTCTGCGCGTGCTTGTTCGTAACGGGAAGCACAATTTCTGTCCCGGCAACTATGCGCGCAAACTCGCTGTTCTTCATGGCGTACTGCGACAAAATGACAATGTCGCGCGCCGTAGTATAGTGGTTTTCGTCATGCAACCCGTTCGGGTTGACAAAATGCGTATCGTTCATGCCAAGCTCGCGCGCCTTGCTGTTCATCAGGTCCACAAACGCGGCCTCTGAGCCGGCTATGTGCTCGGCCAGAGCATTGGCGGCGTCATTGCCCGACGCAATAAGCAGGTATTCGACAAGCGTCAGGAAGTTTATCTCCTCGCCGGCTACAAGGTATACCGAGCTGCCGCGCTCGGCAAGCCCTTTTGTCGCCGCGGTCGACACGACGACGGTACTTGTAGGGTCGCCAAGCTCAAGCGCCAGTATACCGGTCATCATCTTTGTGATGCTTGCGGGGTACAGCCTTTCGTCGGCGTTCATTTCAAAAAGTGTCTCGCCGGTGGTGTGCTCCACAAGAATCGCGGCCTTTGCGTTTATCGTCGGAGCCTCGACGGCAAAAACAACGGAGGGCAGCAACAGCAGACAGGCGACAAAGCAGGCAATTCTTTTAAACATTTTTCTCCCTCCTGATGTTTTTTATCAAATAATATGGTATGATTACTGTACAGTTGACGGGTTATGGCGGTTAAGGGTTTCATTCATTCGCGGCAAAACACGGCTATAAAGCAATTTTAACAAATTGCGACATGGATTTCAACCATTACGCCAAAAATGAATTAATCAACCTGTAAAACACAGACGTGAGGTCGAACCATGAAAAAAACCGTAACGTTGCTTTGCTGCGCGCTGATTCTGCTGACGCTCGGCATATCTGCCGGGAGGTACTCCGTTCTGTCCGTGGGTGCGGTGGTCAGCGGAAGCTCCGGACATGCCGCTCTGCCCCCGATAACAACATATGCGGCGCTCTCGGCGCAGACAAGCGATGTTCCGGTAAAAATCAACATCAATACCGCGAGCGCGCAGCAGCTGGACGAGCTGCCCGGAATCGGGGAGGCAATATCCCGTCGCATCGTTGAATACCGCCGGCAAAACGGGGAGTTTGAGTCTTTGGAAGAGCTCATGGCAGTCAGTGGAATCGGTGAAAGCCTTTTTGCAAAGATTAAAGCATATATTACACTGGAATAACTACAGGGCATCGCGCCCGGGAGTATTGGAGGGGACCAATTTGAAAATACTTGTTGTAGACGACGAGAAACTGCTTGTCAAGGGTATCAAGTTCAACCTGGAAAATGACGGCTATCAAGTTGACGGCGCGTATGACGGCAGCGCCGCGCTCAGCATGTTCCGCGAAAACTCATACGACCTGATAATCCTGGACCTTATGCTGCCCGGCATAGACGGGCTTACTATCTGCCGCAAAATCCGCGAGAGCTCGAATGTGCCGATAATCATGCTGACCGCAAAAAGCGAGGGCAGCGACAAGCTTATCGGCTTCGAGTACGGCGCGGACGACTATGTCACAAAGCCGTTTGACATCCTTGAGCTTAAAGCGCGCATACGCGTTATACTCAAGCGCGCCGGCGGGGAAAAAAGCAAGGAGAGCACAATGCAGTGCGGTCATATTGTCATCGACAATTTGCAGCGCACCGCCTACTCAAACGACAAGCCTGTCGAGCTTACGGCCAAGGAGTTCGATTTGCTCGTCATGCTGATGAAAAACCCGGGACGCGTATTTTCGCGCGATAACCTGCTTAACAGTGTCTGGGGCTACGAATATCCGGGCGATATCCGCACGGTAGATGTACATATCCGCCGCCTGCGCGAAAAACTGGAGGAGGACGACGCCAACCCCGAGTACATCCTCACTAAATGGGGGGTAGGATACTATTTCAAGGCTCAGCAGGAGGCTAAGGCTGTCAAGTAGCCTTCGTTTTAAAATAGCGTTTGCGTTTGCCGTGGTGTTGGCGGCAGCGCTTCTTGTGTTGAATATATATCCTGTTCAAATCGTGCGTATGCAGATGATAACCTCTGCCGAAAGCGACATGCTCTCGGCAGCGCAGACGCTGTCGTCCGCCCTGTCCGGCTACCCCGGATTGCGTGAGAGCGCCGACGCGGTCATCACATTCTTTCGCGATGTAGTTCAGGGCAAGCGTGTGCTGATATCCGACGACCGCGGCATAATAATATACGACAGCTTCAAGGCGTCAAGCTTCCTCGGCAAGCTGCTTGTCTCGCCGGAGCTTATGTCCGCGCTTGAGGGGTACGACACGCCGAGCTGCACATACACGGCCGAGGTGTTTGAAAACCGCGCCGCCGCGCCGGTCGTCAGGGAGGGTGTGATTGTCGGCGCCGTGTATCTGCTGCAGACCGACACCGATAACCCTACGCTGCTCGAGTCGATTCGCCTTGATATGATAAGGATTACCGTCATTTCGCTGCTTCTGTTCGTCAGCGGCGTCATGGTGTTCAACGTCGCACTCGGCCGCCGGTTCGACAGGCTTATGCGCGGCATAGAGGCTGTCGGCGGCGGAGACTATGACCACAGGATTGATATGGGCGGCTCGGACGAGCTGTCTGACATCGCGACGCGCTTCAACGAGCTTAGCGTTAAGCTGAAAACGACGGAGGAGGCACGCCGCCGCTTTGTGTCCGACGCCTCGCACGAGCTTAAGACGCCGCTGGCGTCGATAAAACTGCTGTCCGACTCTATTGAGCAGAACGCCAATGTGAGCGAAGGTGACATGCGCGAGTTTGTTCACGATATCGGCGATGAAATACAGCGGCTTATACGCATATCAGAAAGCCTTCTGTCGCTCACACGGCTCGACTCGGTGCCTGAGCCGGAGCTTATAGCCTGCGAGCTCGGCCGGCAGATACGCAAGAGCGCAGAGCTGTTGCGCGGAAGCTGCGAACACTACATGGTCACGCTTGTTCTCGACATCGACGGCGAATACTTCGCCCTCGGCACAAATGACGGCATATTCCACATCACATTTAATCTGCTTGAAAACGCGATAAAATATAACCGGCCGGGCGGCGAAGTGCGGGTTTCTCTTTCGCTGGACGGCGAGCATGTAATAATGGCTGTCGCCGACAACGGCATCGGCATACCGGATGATGAGCTGAATATGATATTCGACCGGTTCTACCGCGTCGACAAGACAAGGTCGAGGGAGACCGGAGGCACCGGCCTCGGCCTGTCGATTGTCAGCGAGTGGGCCGGCAAGCTGAACGGCGTCGTTGAGGTCGAAAGCCGTCTCGGCAAGGGCACGGTGTTCCGCATCCGTCTTCCGCGCGCGAGGGGGGTGGAGCAATGAAAAGGCTGATTGCTTTGGCTCTTGTTTTCGTTTTGGCTCTGTCTGGCTGCGCGATAAACAAAGGCGGGCCGAACGATAAGCGGGTATACTGCATTGAGACGCAAAACGGCCATAATCTGATATCCTACGAGCTGCTGCCCCTGCAGGAGGGCATATCTGTAAAAGAGAAGTGCGAGGCCGTGCTGAACCGCCTTATGCATCCTCAGGAAGAGGGTCACAGCGCGGCTGTGCCCTCCGATATAGAAATCGAAGGGTACTCGGTCTCTCCGGGCGAGATGAATGTCATAATATATATCGACTTCACCCCGGCGTACAGGCAGCTGCCTAACCATAAAAAGAGCCTTGTCAGCGCGGTGTTTGCGCTGTCGCTGTTTCAGCTTGAGCAGGTCGCCTATGTCTGCATCCGGGCGGAGGGGATAAAGCAGCCGCCGTTCCCCGACTGGTATATCACAAGGGACAGCCTTGTCACAGACGGGCGTGACATCCTGCTGGCCGGCTCTCTTCAGTCCTACTCTCTTATCCAGCCTTGACAAATCTGCCGGCGCGGCGGTATAGTATATTGCAGCCGCAATCGCGGCAATACGATATAATTCTCATCTTTTGCGGTTGGCACGCGGCAGGCTGGGCACAATAACTGACGCGGGCGTTTGACCGCCGCGGAAACGGAGGGCACTGCCGTGGTATTGACGGTTAACATAAGCAATCAGGCAATGACGGCCGGCTTCTACGACGGCTCTGACAGCCGCCGCATCTCACGCGTGTCGATTCATCGGGGCATGACGCCTGACGATTTTTTTATCAAGCTGAGCAGCATCGCCGATATGTGCGGCGCCGACTGCGCCGGAAGTTTTCGCGCAATTGTCGGCTCGGTCGCACCGCGCCACACAATGGCGGCTATCGAGGCCGTGACGCGCCTGTGCGGCGAAAAGCCTTATATAATCGGCCCCGGCATTAAGACCGGTATAAACATCAAGATAAACGACCCCTCCCAGCTGGGCGCCGACCTTGTGGCAATGGCTGCCGGCGTCTCCGCCAAATACCCGCTGCCGGCGCTTCTTGTCAGCATAAGCGAGGCGACGACAATCAGCTACATCGACGCACAAAGCCGATACCTTGGCACGGTCATCTACGCCGGGATGGAGCCTATGCTGCGCTCGATGGTCGAAAACGCCGAGCTGCTTACGTCTGTCACGCTGACCACGCCCGAAAGGCTGCTTGGCGCATCAACGGAGGAGAGCATCCGCTCGGGCATAATGCACGGAACAGCCAGCTTCCTCGACGGCATGACGGCAAAGCTTGCGAAAAAACACGAGGTCGTATCGGTCATCGCCACCGGCAGCGATATGGCGCAGGCGGTGCTTTGCCTGTGCGAGCGCCGGATGATATGGGATGAATCATTGCTGACAGACGGTATGTATCATATTTTCATGCGGCAAAATAAGCAATAGCGCGTTTTATACGGGTCTTGCGCCGCCGCACCGCGGCTTAAGATATATATTTATGCGCCGTATCAGCTCTGGGCGGAACGGCAGCAAGGAGGCAAAGCATGTCCAGCGAAAAGACAAAAAAAATGGTACTGTGCGCGATTTTCTCGGCAATCATCATTGTGATGACAGTGGTGCCCTACACCGGCTACATCAACTACGGATTGATTGAAATCACCACGCTGCACATACCGGTGATTCTGGGCGCGGCCGTTCTCGGTTGGAAGTACGGAGCCGTCCTCGGCGGCGTCTGGGGTATAACGTGCCTTATCAGGGCATTTACAAACCCGGCATGGGTGCTGTTTACAAACCCGCTTATATCGGTGATACCTCGCATCGTTGTCGGGCTGGTCGCGGGCGCCGTGTTCGGGCTTTTGCGCCGCAGGATGCGCAAGGGCTACAGCTCGGCCGCCGTGCCGGCGCTGATTGCGCTGCTTATTGCGGCGCTGGCATATCTCCCGGTCTCGTCGGCGTTTGAGCTGAGCCTGCCTGTGCGGCTGGCAATATGCGCCGGTATCTTTGCGCTGTGCGCCGTCGTGTTCGCCGTCATCGACAAAAAAGCGTCAAAAGGCGCCGGAAGCGCGCCCTGCGTGATAACAGCTGTCGCTGCGACGCTTACAAACACAATTCTTGTTCTGTCCGCAATATATATTTTCGGTGGGATGTTCGACAGCTACAAGGTGTTTTACGAGCTGTTCAAGACGATTCTCGCTACGCTCATCGGCCTGAACGGCGCAATAGAGCTTGCGGCCGCCGTTATAGTTGTGCCTCTTCTTTACAGGGCGGCGGCTCCCCGCGGCGACACGCTGTAAATATCAAGCCCCGGCGGCAGGCCGGGAACAATGATAAAATGTCCGCCGGGCGGCGGCAGGAGGACCGATTTGAATACGCGCAGATTATCTGTTCCGGCAGCGGCATTCATGGTTGGCGTCCCGGCCGTTTTTTTAATAATCCTTACAATCCCGGTGTCGAGGGAAGCGTTCGTCTCTCTGACGGCGTCTCATCCGTACATCATGGGCTTTGTCAAGTTCGCGCTGCTTGCCACCGCCGGGGAAATATTGGCCGGCGCGGTGTCAAACGGGCGGGCTGTTTTCCCGAAAGGCGCGGCTGCTAAGGCCGCCGTCTGGGGATTAATCGGCATGATGATGGCTGTGCTGATGCCGATATACAGCAGCGGCGTCGCAGCGGCGCAAAATGCCGGGCTGCTGCCGTTTAGCGGCAGCGCTGTCGCCGCCGCAATATCCACAAGTATCGCCATGAACCTGACATTCGGTATCGCGATGATGGGCTTCCACCGCGTCACAGACAAGCTCATTGAGATGCGCTGCGACGGAAGAAAAGCCGGTGTCGCGCTCGCCGCCGCCGAAATTGACTGGCAGCGGTTCGTTACATTTGTCGTGCTGCGTACTATTCCGCTTTTTTGGATTCCGGCGCACTCGATTACGTTCTCGTTACCTCCGATTTTCAGGGTGATTGTGTCGGCCGGCCTTTCGATGGTTCTCGGGCTGATTTTGGCGCTTTCGAACAAAAAAACCGCACCGGCGGCAAAATAAACATACCGCCCGGTCCGGGCGGGCATCTGGGGCGAGAGAATTATTCTCTCGCCCTTTGCAGTCCGCCCTGCCGCGCCGCGCCGGCAATCAGGCCGTACTTAAGCTTCACCCGGTCAAGCTTTTCAAGCATCGGCCGCGCCGCCACCCACAGGAAAAACGCGGTCGCCACGCCGTGGATGATATTGAACGGCAACCCGCGCGCGCATGATGCGACAACCATAGCCCATGTAGGATAATCCTGATACATCAGAACGGCGGCAATGTCCATAAGCGTGCCGTAGATAAGCAGCGCCGCCATCGCGCCGAACACGCTGAGCCGGATTCTCCCGGGCCTCCCGCTCCGGCGGAATATCACGCCGGCAAGCAGCCCGATAAGCCCGAACGCGAACATCTGCCACGGCGTCCACGGCCCCTGCCCGAAGAATATGTTTGATATAAAACCTGTCAGCGCTCCGGTTAAAAACCCCGTCTCGGCGCCGAAAGCGATGCCTGCGACGACGACGACCGCCGCGACCGGCTTGAACTGCGGAAGCATAAAAAACGCTGCGCGTCCGGCAACACCGATTGCGCACAGCACAGAAATCAGCACAAGCTCGCGCGCCTGCGGCCTGCGCCCCTCGAACAGCAGCGCAAACGGCAGCATACTCTCGATTATCACAAGCATGCTGACTATATAATAACGCCTGTCGTCCAGAAGGAATATCCCGGCCGCTATCGTAAGCGGAATGAGCGCAAGCGAGAGCATAACGGCAAGCCTGCGCTTTTTGCCGACAGGCTCGCGTATCGCCGCAGCCTGCGCGGCCGGCTTTTTTGGCCTGACCGCCGCAAAAAGCCCGGCAGCCGCGCCGCACAATACAAGCATAATCAATGCATAGCGCAACGCGTTATCCGTCGCCCCCGGATCGGCAGTCAAAAATCTCAGAAAGCCGCCGAAGTCCAGCGCAACAGCCGCGGCGGTGCACGCCAGAATAACAGCGCATATCACACCGGCGAGGCGGCGAGGCGGCGACAGCGCGCTTGATGCGGCAGCGGCCGGCGAACCCCCGCCGCCGCCCGGCGGCGGTTCGCCGTCGTCGCTGTCATCGTCTAAAAGGCATGGCGGGATAATCTCCTCATCGCCTACACCGCCAAGCGCCGCCGTCACGTCGCCGGCCGTGACAGCCAGCGGGAACACATGCCGCGCCATGCGGTTCGCGGCAGTCGTGTAGAAGCTGTTGCCCGAGAAAAACTCTCTCGGCCGGCCGATACTGACAATACTTCCGTCGAAAAACATTGCGCAGCGGTCGGCATATTCGGCGCAAAACTCTATATCGTGGCTAACCATTATAACGGTTACGCCGCCGCGCTGCAGTGCAATCAGTATGCCTGCCAGCACGCGCTTGAACTCGGCGTCAAGGCCTTTCGTCGGCTCGTCAAGCAGCAAAATCTTCGGGCGCATAAGCAGCACCTTCGCCAGCGCGGCGCGCTGCTGCTCCCCGCCGGACAGGTCATATGGATGCCGGGTGAGCAGCGCATCTATATTGCACAGCCGCGCCACGCGGCCGATGCGCCGGCGCATCTCCCCGGCGTCAAAGCCGTGGCCCTCAATCATGTCCGTCAGGTCATCCTGCACGCTGGCCGCCGCAAACAGCGTCTGCGGGTTTTGCGGCAACACGCCGAGTATCGCGCCGCTATCCCCGCCAAAGAGTGCGGCGCCCGATATGCGCTCAACCGGTGTGCCGTATATCTTCACCTTGCCGCGATACGGCTTTTTTGCGCCGCTGATAAGCGACAGCGCCGTTGTCTTGCCGGCGCCGTTGCCGCCGCACAGCGCCAAAAACTCGCCGCTGCGCACCGAAAATGTAAGCCCCTTGAGCACATCGGGGGAATCCTTTTCGTACCGGAACCACAGCCCGTCAAGCTCGACCGCCGTTTCTCGCCTGTCGGCCAAATCAGGCTCCGCCGCAGCGGTGCGCGCCTGCGCGCCGCCGTGCCCGGCTAAATAGCTGTCGAGCCACTGCCGGCCGTCACGCACGGTAATAGGGCAGGGCAGTGCGTCGCCGGCCGGAACCGCCGCATATATCCGCATCGGCGCCGGAACGGAGGCAAACATGCCGTGTCCGCTGCGGCGGAGCCACTCGCCAACCTCGCCCGGTGTGCCGTCGCAGATGACAGCTCCGCCGTCCATGCATACAGCCCTGTCGGCCAGCGGGAATACTTCCTCAAGCCGGTGCTCGGTTATGATGACCGTCACGCCAAGCTCGCGGTTTATCTTGCCGACCGTCGCTAAAAAATCCGCCGCCGCAATCGGGTCAAGCTGCCCGGTCGGCTCGTCAAGCACAAGCACATCGGGCTGCATAACCATTACGGATGCAAGGTTAAGCAATTGCCTCTGCCCGCCCGACAGGTCATGTACATCGCGGTAAAACCAATCCTGTATGCCGAAAAACGCCGCCATCTCGGCAACCCTGCGCCTTATATTCGGCGTGCTGACACCGAGGCTCTCAAGCCCGAAGGCCAGCTCGTGCCACACCTTGTCGGTCACCGTCTGGTTATCCGGGTTTTGCATTACAAAGCCGATTTTGGCGCACTGCTCGCGCTCGGAAAGCCTGCAAACCGGCACGCCGTCCAGCAGGATTTCTCCCGTCACGTCGCCAAAAGGCGTCAATGCGGGCTTTAGATGGCGAAGCAGTGTCGTCTTCCCGCACCCTGACGGGCCAAAAAACGCGACAAACTGGCCGCGCGGGATGTCAATCGTCACGCCGTTTAATGCGGGCGATTCACTGCCCGGATATGTGAATGTCAGACCTTTGATGCCATAGCCCGCCATAACAGGTCCTCCCTCACGTTGATTATCACCGGTGTGATGCACAGCGCGAAATACGCGCACATCACGCTTATCGAGTATACCCCCGTCCCCTCGCCGCCGGCAAGGGGAAAGTACTCCCATCCGACCGCGCCGGCTGCCGCGCCGACGGCGACATACAGCGAGCAGCAGACGATAAACACAAGCGCGATTATGTCGCGGCGCGTCATTGTGTATATTGAAAACGCCGTGCGCCCGCGCAGCCCGTGGCCGCGGCTCTTCATGCTGTCGGCCGTCTCGACGGCGTTTTCAAGCGCCCATGTCGTCATAACCGACAGTATCCGCAGCCCGTTTTGTGCCCGGCCAAGGACGCTGCCCGTGCCGGGATCACGCCCGATGCACCTCTGAGCCGCCGAGATGTTTTTAATCTGCGCCTTAAAGCGCGGCACGAACCGGAGCGACATGCTGATTATCAGCGACAGCGCCGGTAGTGCACGGCCGAGCAGATACCCCAGTTTATCGGATGTCATAATTCGGTTGAAGGATGAGAACCAGCATATCACCGTCACAAGCATCACGGCGGCGGCGGCGCCGTACAGTATGGATTCTAGCGTCAGCGGGTTCCCGCTGGCGAAGTACAGCAAAATTGTGGCCCCGCGGTTGTTAAAAAGCGGGTTCAGCGCCGCCGTCAGCACAAGCGTCGGCAGCATAAACCTAAACGCGAACAGCACGGCGCGGCGGCCTGTCATATATATCGAATATGTCAGCGCGCATACCAGCGAAATGGCAAGGCACACCGGGTGCATAAGCGCCATCGCCATCGTCAATACGGCAATAAAGTACACGGCGTTAACCGCCGGATGATATGAATAGAATGAGTCTTTCATGGCCCGCCTCCTGTCGCCGGATAATGTATGGCACCCATAAAAAAGCACCCACAAAACAGAGTTTTGCCGGTGCTTTCAAAACGTCGCTATCGCCCTCGAGGTGGGCGGCAAAAAGCAAGTATCCTGGCTTGGCATCCACGCGTTTTGTCCGCCTTCTCAGCTTTCGCCAATGGCCGAGGGCATTCCCCTCCAGAACAAACGCTCCGCCTTCACAGTGGCCCGTCCGCCCGGGATTTTCACCCGGTTCCATAACTTTTTGTTATTATGTTGTCTAAATCAGTCAAAACGGGATTTGTTTTCTCTGATTGTTATTGTATCACACAACTTTATTCGGCGCAATAGTGCGCTAAAGACGGGGCAAACGCAAAAAGCGGTCATTAATCTGCGTCCCGCAGGCAGTGCTTCCGGCTCTTTTCCAGGCGTATCTTCGGCGTAAAAGATGAGGCCCTCTCCTATTCAAGCTCCCCGGCGTCCGGCGGCTTGAACAGCGCGATAAAGGCATCCATCTCCGCCTTGGGTATGATGAACACCCCGTCCGGCAGGCTGCGGTTTCGCTCCTCCAGACGGCGGTACAACTCGGATGGCGGCACATCCATGTAGTGTATTTTGAATCCGGCGCCAAGGCTGCGCGCACGCTGCCTGAAATCGTCGCGCTCTTCCTTTGCCCAGAAGCCAAAATCAAGTATGACACTCGCCCCAAGCGAAAGCACGCGCCGCGCAACATCCCACATGATGCCCTCTATCGCGCTGTGCCGCGCGTCGTGGTACGGGCCGGGAAAGTCCTGCCCGAACAGCGCAATCTGCCAGATATCCGGCGTAAGGAGCAAGGCGTTCTCGCTTTCGGCAAGCCTGCGCGCGTATGTTGTCTTTCCGCTGCACGGCAACCCTACCATCAGATGGAGTGTCGCCATTCACCCGCACCTCCCCCAAAACGCATAAACGCCATGTCTATTTTGTGCACTCGGCAAATATCCGCATAAAATCCGGCATCAACGCCTCTTTCGTCAGCGATTTGCTCCTCAGCTCACTAAGGTTACGCCGGTTTGTCTCTGTATTCAGCCACAGCTTCGCATACCCGCCCTCGCCGTATTTTGTGCGGATGTGCTCAAACGTCCGCTCTAAATGCTGCTCGAAGCTATAACCGGGGAAGTGTTTAAGGCTGTACTGAATCGTGCGGGTCAGTATAGACAGATACGCAATCTCCCTGTCGGCTTCGGATACAATTTTGCCGTAAATGCTGCGCGGTTCATATTCAATCGACGCACGGTGGTCCTCAACTGCCTCAGCCATAAGAAGCAGCTGCCCGGCGGAAAACCACCGGCGAAGCGCGTCATCCGCCAAAAGATACTCGGCGGAGGCCTTTTCGTGCTTTTCGCGTCCTTGGCCAAGCCCGACATCGTGATATGCCGCGATGACATACACCATGTTCATATCAACGGGGTAGTCCGCGGCAATCGACAGGCTGTTTTTAATCACACTGTCCGCGTGCGCGGTACCGTGAGCCTTGTCAAAATGCCCGTACAGCGGGATTATCTCTCGCTGCACATAGCTTATGAAGTCGCTGTTTATCTCCACCGCGTCACCGCCTTTTCGTCAAGCGAATTATAACGTTCTATGCAAGCCAATGATTCAAGTATACCTCACTGCGCGAGGAATGTCCATTGCCTGATATCGGGCTGTAATCCTGCCGCGCCGGCACATCCGCCGCCGCTATTGACTTTGCCTTTATCTATGCTATACTGAACATATATGCAGGGACTTGGAGGATATTAATTATGAAAACATCAATGGTGTCGGCGGGCTAATTTAATACCGCAAAGCAACATGACGCGCGGCGTAATGCAGGGCGCAGTATTTGCTTTGCCGTGAGAAATCATCGTTGTGTTGTGCGCGGGGCCGCTTCGTTAATCCGGCTGCGCCGTCGGCTTTGTGCCGCAGGAGACATAGATGCTTTCTGCGGTTTTTTTGCGCCCATTTTTTGCATTCTTTAGGAGGGTTTATGTCTGACAACTCAAAGAGCAAAACACATTTTCATAAGTTTATATCGTTTTACAGGCCGTACCGCCGACTGCTGGCTGCTGATATAGCCTGCGCTTTTGTGGCAACCGCGGCCGCGCTGCTCATCCCGCTGTGTACAAGGCGCATTATTCAGGGCGTGGAAGCCGGCGGCGGCAATCTGCTTGGCACGGTTATTATTCCAGCGGCGGGGCTGATGCTGACGCTGATTTTGGTGCAGAGCGGCTGTACGCTGTTCCTTGACGCGATGGGGCACATCATGGGCGCGAGGATGGAGCGCGACATGCGCGCCGAGCTGTTTGACCGGCTGCAACTGCTGCCTGTCAGCTTTTACGACAGACACGAAACCGGCGATTTGCTGTCCCGGATGACCAGAGATTTAGACAGCCTGGCCGAGCTGTGCCATCACGGGCCTGAGGACTTTGTCATTTACCTGCTGCGCCTGATTGGCGCGGTGGTCATCCTCCTCACCATCAACAGCAAACTGGCGCTGGCACTGTGCGCTATGCTTCCCGTGCTGCTGGTCTATGCCCTTATCTTTAACCGCAGGCTAAGCGCGTGCTATAAAACCAGCTACAAAAAAATTGGCGAGGTCAACTCCATGCTGGAAGACAGCTTGCTGGGCATCCGCACAGTTAAGGCATTTGCCAATGAAGCTGTCGAGCGGGCGCGCTTTGCCCGCGAAAACCATGAATACTACCGCAGCAAGGCGGCAATTTATCGGGAGGAGGCGTGGTATTACTCAATTTTGGTCGAGCTGCTGGCGCCGATGCTGACCTTTGTCACCGTGGCGCTGGGCGGCTGGTGGATTACCGGAGGTAAAATGAGCGCCGCCGACCTGATTACATTTTTGCTGTATATCGGCTACTTAACCGCACCCATTCCGCAGCTTGCCAGGATTGTTAACCAGTACCAAAGCGGCAAGGCCGCCTTTAACCGGTTTATGGAGATTGCCTGTCTTCCGCCCGAAGCGGAAGGGCCGCCTTCCGCCGGGGCGCTTGCCTTCAACGGGGAGATCTGTTTTGATGATGTGACATTCCGCTATGCCTCCGGCAACCGCGATGTGCTGGCTAACCTGTCCCTGAGGATACAAGCCGGCGAGTACATTGCCCTGGTTGGCGAATCCGGCGTGGGCAAGACGACGCTTTGCTCGCTCATCCCGCGCCTTTACGAGGTATCGGGCGGTACTGTCACGCTGGACGGACGCGATGTGCGGGATTATCCCCTTGGCGACCTGCGACGCAGTATCGGCATGGTGCAGCAGGATGTGTATCTCTTTGGCGGCACTATTATGGAAAATATTGCTTACGGCAAGCCGGGCGCCTGTGACGCCGATATAATCGAAGCGGCAAAGCAGGCGAATGCTCACGACTTCATTATGGCGCTGCCCAACGGGTATCACACCCAGATCGGCCAGCGGGGGGTTACGCTGTCCGGCGGGCAACGGCAGCGCATCAGTATTGCGCGGGTGTTCTTAAAAGACCCGGCGGTGCTGATTTTAGACGAGGCCACCAGCGCTTTGGACAATCGGAGCGAGCGGCAGATATACCAGGCGCTCGAGCGGCTGATTAAAGGCCGTACCACCATAGTCATCGCCCATCGGCTTAGCACCATACGCAGCGCCGACAGGATCATTGTGCTGGCGGAAACGGGAATTGCCGAGCAGGGCAGCCATAATAAATTGCTTGAGAGCGGCGGCATCTACGCCGAGCTGTATCGTCAAATGGCATGAATCAGCGGAATGGCTGTGCGGGGCGAAAGACTGCAGGTGCGGCCCTTGGGTTAGCGCGAATGAAGCGTACGCCGGCCAGGGTGAAACGCTGATATAATGACCGCGGCAGAGCCTGTATATATACCGGTTCTGCCGCTACGCCGGCGACACCGATAATCATGCAGCCGGGGTCACCGCTGTTCATATTCAGCATTCGGCGGGCCACTATTTGTTCCGTGTCAAATTGCCGGATACCGTCAAGCCCCACATCCCCCTGCGCGGTAAGCAACAGCTCCTGCGGCGTATGGCGCGGGCCATCAGCCTCTATCAGGCCTTAGCCGTACCCATAGCTTCTCTCGCGGCGATATAGGGCATATTGTGTTTGACCGCAGTCTCGGCGAGAGTCAACATGCCACAGTAAGTGCTTAGCCCTCTAAGCAGATGCTCATCATCAAGCATGGCTTGCTCCACACCCTTCCCTGCGATGGCCAAAGCATAGGGCAGCGTTGCCGCCGACAGCGTTTGCGGCGCAGTGCGTGAGAAGCCCGAGGGTATATTGTCCACAGCACAGTAAAGTATACCGTCGGTATAGTAAAGGGTTCGTCGTGAGAGGTCCCCCGGCAGGTTTCTATGGCGCCGCCGTCATCGCATGCCACATCGACGATATCTGCGGCGGCTTTTATCAGCTTAAGGTCATCACGAAAAACCAGATGGTCGGTGCGGTTTTTATCCCACAAAATGCAATTAACGAGCACATCGGTGCGTTTCAAGCATGCGACAAGGTTTTCACGGCTGGACTGCAAAAACTCCACATTGGCAGGCAGCCGCTCCTTAGCGCGTTCCATGGCCTTCCGGTTGACATCGAGCATTGTTGGCGCTGGCCAGCTCGGCGGCGCCGGCGCCTGAGCCCCCCCCGGTCGTCGTCGATGTCTTCATAAGCAACTCCAGTGACGCCACGGGACAAAAGCAGCTCGGTCATCTCAAAAGCGAGCTGCTCTAGCTTGAAGAATTTGAGCCTCTCGAGCGCTTCGAGGCAGAGATGATTGCTTATCTCGATTACTGTAACAATCGCAGAATCAAGGCAAAGCTTAAGGGCTTGCCGCCTGTGTTACACAGACAGTAAGCCCTTAAAGCTGCTTAATTCTTATTGTTTGTTTAACTTTTGGGGGCAGTTCACATTCATTCCGGGCTGCTTCTGGCGGCGATGTTATTTCTTTGCCGTCCGTTTAACCGGGGCCTTGGCCGGCTTTTCGGCCGGCTCGGCCTTTTTCTCCACGGCCTTTTTCCTGAACTCGGTCGGCGGAACCATACCCTCGAACTGGATGCACAGGGTGTCGATATCACCGCTGATACCGGTTCTGAACGAGGCGGGGATTGTCATGCCGAAGTGTACAAAGTGGAATATGTCGTAGTGCAGGTGTGTCAGTTCGCTTTCATAATAGTTATACTTTATGCGCAGGCCGTCTCCGGTATTCTCCTTGCTGATATACACCGCGCCGTAGCCGGGATGGGTATATTCTCCGACATAGTCGTCGGTATCGTGAGACTTTTTCTTGCCCTTTATCTTCGAATCGAGGAACGCCTGCTGCTGCTTGGCGGCGGCCTCCTTAAGCGGTTTTACGGCTCCGGCGAAGAAATCGACCCAGTCGATGTCATCATGGCCGAGCAGCTCGTCGTACACCTGGTTGACAAGCACCTGCGTCAGCTGGGTTCCGGCCGCGTTTGTAAGCACGACAACACCCAGGCCCTTGTCGGGCATCGTCGACACAAGCGCCGACGCGCCCGCGACGTTGCCGCCGTGCTCTACAACCTTGTTACCGCGGAAGCAGTTGACAAACCAGCCGAGGGCATAGCCCATCTTCTTTGTCTCGGGCACTTCGAACGGCATAAGCTCATACGAGATGTTCGGCTTGTGCAGCTCGGGGAAAGTCTTTTCGTCGATAAGCTGCTTGCCGTGCGCCTTGCCGCCGTCAATGTTGAACAGCAGCCACTCGCACATCTCCTCTACCGTGGCGTTAATCGAGCCTGCCGGGCCCATAGCGTCTATGACGAGCGGGACGGTTTCTTCCAGCTTGCCCTTTTTATTCTCGGTATACAGCTTGGCCGTCTTGCCGGATTTATCCGGGTTTTTGACAAGGAAGTTGGCGGTCTTCATCTTTAGCGGGCCAAAAATACGCTCCTTCGTGAACTCCTCCCACGTCTTGCCGCTGATGACCTCGACGAGGTATCCGACCGTGGCGAACATGTAGTTCTGATACTGCCACACGCTGCGGAACGGCTTGCTGGGCGCCAGATGCTGCAGCCTTTCGGAGACGATTTCGCGGCGGGTGAAGTCGTGGTTGTTTATCCACCACAGGACGTGGCCAGGCATTCCTGTGCGGTGGCACAGCAAGACGCGTGTCGTCGCGTGCGCGCCCGCCACCGGGACGGACAGCATCAG
>JAVBMB010000013.1:0-23970 GCA_031552995.1 Oscillospiraceae bacterium
AGGGGAGATGCTTGAGCGCATCACAAAGACCGGTGGACTGAGCGCTTATCTCGGGACGAACGACCTGCAAAAGGTACAGAGGATGATCAACGACGGAGACGAGTTCGCGGCGGGAGCACTCGTTGATCACTATCCACGACAGGACGTGGCGAGGCATGCCTGTGCGGTGGCACAGCATGTCGCGTGTCGTCGCGTGCGCGCCGGCCACCGGGTCGGACAGCTTCAGCTCCGGTATGTAGTCGCGTATCGGCTTATCAAGGTCAAGCTTGCCCTCTGCGGCCAGCATAACGGCGCATGTCGCCGTAAACGCCTTGCTCGCCGAGCCAATCGGCAGCAGGTGTTCGGCGGTCATCTTCACCTTTTTTTCCAAATCGGCATAGCCGAAACCGGCGGAATAAATCATTTTGCCATCCTTTACAACGGCGACGGCGACACCGGGTACATTAAGCTCTTTCAGGCCCTTTGCGGCAGCTTTTTCAAGGCGCGGCAACAGTTTTTCACTCATTATGATACTCCTCCGTTATACTTTCTTAAACACAACCGGCTTGACGGGCGGCGTCGGCTCAACATTTATAGCAACAGATTCTATTGCGCCCGAGACACCCGTGATGAAATCGAAGTTGAAGTTCATCGGGTTGCCGCCGGTCCACACCTCGCCGGTGAAATGGTCGTAGTGCAGGCTTTCAAGCGGCACCTTCATGCCGGTGAACTTGGCAAACAGGTTGCCTTCGCTCAGCGCCACTCGCAAAACGCCGTAGCCGGGGTGCGAATACTGGCCGCAATAGTCTTCAAGCGGGTGCGTCGGGCCGAAGGGTTTCTTTGGCGCTTTCGCGGCGCGCGCGCTCATGACGCTCTCAAGAACCTTGCTGAACTGCGCGTTCAGCTCGCCAGCCCAATCCTTTTTGTCGGCGTTGCCGGTCAGGCGGTCGATTATGTCATACATCATCGCCGTGGGCAGCATGCTGCCGCCGGTGTTCACCATTATCGCCACACCCGCGTTTATCTCCGGCATAAAGCCTATAACAGCCGAACCGCCGTTGACATTTCCGCCGTGCGACACAAGTGTCCTGCCGCGGAAGCAGTCGACCGACCAGCCGAGGGCATAGCCCTGGTCAAACACTTCGTCAAAGTGCAGGAACCCTGCCTCATTGAGTATATTGGGCTTGACAAGGTGCGCGTACGACGCCTTGCTCATCAGAGTCTTACCCATAAATGTGCCCTGCCCGAGGTTAAAGCGCACCCAACCCGCCATGTCCAGCACGCTGCCGTTTATCGAGCCGGCCGGCCCGCACGCGGCGATGCGCGAGAAGTCGACCTGGTCAAGCTCGCCTGTCTTGAGGTTCTTGTCATACGGTATGGCAAAGTCGCCGCACGTCACCGAATCCTCCGTGCTGAAGTTGGCGGTGTTCATCCCCAGCGGCTCAAAAATCTCCCGCCGTGTAAAATCCTCCCACCTTGTGTTCGAGACGCGCTCGACAAGGCGTCCCGCCGTTGCGAACATCAGGTTGTTATACTGATATGTAGTGCGGAACGGTTTGGACGGCTCAAGATAGCGAATCGCCTCGACGACATCGGCGCGCGACAGGTTGCCGCGCATTATCCACAGCCCGTCGTGGCGCGGCAGGCCTGTGCGGTGGCACATAAGGTCTCTTGCCGTGACGGAGGAGTTGGAGACAGGGTCCATAAACACAAGCTCGGGCAGATAATTGCGCACCGGCTTATCTATGTCGGTAAGCCCTCTGTCCTGCAAAAGCATAACGCCTGTCGCCGTAAAGGCCTTGCTGGCCGACCCGATTGGGAATATTGTTTTCTCGGTCGCTTTTTTATTCTGCTCAACATCCTTGTAGCCAAAGCCCTCGGCAAAGATGACGGCGTCATCCTGCACAACGGCTATCACCATACCGGCCTGGCCAAGCTTTTCCAGGTTTTCCGCGGCCTTCTGTCTCAGGCCCTGCAGTTTGTCCAAAAAATCGCCTCCTGCTTAATTGTGCCCTGCTGCCGTATGCGATGCCGGGCATCACAGCGGGAAGTGGGCATTTTTTAATTGTGGATATATTTGTCACACTTATTTGCATTATATATCAGATTTTGGCAATTTGCTATATAGTTTAAAAGATTAATATTATTTTTTTATGAACTATAACAAACACGGCCGCATATGTTTGGCCGAGTGGTCAAGTATACGAAAAAAGGCCGGGGGGGAACCCCGGCCGTCCAGACTGCCTGAAGAAGAAGAGCGCGCTCTACTTCTTCGATAACCAATCAGATTTTCCACTGACATGTGCCGGGGAAAATCAACTTAACACGCCCATTTTTACGCATAAAATGGGCGGAATCCGGCCCGCAGGCCGGTGCCGGCCAAGTGTCTGAAAACCCGCAGAGTTTTCAGGCAGACTCAACCCGCATCTCGGGCCGCCATTTAAAATTATGCCATGCAGCGCCGTATCACAGCAACACGCGCCGATGAATATCATCCGCCATATCCGCCGCGGCGTCGACAATCCGTTTCGGCTGCGATTCAAAAAACTCAACGACCGGCGCGTTGTTCTTGATATTCCATATCCCCGCAACGCGCCCGTTCACAGCGATTGTCGGGTTGCATATGCCGGATTTGAGTATGACCCTGCTCTTGTACTCGGCTGGCAGCACGGCGCTGCGTTCGGTATATGATACAATCAGCGGGTCGAAGCCTGATAGCAGCGTCAGCTCCGGTATGTCGTTTGTATCCTGTTCTCCGCAGTGATAGTACCGGCTGCCCTGATGCTCGAAGCAGCACAGGTCATCAAGCGGCAGCGCCTTCAGCTTTTTGGCGTCATCGCGCCAAAAGCCAAAAAACCACGCGGCGTCGGCAAGTGTTGCCGGGCCGTATACGGCAAAAAACCGGCGCAAAAGCCCGGGCAGCACATCGCTTTGCGCAAGCTCCGGCTCGGCCGATATCATATCAAAATCCCGGCTGGCCATGTCGCGGAAGGCGACTTTCCCCTGACGCGCCAAATATACAAAGATTCCGCCCCAGGGCGAGAACATATTCTCGACTATCTGCGGCGCATAGTTGCGCGAAAAAATCCTGCGGAACTCGGTTCGAGAGGATACGCCGTCCTCCATATACCGCAGCACTTCCTCGGCAAAGCGCTCTATGGTGTCCACGCTGTACAGCGTTGAAATATATATGTTGCCGGCGTGCAGCGCAAGCAGTGCCGGCAACTCGTCATACGCCGCGCCGTGCAGCGTGCCGCGGTAAAGCCATGTTTTTGTCAGCGACCGTTTCCAGCCGGTTATATCCGCCCCGCGAATCAGCGCCGAAAAAGGGACGTTGCGGTAAAACCAGCTGTGCAGCCCAAGCAGCTCGCGCGACAGCGAGACAATATCCGGGCACCTGCGCGAAAGATAAAGCCCGTGCATCCTCTGCCGCTGGATTCTCTCGTTCATCTCTGCTTCGCCCATACTTCCTCCTGCTCTCACCGTGCGGCCTTCAACCGCGGTCGTTTTCCGGCATTTATAATGCGATTATACACGAAAACAATCTATTATGCGACAGTAATCTTTGCGGCGTCAGCGCAAAAACGCCGATTTGCCCCACTGCTGTCACGCCTAAGCAGCGCGGCTGATGCCCTTCGTCATGCGGCGGTGCCGACATGAAAAAAGCCCCCGGACGGGGGCTTTTATTATTTGCTGTCGGCTGTGCTCATAGCTTCAACGTGTTCCTCAAGCGGCGTCACCGACAGAGATATCTCGCCGTCAACCGCCGTTACATCAATCCTTGCGCGCGGCGCTGCGCATTCAAGCAGCAGCTCGGAGGCACGGTCCTCGACCAGGCTTTGAATCACCCGGCGCAGCGGGCGCGCGCCATAGCTTGGGTCGAAGCCCTTCTGCGCAAGTATTTCCTCTGCCTGCGGCGTTGTGTGCAGCTCGACGCCCAGCGCCATCATGCGCGCCGCAAGGTCGCCCAGCATGGTGCCTGTGATTTTTGCTATATGCTCTCGGTCGAGCTGGTGGAACACGATTATATCGTCGATTCTGTTCAAAAACTCCGGCTTGAACGCCTTTTTCAGCTCGGCGTCGACACGCGCCTTGATATCCGACGCGCGCTGAACCTCTCCCTCTTTTTGCGCCCCGAAGCCGAGTGTCTTCGGCCGCTCGCTTATGTCGCGCGCGCCAAGGTTTGACGTCATGACGACGATTGTATTCTTGAAATCGACCTTGCGGCCCTGCGCGTCGGTCAGGCGTCCGTCGTCCATTATCTGAAGCAGTACGCTCCAGACGTCGGGATGCGCTTTTTCTATCTCGTCAAACAGTATGACGCTGTACGGCTTGCGGCGCACACGTTCTGTCAGCTGTCCGCCGTCGTCATAGCCGACGTATCCCGGCGGCGAGCCTATCAACTTAGACACGGTGTGCCGCTCCATGTACTCCGACATATCCATGCGGATCATGGCGTTTTCGTCGCGGAACAGGGCTTCTGCCAGCGCCTTGCACAGCTCGGTTTTTCCGACACCGGTCGGCCCAAGGAACAGGAAGCTGCCTATCGGCCGGCGCGGGTCTTTCAGCCCCACGCGGCTGCGGCGTATCGCCTTTGCTACGGCGGTGACGGCCTCATCCTGCCCGATGACGCGGCAGTGCAGTGTCTCCTCCAGCCGAAGCAGGCGAGCCGCCTCATCTTCGGTAAGCATCGTCACCGGGATGCCGGTCCACATCGAGACAACCTGCGCGACATCGCCCGCACCAACGGTTTTGCGCGCTTCGCCGCTCTGCTGCCGTTTCATTTCCTTAAGCTGCTCACGCAGCGTCTGCTGTTTATCCCTTATACTTGCGGCGGTCTCAAAATCCTGCTTTCGAACGCAGTCGAGCTTTTCGCTCTCAAGCCTTTCCAGTTCAAGCTCCAGCCCGCGCAGCCCTTCGGGTACCGTGACGTCGGCCGTGCGTACGCGAGATGCCGCCTCATCGATGAGGTCAATGGCTTTGTCGGGCAAAAACCTGTCCTGAATATACCGTGCCGAAAGTGTCACGGCCGCGGCGCAGGCCTCTTCGGTAATCTTGAGGTTATGATGTTCCTCGTACCGCGGAAGCACGCCCCGGAGGATTTCAAGCGTCTCTTCTTTTGTAGGCTCGGGTACGTTTATCGACTGAAAACGGCGCTCGAGCGCGGCATCCTTTTCGATATATTTGCGGTATTCGCCAAGCGTCGTCGCGCCGATTACCTGAATCTCCCCGCGTGAAAGCGCCGGTTTAAGGATATTCGCGGCATCCATCGCACCGTCTGTTGCGCCGGCGCCAATCAATGTGTGCAGCTCGTCGATGAACAGTATGACATCGCTGGCCTCGGCGGCCTCGTCGATATAGCTCTTTATCCGCTCTTCAAAGTCTCCGCGGTATTTTGTCCCGGCAAGCATCTTGGCAAGGTCCAGGGCCAGCAGCCTGCGCCCGCGCAGGTTGTCGGGCACATCGCCCGATATAATTCGCTGCGCCAGCCCCTCGGCAACGGCCGTCTTGCCGACGCCGGGCTCGCCGATATAGCACGGGTTGTTTTTTGTGCGGCGCGACAGTATCTGCACGGTGCGGCTGATTTCACGCTCGCGCCCGATAACCGGGTCGAGCTTATTCTCTTTGGCCATCGCCGTCAAGTCGCGGCTGTATTTATCCAGCGTTTCGACTGTTTTATCCTTTTTCCTTCCGCTTTTAGGCTTGTACGACGCCGGCCACTGGGCATTAAGCCCGGCTAGCAGGCTTGTAACAAGCTTGTGCGGCTCGCACCCGGCGGACACTATCAGCCGGCATGCCGTACACTCGCCGCGCTGGAGTATCGAAAGCAGAATGTGTTCCGGCTCTATTTCGCTGTGGCGCAGGCGCTTGGCTTGGGCCTCGGAATGCTCGAGCACGCCGATGGCGTCGCCTGTCATGAGCCTGAGGCCGCTGCCGCCGCCCATCTCCCTTGCTCCGCCTGTATGCTCTGCAAGCTGCCGGACAAGCTCGGCGTTCAGCCCTGCCTCGGCCAGAACCTGTGCGGCAAAATATTTGCCCGACGCGATGGCCCACAATATATGCTCACTGCCTACAAAACCGTGGCCGACACCGTTCGCCAGCTGAAAAGCTTCGGTAATCATCTCCCCCGCCTGGGGGGACAGCATATCGCGTGCGCTCATACGCACACCTCCTTCTCTACCTCGGCAATCTCGTCACGCAAACGGGCTGCCTCCTCGTATTCCTCGTTTGATATCGCGATGCGCAGGCGAACCTGCATCTCGTTCAGTTTCCTCTGATGGCGTATATCGCCGACGTCCAAACCGGCGGCCGCGCGTTCGCCCGGCGCCTGCGGCGCGTCATATTGGCCAAGTCTGCCCTCGTAAAAACCGTGAAGCCGTGCCGCGCATTCGTGGCATAGGTTTACCTCGACATGGCGGCCCATGAAATCAAACATGAACTTTATCTCGGCTTCGTTTTTGTTGCAGTGCTGGCACAGCATGGTGTCACTCCTTTCGTAATGTCAATGCTAACTGACGGCGATGAGCATCTGCTTGAACACCCCGGCGCGCACGCTGTCGCGCTGCTCGGGCGGCAGACTGCGAAGCGCAGCGTCGCTGAGCCCGGCTGCCATCATCTGCCGTTCATGTTCGGTAATAACCCCGCTGTGGGCGAGGTTGCTTAAAAAAACCCTGGCCGTCTGCTGGTCAATCGCCCCGCCGATTGAGTTCACGGCGTGCATCAGCATACAGCGGCCGTTTGAGACCTTTTGTATGCGGATATATCCGCCGCCGCCGCGCCGGCTTTCGACGATGTAGCCCAGCTCGGGCGAAAACCTTGTTGATATGACATAGTTTATCTGGCTGGGCACGCAGTTGAACTGACGCGCTATATCGCTTCGGCACAGCTCGGCGTTGCCTTCTTCGTTTTCGACCAAATCCATAATAAATGACGCAATCAAATCACTGATGGCCAAGACATCACCTCGTTTGACTTTGACTATATTTGACTTTAGCTATAATATACACCTCCTCAATGTAAAAATCAATAGCCAGGCTGTGGAAAACTGTGTATAAAAAGTAAATTTTCTTTAACGATGCCGATTAAAAAAAGGCATTTTAGCCCATATCATACGTAATATTATTGCTTAGCGCGCCGCGATAGTTTATACTGTTGTTTAGCGGACGCTGCGGATACCCGGCGTGGAAGCGCGGCGACGACAACTGTGCCGGAGGCTGTTATGGACAAAAACACACTGCAGACAATTGATGAGTATCTTTTGCAGCAGTCCCCCGAGGCTGCGGCGCGGCTTGTCGAGCTGCGCGCGCTGGTGCGACGCATTGTTCCCGAGGTCGAGGAGCGTATGAGCTGGCAGATGCCGACATTTTATTTCAAGGGCAATCTTGTGCATTTTGCGGCGCACAAAGGGCATATCGGGTTTTACCCTGGCGAGAGCGGCGTCAGCACGTTTGCCGACAGGCTTGAGGGCTACAAGACCTCTAAGGGCGCCATACAGCTGCCGATGGGCAAGCCGCTGCCGATTGAGCTTGTAACGGACATTGTGCTGTTTAGGTTTAAAGAGAATAACGATATTTGGGACCGTCGGCACCCGGCGAAGCCTGAAAAGGCAAAGGAGGCATGAATATGCAGGAGACAAATGTGCTGAGCCGTATTGTTGAGAATATCGAGAAAGTTATTGTGGACAAGCGTTACGCCATCGAGCTGACGCTTATATCGCTTGTCTGCCGCGGGCATGTATTGATAGAGGACGTACCGGGCGTAGGCAAGACAAGCCTTGCCTCAAGCCTTGCAAAGTCGCTGAGCTGCTCGTTTAAGCGCATACAGTTTACACCGGATATTATGCCGTCTGACATAACGGGGTTTTCGATATACAGCCCAAAGACGGGCGACTTTGAATACCGCCCCGGCGCGGTGTTCAGCCAGGTGATACTGGCCGACGAGATAAACCGCACATCGCCGAAGACGCAGGCAAGCCTGCTTGAGGCGATGGAGGAAAAGCAGGTGACGGTAGACGGCGTCACGTATCGCATCGGGGAGCCGTTTATCGTGCTTGCGACACAAAACCCGACAGATTATCTCGGCACGTATCCTCTGCCAGAATCGCAGATGGACCGCTTTTTTATGCGGATATCGATGGGCTACCCCGGCAAAATCGAAGAGATGCGCATGATAAACCGCTTCAGCCACGACAGCCCGCTGGCGACACTTGAGCCTGTGGCGACCGGGCAGGATATACTGGACATGCAGGCCAAGGCCGAAGGCGTGCATGTCGACGAGAGGATAAACGAGTATATCGTCAACCTGAGCCGTCACACGAGGGACAACCAATATGTCGCGCTGGGCGCAAGCCCCAGGGCATCTATAGGCCTGTTCAAGGCAGCCCAGGCGTGGGCGCTGTACAGCGGCCGCGGATACGTGATGCCAGACGATGTCATCCAGATGATCAGCAATGTATACGAGCACCGCATTCTGCTGACGCAGGAGGCCAAGCTTAAAAAGGTGACGACGCGAAATGTTATTGAAAACGCGCTTTCCGGGGTAAAGGTACCTCTGGTTTAGCCGGCAAATATATATTACAAGACGTATAATTCATCTATAATAATACAAACTGTCATCAAAAGGAGGGGCGGCGGTGGCTAGGACCCGCACAATGTACATATTTGTACTGTTCTTCGGTCTGCTGGCCGTCATGTCGTTCAGCGCGCCGGTGACATATTTGATTCTGTACATGGTACTGCTTCTTCCGGTTGTCGCGCTGCTTGCCGCGGTGCTGTCGCCGGTGTTTCTCTTCACGTCCAACAGGACGCGTCAGGTGCACATTTTTAGAGGTGAACCTCTTGATTTACAGGTCCGCGTGCGCAATCGCGGGCCTTTCTCCTATCCGCATTTTACATTTGCACTGTATGACGAGTATGTGACCTACCGCGGCGAGGACACGCCAAGTGAGTTTATCACGCCGTTCGAGACGATGAACTACCGCTACGAGCTGATGTTCCCCTACCGCGGCGTCTACGATATCGGGATAAAAAAGTATACCGTCGTTGATTTTCTCGGCCTGTTCCGGATGAGCTTTAACATTCGGCGGCACGACACCGTTATGGTGTACCCCAAGGTAAACCCGGATTTTGTACTTCCGCTGGCCAGCCGCCGCCTTAACGACGGCTATGCCGGCCCCGAAATGGACAGCCACGACCTGACCGATGTTACCGACATCCGCCGGCACAACCCGTCTGACGACTATAAGCGCATACACTGGAAGCTTACCGCCAAGCGCGGAGACTTTATTGTAAAGGAGTTTAAGACGCCGGGGCAGGACCGCACACTGGTGCTGCTGTGCCGCGACGCCGTTGCGGCGCGCGGTAGGACGCGCCTTGCGTTTGAGGACAGCATGGCGACAATGGTGATATCGGCGCTTGACGTGCTTTTGCGCAATGCCCGCACGGGCAGGCTTGTTTTTTCCGGGCTTCGCGGGGCCGAAATCGACGTCGCTGCGCCCGTAGATATGGAGCGCGCTTACGCCGCGCTTGCGGCGCTTGCTTTTGACGGAACCGCGACGCTGGGGAACGAGCTGAAAGCGATGCTGATTGACAGGCCGTATTTCAGCGACCTAATAATATTTTCGCCGATGATAAGCGCGGACAGCGCGCTGACACTGAAAATGCTTTGCGCGTCGGGGCACGATGTGCTGCTGTACATTGTGTATCCCATGGGGACGTCCCCCTCCCCGCAAGATTATGAAGTGATTGACAGCCTAACCTCCAGCGGGATCAAAGTGGAGGTGGGACGATGAGTCTGCGAGATAAGCATGTAAAGGACGCAGAGCTGGTCACGCCAATCCGCACGTCCGACAAGATGGCGAACAATATATACTACATCGTCGCCGGAACATTCTATACATTTGCCCTGTCCGGGGCAGTGCTGGCCACGACATTCATCGCAATACCCACGTTGACGCTTTTATTGTACAGCCTGTATTTTTCGGTGGCGCTGTGCGTTGTGTTCTATAACAGATATACGGCGCTAACCACGCTTACCATCACGGTTTGCGCTGCGGTTATCGTGTTTTTATACCTGCGCGGCAGTGGTGCCGACGCGCCGCTTTACAACGAACTAAAGAGGTTTATCGGGCAGCTTATATTGCACATCCGCGGCGAGCTGCCGTATATCGCTAAATACGCCGTGCTGGGGTGCGCGCTTATTTTCGCCTTTGCGCTGCTGACGGCGGCAAAC
The DNA here is from genome assembly GCA_031552995.1 of Oscillospiraceae bacterium. GTDB lineage: Bacteria > Bacillota > Clostridia > Oscillospirales > Butyricicoccaceae > JAVBMB01. The sequence continues at coordinate 10,210 of JAVBMB010000013.1, forward strand.
CTGCGCTCGTCGATAAGCTTCTATTCGCTGTCGTTTATCGCGGTTGCCTGCTTCGCAATCGAAGCGTATCTCAACTACGCCGTCGCGACGCGGTATCTTCTGGCGTTCGCGTTTTGCTTTGTGCTGTTTATGACGCGGCGCATGAACCATATGGCGTCGCGCGACCCCGATGTACGGCGCGTCGGGAAATCCGGCCTGACGCTTGTGCCGATAAGCCTGATTGTGATGCTGGTGGCCAATATGATACCGAAACCGGCGGCGGCCGAGCAGATGAGCATCAGCGAGAACCTGATGCGCAACCTCGAAGGCATCGGCAACTACTTCAGCGATACATTTTCGCCCAAGTTTTTCACGCTGCAGTCCACCGGCTTCGCAAGGCCTGGCGGGCTGCTGGGCGGCGATGTCCGGCAGGGCTCGACATTTGTGATGGAGGTATATACCGGCAACAAGGCCTACCTTGCCGGGGCGTACGGCGCGACATATACCGGCACGCGGTGGATGGAGCCCGAGGGGGAGCGCAAGCCGCTGGCCACTCACCACATGTCGCCGATGTACGACTGGTTTCAGCTTGACAATATGGACAGCCTTGTCGCCGAATACTCGATGGATTTTACCGACATGGCCGAGACCGGCAAGACGCTATTATTGGTTATGTCGCAGCACGGCCCCACGGCCGAGTTTGACGCCATGCGCATCATACCGGGCAGGACGACGCGAACGGTATTCTTGCCGGCGATGGCGCTGGGCGTCGGCATGGACGCGCAGCGCGGCATAGGGGTTGAAAAGAATCCTGACGGCAGCTTATACAGCGCATCGGCGCTTCCGCGAGGCGGTCATTACCGTGCGATGTTCCTTGCGATGAATACGCACGACGACGGCCTGTCCGGCGTATTGCCCGCTATGAATACGGACGCGGCCGCAGAGGCGGAGATATATCTTCAGCTGCCCCCTGCCCTGCCCGACAGGGTTCGTACGCTTGCGCTGGATATAACAAAGAACGCCGCGACCAACTACGACAAAATACGCGCGCTAGAGGCGTTTTTGACGAACTTCCCCTATACCCTGACGCCGGGTACGCCGCCTTCGGGGCGGGACTTTGTAGATTACTTTTTGTTCGAAGGCCAGACCGGATACTGCACATATTACGCGACAGCGCTGGCCGTAATGGGCCGCTGCCTCGGTATCCCGACTCGTTTTGCGCAGGGGTTCTCCCTGCCCGACGAGCGCAACGCCCGCGGCGGGTACGATGTGACAAACGCGCAGGCACACGCATGGGCGGAGGTATACTTCGAGGGTTTCGGCTGGATACCGTTTGAGGCGACGCCGGCATATTACGCCGCATTCTATAATGTGCAGACACCGCAGCCGATGCCGGCGCCGGACGGCCAGAGCGACCCGTTTGACGACATGCCGGAGATTCGTGATATCCTCGACCGCGCCGAGACGGCGGTGACAACTGCCGCAAGCGAGCCCGGTGTTGATGACACGGGCGCAGGGGCAAGCATTTTCGGGGCAGTGGTTCTGCTGATTGCGCTGACGAGCGGCGCGTTGTTTGCGCTGCACAGGCGGTACGCCTCAAAGCTGCTTGCTATAGACGTCATGGACAACCGGCAGGCCGTTTCGGCGTACTTCAAGCGTATAATCGGCACAGCGTCGTATCTCGGCTGTAATATCGCCCCGCGCGAGACGGCATATACATTCGTGCGGCGGGCAATGTCGCTAGGCCTTGCGCCAAACGGCGGCGTCAAGGTTGCCGAGGTGTTCTCGCGCGCCAGATACAGCGCCGGAGAGATATCTGACGGCGACCGTGCGTACATGCGTGAGCAATACGGCGACATGCTGGGCAGCGCCAGAGGGCGCGGGCCGATAGACGGCGTAAAGTTCTGTATCCAGAGGTATATTCTGTGGCGGTTCTGACCTCCTCCGCGGTTTTACGGGATAAACGATGCGCGGAAGTGGGCTTTGCCCCGCTCTCCGCGCCATTTTTAGGGATTATGGAGGTATTTGTATGGCGAAGGTTGGGATTATCTGCGCCGGGGAGCGTGAGCTGGCCCCGTTTTTGCCGCATATCGCGCGTCTTCATGTGTCAAAGCGGGCGATGCTGACGCTTTACGAAGGCGAAATTGACGGCACAGACGTCATCGCGCTGTTTTGCGGCGTATGCAAGGTGAACGCCGCCGTTGCCGCGCAATTGCTGATAGATTGCCGCGGCGTCGATGTGATAATAAACGCCGGCACATGCGGTGGCATAGACGAACGCCTTGATGTGCTTGACACTGTCGTTTGCACCGAGGTTATGTATCACGACATGGACAATGAGATACTTACAGGCTATCACCCGTGGATGCCGGACGAGTTCTTCAAGGCCGACGGCAGGCTTCTTGAGCTGGCGCGGCGGGCGGCGACAACGCGGGACGGGAAGATATACTTCGGCAGGATGGTGACGGGCGAAAGCTTTATAGACATTGACGGCAGGGACGAGATAATCGCCGCCTGCGCGCCGCTTTCGGTGGATATGGAGACAGCCGCCATCGCACACGTATGTTATGTCAACGGGGTGCCGTTCATCGCGGTGCGCACGCTTACAGATACGGCAAAACACAGTGGTGAAGCGAACTTTGAGAAAAACTGCGCCGAGGCGTCGTCTATCGCCAAAGATTTTGTGCGGGCACTTCTTGAGCGCTTGCGTCAGGAGTAATGAGCGTTGCCGTGCTGCAATATATTTTTTCGAATAATTTAAAAACGCCAGAAACATTTTGTTTTTTGGCGTTTTTTTTGTTGCGAAGGGTGCAACTTATGTTATTATAGTATCAAGAAACACTTTCAGGAGGTGCCCTGTGGAGATTATCGGACTATTATACACCATAATTGTTATTGTCCAGAACATTTTGGGGTTCGGGACAGCGTACAGGCTGACGAAAATGAACGGCGATAACGGCGCTTCTCTGTTCGGATGGCTTCTGGTAATGGAGCTCGCTTCGATGGTCCCCGGTCTGGGGATATATATGTGGAAGAAGTACAGGAACGAATAACGCGGGCGTTCGATGCGGCGGCCGGCAAAACGGGCGGCGCCGGCCGCGGCTGCCGGCTCACAGCCCGCATACCTCCCCAAGAACCTGCCCGATTGGCATGCGGATGGTGATATCGGCCGAGGAGTCGAGCGGTGTCTCGCTTTTATTAATCTGTGCTATGCAGCCGCCGCCGAAATGGCGCAGCAGCCCCGCAGCAGGGTAAACGGCAAGGGATGTTCCGCCTACTATTATCATGTCGGCCTCACTGATAGCGCTCAGCGAGGCGTTGACGACCCGCTCACTCAGCGGCTCGCCGTACAGCACGACATCGGGGCGGACCGTGCCGCCGCATTTTTCACATACAGGCACGGCGCCGCGGCAGTTTGCGGCGTCCATTATAAAGCGAAGCGGGTACTCCGCGCGGCAGTCCATACAGTAGTTGCGGTGCATCGAGCCATGTAGCTCATGCACCGTTTTGCTGCCCGCCGCCTGATGCAGCCCGTCGATGTTCTGTGTGACAACCGCTCTCAGACGGCCGAGATTTTCCAGCGACGCAAGCGCAAGATGCGCCGGATTCGGCTTGGCGTTTTCGTGAACCAAAAAACGTTTGTAGTAGCTGAAAAACAGCTCAGGCCGGCCTTTGAGGCAGCCGTATCCAAGCAGCTCCTCGGGTGTGGCGCCGTACTCTTGTGCAGCGGAGAACACACCGCTCTCCGAGCGGAAATCCGGTATGCCGCTCTCGGTGGACACCCCCGCGCCGCCAAAAAACACAATACGCCGGCTCCGCTCTATCTGCTCTTTAAGATGCGCTATCCCGGCGCGGCCGCTATCCATTTTGCATAGCCTCTTTTATGTCTTCTATGCGGTCCTCGGCGTGCCGGCGGAGTATCGGCGTGCCTTCGCGGTCTGTCTTTGCCTTGAAGAAAAAGTTGCGCGCCGTGATATAGTCACCAAGCTTAAGCGCAAGCTCGGCAATTATCACGCATAACGACTGGTTCTGGCGCGCCGATATATTTATTTTCTGATAAGCGGACATATAGCTCTCGTAGGCTGTTTTCACTGCCTGCGCCTCCATGCCGGCGTCACCGGCGTCGGAATAAATCCGGCTCAGCTTGTGCCACAGACGGCAGTGCATCAGCGCGCCGGGCTGAAAACATATCTCGGCGCAGGCAAGCGCCGTAAAGTGCGCGGCAAATACCGAATCGGCGCCGGGCGGCCGGTCGAATATGCCGTCGAGCTGCTCCATAATCGGCTGTAGCTTTTCGAGGACGATTGCGCGGCGCTTCAGAGCGGATTCAAACGAGTCGGCAATGGCGCTGTAGCGGCAGTCCGGGCAGACGACGATATCGTAGTACAGCGGCTCAATACCGGAATACCTGACGCGCCTGTCGGGGTCGGTGCCGATTGACACAAGCCTTGACGGGCGGACGACCTGCGATTTAAATGTGCGGCCGCACTGCGGGCAGGTGAAGGTTTTGTCCATCAGGTAAGGGTTGTCACCAAACGGCACCTCCAGCTTATAGCTGCCGTGCCCGGGGGGGAATATATCCGTCAGCTCGGGCTTTGCACTGCCGGCCCTGACGGCAGGCTTCGGCGCCGCGGCTTTTTCTTCCTTGGCCGGCGCGGCGGCTGGTACGGATTCAGGGTGCTGTGAAGCGGGCGCCGCGGCTGCCGGACGGACATGCGTTTTTTGCGCGGGCTTCCCGGCTTCGCGCGGCGCGGTGTCAGGCTTAGCCTCAGGCTGCGCCGCAACCGGGGGGTCAACAGGCAGCGGGTTTGCCGCCTGCTTTGGCGTTCGCTGCGTCGCCGGGGGTATTTCACGCTCCGGCTGGGCCTGCAGCGCAAGCTCGGGCTGGGATACTCTTCGCGGCATCAGCACCGGCGGGTATCCGCTGTAAAGCTGCTCAAGCGAAGCATCCCTCCGGCTCAGCCTCTCGCACAGGGACGCCGCAAACGACAGCGCCGCACCGGGGCTTGCGCCGAATACCGCGCCAGCTGTCTCGGCGCTGACGGCGGCGACCGTCGTGTTCATCAGTGAGATATATGTCGCGGGCGCGGGCAGGCCAAGCAGCATACCCTGCTCGCCAAAATAGTCCCCCGTCGTAAGCACGGCGACAAGCTTTTGGCGCGGCTTTCCGTATTCGCTGTATACGCCTACAGAGCCAAGAACAATAATATGCAGCTCATTGCACGCGTCGCCCTCCTGCAGGATGACCGTGCCTTTTTCAATTCTCCGCCTGTCGGCGATGCCTGTGAACCGCTCGATTTTTATCATAAATACCGCCTCGCATCCCACCGTAAATCACTTACACCTGCCCGGATTGGCCACTTAACCCTGTTATTGTTTCATTCTATAATAATCCGGAATAAATGTACAGCGCCATGCGTGAATACTGTCAGATAATTGTATATCCGATTGCTATTGTAATCTATAAATGATATACTTACATAAATATGTTATTCGCTTTTGTTGTGGAGGAGTATACAATATGGGAAACGCGAGGTATGATTTCCTGCTTGGTCTGGCGGAAGAGCAGCGGCAGCTTATGTTTGATGCCGAGCGCCATATATGGGCAAACCCCGAGACTGGCTACCGCGAGTGGGAGACACAAAAATATCTGGCCGGCCAATTTGAAAAGCTTGGTTACGAGTTAAAAATGGCGGGGAATATCCCGGGCTTTTCCACAGATATCGACACCGGGCGCAAGGGGCCGCGGCTTCTTATTATGGGCGAGCTTGACTCGCTTATTGTGTCCAGCCATCCGGAATGCAACAGGGCGACAGGCGCGGTGCACGCCTGCGGGCATCACGCCCAGGCGGCGGCGCTGCTTGGGCTGGCCGCGGCGCTAAAGCGGCCGGGCGCGCTTGACGGGCTGTGCGGCAGCATCCGGCTTATGGCTGTGCCCGCCGAGGAGCTTATTGAAATCGCCTTTCGCGAAAAGCTTCGCGAAGACGGCATAATAAAATATTTCGGCGGCAAGGTGGAGATGATGCGCCGCGGCTTTATGGACGGGTGCGACATAGCGGTTATGGTCCACACAGGCGATGTGGAAAAAGGCTTTAGCATCGTGGACGGCGGCAACGGCTGCGTGGCGAAGAGCATAGAGTACACGGGTGTTTCGTCTCACGCCGGCGGCGCGCCGGACAAGGGCATCAACGCGCTGTATGCCGCCACGCTCGGCATGCAGGCGGTCAACTCGCTGCGCGAGACATTTATCGATGAGGAGCATGTGCGCTTCCACCCGATTATCACGCGCGGAGGCGGTGTCGTAAACGCCATACCCCATGACGTGGCGATGGAGAGTTATGTGCGCGGCGCGACGCTTGAAGCCATACTGGGCAACAACCGCAAGATAAACAGAGCGCTGGCAGCGTCGGCCGCAGCTATCGGCGCGAACGTTATGCTGCGCGACAGGCCGGGCTATATGCCGCTTGCCAACGACAGGACATTTGCCGAGCTGACCGTCGCCGCCGTAACCGAGGCGCTGGGCGACGGGTGGATAACCTACGGCGGCTGGATGAGCGGCTGCACAGACATGGGTGATATATCTCAGGTGATGCCGGCGCTGCACCCTGTGTGCGGCGGCGCCGCCGGAACGGGGCACGGCATGGATTACCGCATTGCCAACCCCGAGGCCGCCCTTGTCGAGTCGTGCAAGCTGCAGTTGATTATCACCGAGGCGCTGCTTGGCGGCGATGCCAATGGGGCGAGGCGGGTTATCGACGGTTTTAAGCCGAGGTTTAAAACGTACGGAGAGTTCTTTGCCGAGATTGACAGTATATTCCTGGATAAACAGGCTGTTATATACGGCGATGACGGACGCGTGACGCTCGATTTCACATCAGGCGCAAAATAGCATTTCCTTGTCCTCGCGCAAATGCGGCATTAAGGACGGTACAAAATATGCATAAAAGGCGTCCACCACTGCGAGTGCTTGTTTTTTGGATTATCGTTCCGCTTATACTGGCATTCGCGGTCGCTATGCTATTCATCATGCGGGCGGTGGTTTCCGACCTGCTGCTTAGCGCCGAGGATGATTTCCTCGACGAGCGGCGCAATATCGCTGTCAACTTTCTGGAAGGTACATCTAATGACCTGCGGCGCATGGTCGATGATATATCGGTGTGGAACGAAACGGCGAAATATGTTGAGAGAACATACCCCGGTTTTTTTGAGGAAAACTGGCCGGGGCTTTCTCCGCTTGAGCAATATCAGCTGGACCTGCTTGCGTTTATGGACGCCGACAGCGCTGTTGTCAGCTCTCATGTGTTAGATTCGGCCTCCGGCAAAGAGGCTGAGGTCTCACCCGGGCTGCAGGACGTGCTTTCCGTCGTGTCGCGTCAGGCGATTTTATCGTACCGCAGCGACGGCACCCCGGATATGACAAACCTAAACGGCGTGATAAGCGGCGTCATATTTGCCGACGGCGTTCCGTATTTTATTGCCTGCTCTCCAGTGCTGTACACACGCGACGGCGCGCCTGTCGGTGCGTGTGTCATGGGTTATGTGCTGACGGCAGGGCGCCTTGCGGCGATGACGCATATGAATGCCGAAAGTCTGTCTGTTGTGCAGGGCAATCGGGATGAGAGTACAGATAACAGGGAGAGCTTTACGGCGTTTATCCCGCTGCCCGCCCTTGACGGGGGCGAAGTCAACCTTAAATTGACCGGTGACCGGGATGTATATGAGGCTGGCCGCAAGGTGATAGTTCAGGCGCTTATCCTTATGGTCGTCGCGCTTACCCTGCTGGCCGGCATTGTATATTACCTTGTCACAACACTGCTTCTCAAGCCGCTTGAGCAGCTTAGCCGCGATATAAAGACCGCCGACGCGGCGGGCTCGTTTGACGCGGCGCGGTATTCCGGCGGGCGGGAGCTTGTTTCGCTTTGCGAATCTCTTGACGGGATGCTTAAGCAGATAAAGCAGTCGACATTCACAAGCGATACCATGCAGAGCATACTCAACGGCATGGATGCATTCGTATATGTATCCGACCCGGATACCGATGAGATACTGTTTATCAACGAACGGATGAAGCGGCACTACGGCATAGAAGGCGACTGCGGGGGCAAGGTGTGCTGGCAGGCGCTTCAGCAGGGGCTGCACGAGCGGTGCGGGTTCTGCAACAAGGCCAGGCTAAAGGCGATGGAGCCGAACGCCCAGATAACATGGGAGGAACACAGCACGGTTACGGGCGGCTACTACCGCAACACCGATTGCCTTATCGACTGGGTGAGCGGGCGCAAGGCACATCTGCAGCACAGTGTGGAGATAACCGGGGATAAGCTGAACGAGCTCCGCCTTCAGGACCGCCTCCAGCAGCAAGAGCTTATGTCGGACGTGTCGCAAAACTTCCTTCAGGGCGACGATATGCAGGTGCTTATTGGCCGTGCGCTGGAAGCTACCGGCCGCTTTATGGGTGTTGAAAAGATTGTAATCGCGCAGTATATGCCGCAAGAGAGCGCGCTTCACTATCGCCACGGGTGGAGCGACGAGACAAAGTCATTCAAGCCGCTTGTGCCGATGACAATCCCGTTTGACGACGACGCGTACATGCACAGGATGTTTATCGGGGATCGCAGGCCGTACATCATTTGCGACAGCACGCGCGAAGACGAGCACCTCAGGTTCCTTACAAATCACGGTGTCAAATCGGTGATGATGCTGCCGATATATGCCAACGGTGAGTTCTGGGGTATAATCACAATTGACGCGTGTATCGAGCCGCGGCATTGGAGCGACAGCGATATTTCGCTTATGCAGCTTATCACAAGCGTCATCGCGGGGGCGATTGCGCGCGACGCGCTTTTGTGCGAGCTTGTCGAGGCAAAGGACCTGGCGGAGCTGTCCAGCCGCGCCAAGGGAGAGTTCCTGTCCCGAATGAGCCACGAGATGCGCACGCCGATGAACGCGATTATCGGAATGACGACTATCGCGCAGGGCTCGGATGACGTCGCTAAAATGAAGTATTGCCTGGACAAGATAAATACGGCGTCGATGCATCTGCTGGGCGTTATAAACGACGTACTCGACATGTCAAAGATAGAGTCAGGCAAGTTTGAGCTTGCCAGCTATGAGTTCGATTTTGAGCGCATGCTGATGAAAGTCGCCAATGTTGTGGGCTTCCACGCCGATGAAAAGGAGCAGACGCTTGTAATAAATATCGACAGTGCAATGCCGCACAACATAATATCTGACGAGCAGCGTCTGGCACAGGTTATTACAAACCTGATGAACAACGCCGTCAAGTTCACGCAGGAGCAAGGAAAAATATCGCTTAATGTCAGGCTTGTCGGCGAGAGCGAGCAGACATGCACCGTAAGGGTCGAGGTCGTCGACAACGGCATTGGCATCACAGGCGAGCAGATGTCGCGCCTGTTCCGTTCGTTCGAGCAGGCCGACGGCGGCATATCGCGCAAGTTTGGCGGCACGGGGCTTGGGCTTGCGATATCGAAGAATATTGTCGAGCTTATGGGCGGCACAATAGGCGTCGAATCTACGCCGGGGCAAGGTTCGGTGTTTTCCTTCACCATCGATGTCAAGCGCGGGACGGACGGTTCGCACCGTAAGCCGAATGTGAACGCGTGCGTCGACGTGCGGGTGATGGTCGTCGACGACTCGCCCGACATATGCGAGTATTTTACGACGCTTGCCAAGACAACCGGCTTTGTGTGCGACACAGCGGCGGACGGATACGAGGCTTGCCGCATGCTGCGCGACGAGAACAGGCGGTATGACATATTTTTCGTCGACTGGCGTATGCCCGAGATGGACGGCATCGAGCTGGCGCGCAGAATAAAGAAAATTTGCGAGAACGACCCGGTCGTCATCATGATATCCGCCGCCGACTGGAGCACTATCGAGCATGAAGCGCGTCAGGTCGGCATCAGCAAATACTTGGCCAAGCCGCTCTTCCCCTCATCGATTGTCGACTGCATAAGCGAGGCTGTGGGGAAGGCCGTGCTCGAAACAACAACAAACAGCGAAACGAAAGACACATATACCGGGATATTCAGGGGCAGGCGTGTGCTGCTGGCTGAGGATGTAGAGATAAACCGTGAAATCGTATTCGCGATGCTTGAGCCGACAGAGCTTTCGATTGAGTGGGCCGGAAACGGCATTGACGCATGCGATATGTTCGCGCGCTCTCCCGACAGGTATGATATGATTTTGATGGACATACATATGCCGGAAATGGATGGATATGAGGCGACGCGAAAAATCCGCGCCATGCAGCACCCGGTGGCGGATGAAATTCCGATTCTTGCCATGACGGCCAATGTGTTCCGCGAGGATATCGACCGCTGTCTCGCGTCCGGAATGAACGGCCATCTTGGCAAACCGCTGGATCTCGCCGAGGTGATAGAGAAAATCAATGCGTTCATGCCAAACAGAAAGCGGTAAAAAAATAAGCGAAGCCCGGCCGAGAGATGTCTCTCGGCCGGGCTTTTTGCCGGTTATATGCCGCGTTACGGCTTAATATCTCGTGCGCAGGCGGTCATGCGCCCAGACTCAGCCTAAGCTGACAGTCGGGATCCATAGCTGTGTCAGCCCGATTATCTGGCACGTTCGGCGACCTCTTTTTGCACAGTCGCCACAAACGCGTCAAGTGTCATCTCGGTTGTCGCGCCGGTTTTGCGGTCGCGCACGGCCAGCATGGCGCCGTCCTGCTCCTTGTCGCCAAGCACAAGCATATACGGCACTTTTTCAAGCTGCGCCTCGCGGATTTTGTAGCCGATTTTTTCGCGGCGCTCGTCAATTTCTACGCGTATGCCGGCGGCCTCCAGCTGCCGCATCACCTGCTGGCCATATTCAACGCTGCGGTCGGTAATCGGCAGAATCTTGGCCTGCACCGGGGCGAGCCACGACGGGAACGCGCCGGCGAAATGCTCGACAAGTATGGCGATAAAGCGCTCCATACTGCCGTACACCGTACGGTGAATCATGACGGGGCGGTGCTTTTCTCCGTCGGCGCCGATATATTCAAGCTCAAAGCGCTCCGGCATCTGGAAGTCGAGCTGCAATGTGCCGCACTGCCATGTGCGGCCTATCGAATCGACGAGGTGGAAGTCGATCTTCGGGCCGTAAAAAGCGCCGTCGCCCTCGTTTATGCGGTACTGCACCTTGGCGCTCTCAAGCGCCTGGCGCAGCGCCTCGGTTGCGATGTCCCACTGTTCTATTTCGCCCATAAAGCTCTCGGGGCGCGTCGACAGCTCGACACGGTAATTGAAGCCGAACACCTTGTACATGCGGTCGATGAGGTTTATGACCCCCAATATCTCCTGCGGAATCTGGTCGGGAGTCATATACAGATGGGCGTCGTCCTGCGTAAAGCTGCGCACGCGCATCAGGCCGTGCAGCGCGCCGCTAAGCTCGTGCCGGTGAACAAGACCCATCTCGGCGTATCGCAGCGGCAGGTCGCGATAGCTCCACATCCGGCGCTTGTACACAAGCATACCGCCGGGGCAGTTCATCGGCTTTATAGCGTAGCCGCCGTCGTCGATCTTCGTGTAGTACATATTGTCCTTGTAGTGATCCCAGTGCCCGCTGCGGTGCCACAGCTCCTCGTTGAGGATAATCGGCGTGCGTATCTCGTCGTAGCCTGCTTTTTTATGCTCCTCGCGCCAATAGGCTTCAAGCAGGTTGCGCAGCACGATGCCCTTGGGAAAAAAGAACGGAAAGCCTGGGCCCTCGTCCATCAGCGCAAAGAGGTCCAGCTCGCGCCCCAGCTTGCGGTGGTCGCGTTTTTTGGCCTCCTCAAGCATTTCGAGGTAGGCGTCAAGCAGCTCCTTGTTGGGGAAGCATGTGCCGTAGATGCGCTGAAGCATCTTGCGGTCGCTGTCCCCGCGCCAGTATGCGCCGGTGCAGCTCGTCAGCTTGACGGCCTTGATGCCGCCAGTCGACGGTACGTGAGGCCCGGCGCACAGGTCTGTAAAGTCGCCCTGCTTATAAAACGATATTTCCTCATCCTCCGGCAGGTCGCGGATGAGCTCGACCTTGTAAGGCTCGGTTTTCATAAACTCTATGGCTTCGTCACGAGGCAGCGTGAAGCGCTCGAGCCGCAGATTTTCCTTGATGATTTTCTTCATCTCTTTTTCAATTGCATCAAGCGCCTCCGGCGTGAACGGCTCGTCGATGTCGAAATCGTAGTAGAATCCGTTGTCTATGGCGGGGCCGATTGCGAGCGCGGCGTTAGGGTACAGGCGCTTGACGGCCTGGGCCAGAATGTGCGACGTCGTATGGCGGAACGCGCGGCGCGCCACATCGTCGTCCCAGGTCAGCAGATTAAGCGTGTCGCCGTCGCGAAGCTGCGTCGGCAGGCTCATGGCGTTGCCGTTTATCTCGCACAAAAGCGCGGACTTGTATATGTCCCCGCCTATCTGCTTGGCGGCGTCAAGGGCGTTTACGCCCTCAGCAAGCTCCACCGGCTTGCCCTTGTAGTTGATTTGCATGGTGATTCTCCTTTCGAAATACCGGGGTGGCTATGCCCCATTCCTGGCGCGAGGCTTAAAAAACAAAAAACCTCTGCACCGTTTTATCGGTGCAGAGGCGAATCATAATCCGCGGTTCCACTCTGCTTGCGGCACAAAGCCGCCACTTTTTAAGGGCAAGCCTCGCAAAAGCGGGCAGCGCCTTACGACGTATAACGGCGTCGCCGTCGTCGCCTTGGCCGAAACGGCTTCGGGGACGATCCTCCGAGGTGGTGTGTTTTGTGCCCGCCCTGCCGTGGGTTGCAGCCTGTGCCCGCGGCTCTCTTGAGGGTTTTGGCAAAAAACCGTCCTCATCTGTGGATTTATCAAATATGAAATCAGTATATGCCGTCTGTTTTCAAATGTCAAGCGGTAAATGCCGGTTGATATATTATTCTGCAGCGAAACCGGTTTTTTATTCGGCGGCTAGCTCCAGCGCGGATTCGGCTGTCTCGTGCTTGTCCGCATGGCGCGCAACAAGGCCGCTGTCATAGCGCATAAACGCGCCAAGCCGCGCGCCGAACAGCCTCAGCATCAGCGCAATAACAGGGCTTACAAGCACGGCGGCCATTACAGTGCCGATGCCGACGCTTTTTAACTCGTGCGTGAATATCAGCGATATCGCGGCCGATATCGCCGCCATTGCGCAGTCCGTCACCAGCTTGACCTTGGTAAACGGGAGGTTGAGTTTTTTACTCAACGCGGAGGACAGCCCTTCGGCCGACATCGGCACAAGCCCGGCGGACATGTAAATAAATATGCCGGTGCCGACGAGAAACACGCCGATTGCGCTGACTGTCAGCTTGGCCGGCAGCGCAGCCGGCTGAGGGAAGACCGTCAGCAGCCGCCCCGCGACGCTGACAAACGAACCGAACAATATCGACGCCGGAACCTGAAGCAGCTGCACCGGGCTGAAGTCCCTGCCCAGCACAAGAGCCTGCACGCCGACAAGCAGCGAGAACACTATGGCCGAGCATATGCCGTTGTCGATGCCGGATGTCAAGCTGACGGCATACGGCACCGAGCTGTTGGCCGAAACGCCAAGGCCGGAATATATCGAAGTGGACACGCCGAGCGCCAGCACAAAAACACCGATGCAGTATACAAGCACCCGGCGGAATGCCGAGGGTTTATTCATGGCAGCTTTGCCCCGCAGCGAGATATGATGCTCTCGTCAATTTCCATGCGGACGGTAAGAAGCGGGTCGACAATCTGGCAGATGGAGAGATCGCCGGTCAGCGACAGCAGACGCGCCGCGTCATACTCGTCCATCGGGGTT
>JAVBMB010000090.1:0-29373 GCA_031552995.1 Oscillospiraceae bacterium
AACGAAGTAGTTGATATACCTCTGTTCGACTGTGTTCGTGATTACCGGGCCTTCAACGCTGCCGGTAAAGGAATCAAGCGCTCCGTCCATCGACTGGATTTCTTCCGATACGGTGTAGCTGTATCTTTCATGCTCGTCGTCGTAGACATCAAGGTCAGTGAACGTATGGGTCCACGCTGTCGGGGTTTCGGTGCCGTCAAGGGTAACTGTGTCTATCCCGGTACCGTTTTGCAGCAGGGTGACTTTGATATTCGGCCTGATTACGTCGTCCGGCGCATTCCACAGCTTTGTGACTACATACTCTGTCTTCTGCTGCTTGACTGTGTTGATCAGGTTGTAGCCATCGACACTCTGGACGAACTTGGCGGCGTCATCAGCATTGGTGAACTCTTCATCGACTGTGTAGACATGCTTCGTGATCGGGTCGCTGCTCATGTTGTATACCGGCCACTTGCCGTCTACTCTGTCGGGGTTTGTGAAGGTGTAGTCTTTTGTGCCGACCGGCAGGTTGACGCTGCTGACCTCTGTGCCGTCCTGGTACAGTATGGCTGTGATTACGACGATTTCGTCATCCGGGGCGTTCCAGGTCTTGACGCCTTTTATTTCGGTGTAGCTCTGGTTAAGCGTGTTGGTGAACGTAAAGCCGTCACTGCTTTCACGCTTCGTGTAGCCGGTCACAGGGTCTTCGGTGACGGTGTAGTTGATAACCTGGCCTTGGTCGTCATACTTATCGAGGCCGGAGAACTCGTGTTCAGCCCACGGTGCGGTTATTGTAGCGGTGTCAACAGGCTCGGTGCCGCCGTTCCACAGCTTAAATGTGATGCTGGTCGGGCGGGTCAGGAACGCGTTATCTGCATCAACCCAGACCTTATTTACCGTAACCTCGGTCGTGCCTTTGATAAGGTTTTTGAAGCTGAATGTGAGGCCGTCAACTGAGGAAGCCTTAAGCACGTAGCCATCCGGAACATTCTCTTTCACGCTGTACGTGTATTCGCCAAAGTCTATTACTTCGCCGTCAACATCTTTGATCTCGTAGTCCTTCGGAACTGTGATGCTTGTAGTGGTTTTGCCCGAGCTAAGCGTTACCGGAATGACTACCTCGACGCCGTCTTCGTCGGTCTGCACTACATTAAAGATTATCTCCGGCGCGACGGTCCCCACCGGGTGCAGCCATGTCTTGTTGATGGTAAGCACCAGCTCATCAACGTCTATCATCGTGTTGGTAACGCGGAAGTTGAAATCGGCTCCGGTGCGCTCTAACGTTGCAATAGACGGGGCGTAGTTTTCAAGCTCCTGTGCATCGACTTCATCGACTGTATAGCTGTACAGGTAGCCGTTGCCGTCGTACTTATCCAGCTCTGGCCATGTGTAGTTCCACGAGTTGCCGGCATTGAGCGTCTGAGAAGAACCAAACTGTGTGCCATTTTGCTTCAGTACAACTTCGACAGATTTGGGGCGGTTTTCGCCGCTGTCAATCCACGCCTTTTCTACATAGACGCTCGTCTCGCCGGCGCGGAGGTTTGTGACGCCGACGGCGGTTTCGTTAATCTTGGTATATCCGGCGGGCACACCTGTCTCAACGATAGTGTAGACATACAGCTCAACCGTGCCGTTGTCATTGAACTTGTACTTCGGAAGCGGATCGCCGGCTCTGTCCTCATCAAAGGTTATTTGCTGGGTTTTTGCAGGGAATGCGGCCGGGTTAACCGTCATATCGTTGATATCGACGCCGTCCTGGTACAGCACAAACGTCATCTGGCCGCGGGCAGCGGTTTCAGCCGTATCAATCCATGTCTTCGTGATTGTGACCGAAGTGTCTTCCTGGTTAATCTTGTTTGTGATTGTGGCTTTTCTGTCGCCGCCGGCGTGCGTGCCGGTGTAGACTACTTGGTCTACCAACGAGTAGCCGCTTGGAACTGTTTCTTTTACCTGATACTCGTACGGCAGGCCGGTGGCCAGGTCGTAGTAATCGAGGTTATCAAAGCTTTCGGTCCAGCTCGGCCCTGTAAGAGTGATATCCGCCTTGCCGAAGATTGCGAATGCCTCTGTGCCTGTGCGGCGCTCGATAGATACCGTAACACTGGGAAGTGTTGCGCCGGCCGGGGCGATCCAGACCTTCTCGACTTCAATCGAGGTTTCGCGGCTGCTGTTAAACTCGTTTTTGATGGTGAAGCCGCCGTCCATGCTGCCTGTCGGGCCGGATACCAGGAACGGGAAGTTATCATCGTTAACAGCAACGCCGCCGACGCTGACTTCGCGCACGGTGTACTTAATCTCATTGCCGGTCTCAACGTCGACCCTGGGCAGGCCTGTAAATGAGCCTTCCCATGCCGGGCTTGACGTGCCGGTAAGCGTAATTGTCTTTGCCGGGCTGAATGCTTCGCCGTCGGCAAGAAGCTCGATTACGACCGCGCCTTTAAGGCTGATGTCCACTGTGCCCCAAGCCTTGGTGACCGTAATGTTCCTGCTGCCGGGCTTAAGCTTGTTGGCGGGCTTGAAAGCATTTGTCTCCAAATCGGAATCATAAACGACTGTGTCGCCGTCTTTAATAACTGTTCTGCCGAACGAGACTGTTACGTCATATTCGGTGGCAAGCAGGTCGTAATCCGAGCTCGTCGCTGTCTCGATAAGCTTGTAGCTCTGGCCGGAGGGTACGTTGGTAAACGTCGTGTTCCCTACGCTGCCGGACAGCGAAGAGGAGGTGGCGGTGCGGGTCCACGCAGGTGTTACTTGCGGGTCGGCAGAGAGTGTAAATGTCACACCGCCGAGGCCTTCGTCGTTTTTGTGATACTTAACCTTTTGGAAGCTGAACGAGTCGCAGAAGCCCTTGACTGTGGGAACCTCAAAGTTTGCGACCTTGCCGACAGCGCCGCTGTCCGGGTCGATGACCCCGCCCAGAGCGTTTTTGTTGATGATATAGGTCAGGCGCGAGCCGTTAAGCACAACCGGGGTGCCGACAAGCGGATTTGTCTGCGTTGTGGCCTGATAAGCCTTGCCCGCGACAAAGTCTTCGTCAAGCGTATCCAGCTTGACCCTGAACTTAAGGGTGTATTTGTACTCATCAGTGGCTATCTGCACCGGGTCTGCGTCGGTCAGCGACCATGTGATTTCATTGTTGGCCGCGTTTATCTTCAGCACGTCGCCCGAGGGGCTTCCGCTGGCGAAGCTTGTGAATGTGACCGGCTCGGCAATGGGAAGTACAACCTTCCACGCCTCGGCAGCCATCCTGATTGTGTCGTTAAAGCCCTGGAACACCAGCTTCAGCTGGTCATAGTTGCTGGCCGGGTAAACCTTGTTGGAGATATGGTCGAGGCCGGCCATGGACGCTGTCGTCCTGTACTTGACGGACAGGATGTTAGACGGGATGCCGCGGATGTTGCCGCCGGTGCCGGCGTGGTCTCTGCCGATATCCTTGACGGCTTTGTGCATAGCGTCTGTAACACTGCTGCCGTTGCCGAGCTGATAGTTGATAAAGGATGTTGTGTCGTTATCATACTCATCCGATATTATGGCGTACGTCGGCTCGCCGTCGGTGAGGAGGACGACATAAAGGTGGGTGATGTGGGCGTAGTCAGGGTTCGCCTTAAGCTGCTTCAGCAGGTTCCTGGCCAGCAGCAGCGCGCCGGACATATTTGTGCCCTGACCTGCCTCGCCGGCAGTGCCGCCGTGCGGGCCGTCGTGCGTCTCATCACTGTGGACATCATGGTAGTGAAAATCCGAGAGTCCCTTACGGTCGCAATAGTCGCATTCCAAATGGTTATCGGTCCTTGTGCAGCCCGGCTTGGAGCAGTGCCTGTGGCTTGAAAGGATTTCGCAGCCGGAAACGCCGCAGTGGTAGTGATACCCGCTATTCAATCTGTCTCTGCACTCAGCACATCTGCGAGTACCGCTTGAGTTGGTTGTGTCTGTGCTCGCGACAGCTGTCGTTAAGTTTCTGGAGCCATCTACTTCGCAGTCGTCATGGCTTCCCATCACATTGCAGGCGCCATAGCCGACGCGGTAGCTGAACTTTGTCTTTGTGCTGTCGACAGCGGCCTTGGCTGCGCCCATGCCGGCGCTGCCCGCAACGTCGGTCCATCCCATAACTGTCTGCGCCTGGGAGCCGAACTGCACAAGCGAGACCATCCTGAGGTTGTCGGTTATGCCTTGGGCATAGCCGTCAAGGAAGTCTTTGGCGGCGGTCTTGGCCGGGGTCAGAAAGTCACCGCCGCTGAGCATACTGCCCGAAACGTCCAAAATGACGACTGTAGCGACGTCGGGGGACATTTGAACGGTTTCGACCTTGGATTTTGTCACGACCTCGACCGTTACGTCGAACTCGTTCTCGACAAGATTGCCGTCACCGTCTTTTACCTGCTCGATATACTCGCGCATCTTAAGCAGATCGTGTGTTTTGCCTTCCGGTTCGGGATATTGCCATGCCGGGGTGTTTGCGTCGACGTACCCGCCAGATACCACCTGATTTTTGTCGGTGACGGTAGCGGCGAATACCGATAGAGGCAGCATGCCCATCAAAAGGCAGACTGTCAGCGCCAGGGCCAGGATCTTCTTTGTCTTTGCCAACATTTTCATTCTCCTCTCGGCGATGAAAAAATCGGCAGCCGGACGGGCTTAGCTGTTGCCTTAGCCTCCAAGCTTTGCGTCGCGCGCTTTCACACGTTTTGCCACATCATTTTTCCATCATCTTCATAATGATTTTGTGATTGGTTTGTTAGGTTATGTGCTGAGGTCGGATTGGCACGGTTTTTTCAGTCCTTTTTCTCTCCGTCGCGTATTGCTCCGTCAATCAACTTGATAAGTTCAAGCGCGCTGCGGAAAGGCTGTGTTTCGTTCGTATCAAGCCATGTGATTGTACCCTGCCATGTTGCGTTTTCCTGGCTGAGCACCTTTACAACAAAGGCATTTCGCGCTGATGATCTTTCCACTGTTGATCTCACATCCCTTCGTGCCACTTGCATCAGAGCATTATTTTTTCTTATGATACCAGTATATCCCTAACCGGTAACATTTTGGGATATACATTATGGTTCCGTTAAAAAAAACAACTGCTGAATTTTGCCTGAAATCTGCAAAAACAATGGTTTTTGGGGTTCTCGGTTACAATTAAGTGATATATGAGAAATCGTAACACCGATCTGCACCGTTCGCCCTCTACTGCTGCGGGGCTGTCGTCTCCCCTGCGGTTTGATCCGAATCGGCGGGCTCCGTCGCGCCCTGCTCTGACGGCGGAACAGTCGTCATGTCAGGCACGGGCTGGGTCTCCGGCTCGCCCGCGGGGGGCGCGGAGGGCCCGACAGGCGTTTCCGGCGCATCTTTAACAAGCCTGCCGTGCACAACATAGCGTTTTGTCTCTTTTTCACTGCTGGAAGACGTGCATGTCGACAGTGTGACTATCATATCGGAGACATCCGGCGTTATCCCGGTCTTGACCTCCGACCACGAGCAAATCTTTGTAATAAAATCTGAAAAGCTGCTGTCCGAGCTGAATCCGGCAATATATGTGGCGCTGCCGACGTCAGCCTTGTATGCCGAAAATATCTCGTACTTGAATGTGCCGTCCGGTGTAATGATGTAAAAGAAACGGCGGCTGTCGAAGTAGCTCTGCCGGCTGAACTTAAGCAGGGTGCCGAACATAGAGCTGTTGCGCATGTTATGCCCGTATATAATTGTGTTGCGCGCCGAAAAATCGCTTTCGAGGCGATAGTCGATAAATATGCTGCCGTATTTGCTGCGCCTGTTATTGTAAGTGGTGTCAAGATATTTTTCGTTGTCGCTGCCGTGCAGTATCGGATAGCTTATCGTCGTGTTGTCGACAGCTATCCACGCGACGATATCCGGGTTGATTTTTTTAAGCCTGTCAAAGTCGACGCGCATCAGCGCGGCATCCTTTATAAGATTCTCGACGGGCGCGGCTTCACCTTGCGTCACTACGGCTTCCGTCGATTCCTCAGTTGCAGGCTCGCTGCCGGTGGCCGCCGGCGCTGTGGTGTCCTGCGTCTGCGCCTTTTCAGGCGCGGTATCCATCGAAATAAAATCAACGGCCGCCTCATTGTATATGCGCCCGCCCTCCGTCTCATCTATATACGAGCGGACAACCTGAACGGCGCAGAATACGAAAATACACGCCAGTATCCCCACAAGGATATAGCGCAGCTGCCTCTTGCTAATTTTGCTGTTTTTCATCGATTACACCAACTGAGTCGGCATGGGCGCAGCACGATAACCTTGATATCGCGCCGGCCGCGCCGGAGTGTTGTAAAAACTTAAAAGACACAAACGCGCCCCCTCGCGAGGGCGCGTTTCTGGAGCAGGCGATGGGAATCGAACCCACACAGCCAGCTTGGGAAGCTGGAGCACTGCCACTATGCAACGCCTGCGTGAACCGGCAAGGATACACCGAGACTCATGATGCCGGAATTATATTATAGCACTAACCTGTTATTTTTCAATACATATTTTTAAGTTTTTTTAATATTCGGCGTTATATGCCCAGGCTGTCCTTCAGCAGCGCCAGTGCCTGAGCGGGATAGCGCTTGCTGAGCACGCCGAGCGACGCCATAATATAGTGCTCGTCATACAGCACATTTGCCCGCCCCTCAGCCGGGAACAGCATCATGCCGCTTTTGTTGATGTTGCGCAGCGTGTTCATTATCCCGGTCCTGTTCGGCAGGCGCGTCAGCGCGCCGCCTGTGCCGACAAGCCATTTTATCTGAGTCAGGTCTTTGCCCTCGGCAAGCGTCTTGCGCCCTTGCGGCGTGAACACATGCCTCATGTGCCCGCCGTGGCGCGTAAGCGCCGTCTGCGCCGCCACCGCGGCCAGATGCCCGACAAGCCGGAACTCCTCCTCTGTCCTCGGTATGGCGTGGTATCCCGCCAGCACCTGCTCGGCATCCAGCTTAAGCTCGTTTTTGATGTAATCGGCATCGCACAGCTCAAGCACGTTGCGGGCGTTGACATATACGCCAAGGTCGCCCTCGACCGTGCGCTTCGCCTTGGGCTCCGGGTTGACGAGAATGAGGTTTATCTCCTCGCTGCCGTCGGTTACCGAGTGCACATCGGTCGTCGCGCCGCCGACGTCAAAGACGATGAGGTCGCCTATCTCGCTGTACAGCAGCTGTGCGCATTCCATTACGGCGCCGGGCGTCGGGATGATATTCCCCGTGACCATGTCTCGCACATGCTCCATACCCGGCGCCTTGATGATATGCTCCTCGAACACGCTGTGGATTATTCTGCGCGTCGGCTCGATGTTTAAGATGTCGAGCTTGGGGTAGACATTTTCGGTCAGGTAAACCGTGCCGCCCTGCTCGCGGAATATAAGCTCGACCTCGCCGTGGTTCTCGATATTTCCGGCATAAATGACCGGCACGCCCAGCTGCGCCGCGGCTATAACCTCGGCGTTGTGGATAGCCGTATCGCGCTCACCGTAATCGGTGCCTCCTGCAAGCAAAATCAGGTTCGGCTTCATCTCTCGCACGCGCATGATATCTGTCCGTCGCAGCCTGCCGGCCGTGGCGAGCTTTATTATGCCTCCGGCGCCAAGCGCGGCCTCACGCGCGGCTTTGACCGTCATATCGTATATCAGTCCGTGTACCGTCATCTTAAGCCCGCCCGCGGCCGAGCTTGTGGCGAACATCTCGCCGTAGTCGACGCTCTGCCCGCCTATACCGGCGCGCAGGTCGTCAATCGCGGCTTTAAGCCCGTTGCGCACATCACCCTCGACAACGGTCGTCGCGGCCTGCCCCTGCCCGATAAACCGCGGCGTTTGCCCTATATCAAAGGCGTTGACAACTGTTGTGGTAGAGCCGATTTCGGCAACTAATACATCGATATGCATGATGCTCCTCCTGATTATCTCGGGTTGTTTGATAAAAAAGCAAGGCGGCATGGCAGTCATGCCGCCTTGCAGTGCGTCAGGCTGTTATTTACCGCGGCGGCGCTGGCGTTCCTTGACGATAAACGTCGCGACATGCACGCCCTTGCTTCCGCGGCCGAAGCCGGCGTCGGCGCCGTTTTGCGCGGCGATATCCGGCGTGACCTGCGTGCCGCCGGCACAGAAGATGATTTTGTCGCGGATGCCCATCTCCTTGGCCAGACGGTCGATTGCGGCGATATTCTTGTAATGGATGTCGTCATGGCTGATGATGACCGAAGCAAGCACGACATCGGCGCCGGTCTCGACGGCGGCGGACAGCAGCTTTTCGACAGGCACGGATGTGCCGAGATAGTGCACCTTGATGCCGTATTTCTCGATGCCGCCGTGCTTGATGTCGATAATCTCACGCAGGCCGACCGAATGCTCATCCTGCCCGATTGTGCCGCACACGACGGTCATCGGGTTCGCCTCTATCTCGGCGCGGATTTGAGCGTCGCTCATCGCTTCCGGCTCGGGCGGGATGACAAGTGTGTCGAGGTCAATTGCGAACGGCACCTTGCCGCGCACCTCAATCCTTGTTCCCTCCGCCTGCTGCATTATCTCGCGGTGGATGACCTCGCACTCGGTGAGGTTCATCCTGCGCGCGATTTCAAGCGCGGCGACCTCGGCGGCGCGGCGCTCAACCGGCAGGAACATTGTAAGAACAACGATGCCGTCGGCACGCCATTCCATCTCGGGCATAATTTTGCTTGTATTGATAAAGTCTCGCTTCTCGTTAAGGCGGACACTGACATTGTCGACATCGTCCAGCTCGTCGATGAAGATGATTTTTTCGGGGCGCTCGAATGTGCAGCCGCCGATCAGGCTGGCGGGGTCGTCCTTGGCGCTTGCGTCATACTGCCCGACATTGTTGTAGCCGTAGTGGGCCGTGACGGGGGCGAAATAGTCCTTCGCGCGTTCGAACACACTCCCCGCTCCGACGCCGCCACTGATTTCGCGGGCGATGCCGTCCCCGTTGCGCTCGGGATAGCAGCCGCTGTCGACAAAGAAGCCCTGCTCTACGGCGGCGAAGTAGCCGCCCTGCTCAATCATCTCCTCCATAAACAGCACGGCGCGCTCTTTAAGCTCGCGCGATTTGTCGCGCAGATGGCCCTCATCCTTAAGCTCTATCATATCCATAAGGCCGTCCATGCCGACCGTCGCCTGCTTGGCGGTGTCGCACGCCTCGATATTGTACATGTGCCACGGCACATTGCGCCCCTCGTCCGGCGTGATGGTCGACTGGATGTCGGCCCTTGTAAGCTTGGATGTGAGCAGATTAAGCACATGCGTCACCGTCGCCTCACGCGTCGAGCTCTCCATGTACTTTGTGTTCATCTGGGCGCGCATGCGGTACTTTGAAAACAGCTCGCGCAGCGCAACGGCGTACGGCAGGTCGATATACATGCACGGCGCAGGCGGCGCGGTGGGCGGCACCGTTGACAGGGCGATGTTGCTGCTGTCGATGCCGACACGCTCGCTGAAACGGCTGTTAATCGCGTGCTGAACCATCAGCTCGGGCATGACCTTCCACGCCTGCATGGCCGTGGCGTTGGCGTTGTGCGCGCCGTCAATCTGC
Source organism: Oscillospiraceae bacterium (assembly GCA_031552995.1). Lineage (GTDB taxonomy): Bacteria > Bacillota > Clostridia > Oscillospirales > Butyricicoccaceae > JAVBMB01. Next base: position 9,495 of record JAVBMB010000090.1, read on the forward strand.
AGTATGCCGCTGTGGGCGATGATTTTCTTGCTCTCGCACGCGTCGACGAATGAGCGAATCATGTTGATGTTGCGGTAGACGACGTTATACTGCGGGTCCTGATGGGCACCGGAGATACCCTCCTCGCAGAACATTACGGCGATATCGGGGCCGGCGACGCCGGACACATATGAGTGATAGTTGATCTGACGCCCGACCTCTTCCTCTATCAGGTCAAGCGCGCGGCGCTGGGCGCGGACCTGCTTGCGGGTTATCGGCACCCCGCCGATGCCGGCCGGCGTGCCCTCGATAAGGCCGTCATAGTGGCTTTGCCCCGCCGTGCGGATGACCATGATATGGTCGGCGCCGTGGTGGGCCGCCATGCGCATGCGGCGGATGTCGTCCTCAAAGCGGCCGGAGGCGATTTCGGTCGTGATGACCGGCTGCCCCTGCGGGTCGATATTGTCAAAATACTTCGCCGAGGGAAGCGCGACGCTGTCGCCCGCCATCGGGGCCGAGCAGTCGCGGTACTCAAACGCGCCCATCTTAAGGCCGGGGGCCGGCGTGCGCCATGCCCATCTGTGCTTCCTGGGGACATATTTGTCTAGGTCCTTCAGTATCTCGTCTATGTCAATTTTTTCGTTTGGCTTAAGCTTATACTCGCTCATTAAAGCACCTCCTCAAACAGCTTTACGGCGTCATCCCACAGCTCGCCCCGGCTAAGCGCCAGACCGGCCTCGCGGATTTCCATCCCCTTGGCCCTGGCCAGCTTGTAGACTATGTTTCCCGCGCCGTGTGTGATGAGGCTGCGTTCGATGGCGGTGTCGACTATCGGCTTGACCTCCAGCGAGGAAAAGCCCATGCGCAGCAGAACCGAACGCTCGATAGCCGGCGATGTGTTCTTGCGGCCCAACTCAAGCAGCGGGTCGACAAGTTTGTCGGTAAGCTGCCAGAAGTATTCTTTCAACTGCTCGTCCGTCATGCCGGCAAGATGCGCGCGGCGCTGTTCGTAGCTGTCGGCCCGCTTCATTTCGACTCCTCCCTGATTGCCTTGATGGTGTCGAGCACAAACGCGCGGCTCGTCTTTGTCTCCTCGGCCAGGAAGTCGATATCACTGTCCGTCGGCTCGGTCTTGACTGACGCGACGGCGTTGCGGATGAGCGAGACGCGCATGCGCTCGAGCCCGGCCGGCCTCGCCTTGATAAGCGACGGGTGCTTCGGCAGGATGATGCTCTGGCCGGGGATCTCCTCCTCCGGGTCGCCAAAGCGCAGGTCGATGCCGCCGTCGCGGGCGAAGGACAGCTGCGGCTGAATGTGCTTGCCGGCGCCTGTGTACTCTGTCTCCTGCGCGACTATCATCTGGTCCTGATCCATCTCCTGCGCCATCGCGAACGCGACGGCGAGCGAGGTGTTGCCTGCCGGCCCTTTTTCCATGCCCTCAAGCGTGGCGAGCGCTTCCGTCATATAGAACACTTCGCCCTGGTTGACGGTATAATAGCTGTCCATATATCTCATCGGGCGCGCGGCGCTGCGCGGCACGTCCGTGCGGTCCGGCCATGTGGCGAACGGCATGCCGAAGCCTGTGTGCGCCGTCGTAAAGCTCTTCTTGTTGAACTGGGTATCCGACGCCATATGAAGCCCGCGCAGGTTGACCGACGCCGCGACAATTTCGGCGTCGCAGCCGGCCTTGATAGGGCCGCGGGCCGTACCCGTCAAGTTCCCGCCGCCGGCGTTGGAGCAGACAACCTTGTCGGGGTGGCGGCCATACTTGTCCTTGAACTGGTTGGCAAGCTCGTAGCCCAGCGTCTCGATGCCCGATATGCCGAACGGGCTGTACAGCGACGCGTTGAAATATCCGGTGTCCTCAAGCAGAAGCAGTGTCTCGTAAAACAGCTCCGGCCCGACGGAGAGCTGGAACACCTCGGCGCCCAGCGCCTCGCATTTGCGGGCTTTTTCGACGATTTCCGGCTGGCCGCGCCCGTGGCTGTCATAGCACTCCTGCACGATAATGCACTTAAGCCCTTCCATAGCGCACTGGCTGGCGACGGCGGCGCCGTAGTTGCCCGATGTCGCCGAAATGGCGCCCTTGTAGCCAAGCTTCTTTGCGTGATATATCGATGTGGCGGCGCGGCGCTCTTTGAAGCTTCCGGCCGGGTTGGCCGCCTCGTCTTTGATGAATATACGCGCGCCCTTGCCGGGCTTCGACAGCTTGCGCGCAAGCTCGGTGATGTTGCGCAGCTCAAGCAGCGGTGTGTTGCCCACGCCGTTGCGAAGCTGAATCCTGGTGATTTCCTCAAGGTCATAGCCCGGCTTGGCCATCATGCCCTCGTAATCAAAGGCGATGGAGCCGCTTTCAAACTCGCTGTAGTCCAGCCCGATGGCGTTTTGGATAATGGCCGCCTTGCGGGCCATTACGGCGTCATAACTTCTGTCCATACCCATTATTTTTCACCTCCGAACAGTATGCCTCGCACCTGGTCGTCGATGGCGAGCAGCTCTGGAACGAACTTGCCGAAATCATGCTTGTAAAACGGATTGACCTCAAGCAGCTTACCCTCTTCGATTCTGCCGGTGCGTGTAATGACCCTGACGGTGTCGCCTATCTCGGCGTCACTTTGCAGGTGCCCCTTAACCCACATTTCCAGCGGGACTTTTTTTGTGTCATCGGGCACGGCGGCGGAGCGGCCGGACGGCTCGAGTATATTGCGGTGGATGATGACCCAGTCATTCTTTTTAGCCATGGTTTGCTCTCCTTTTCATTATCTGTATCCGCCAAACCTGCTCATCGACCCTCTGGCTGTGCCAGAGGGTCGATTGCGCGCCATTGGCGCGTCGGCGGTTTATGTCCCAAAAAGGGGGTTACTTGACTATTTTGCGCTCCTCATCGATCATATCGCGGAAGTCGCCCATAATGACGTGGGGCACCGGGATGTCGATCATGCTGCGCAGGCCCGGGCGGGCGTTGATGATGTGGGGGATGCAGTTGACAGCCATGGCGATGGTGCCGATGCCGCCGTTGATCTCCGGCTTGATGGCCATCGAGACATTCGGTGTGCCCTTAAGCACGACATAGTCGCCGGTGTTGACGCCGACCTGCTCCGGCTCAATCTGCTGCGGGTGCGACATTGTGACGATTTCCTTGCCGCCGACAAATCCCTGAGCGGTCATGCGCACGCCCGCAACGTCGCCGGCCTTGGCAAAGCCGTACGGGGATTTGCGGTCGACATCGGTGACGATAGGAGCCATCTGCTGCTCGAACTTGTCGACGCCAAGTCCCATCGCGTCGCTGATCATCATGACCGACTCGGCAAAGCCGACGTGCCCGGACAGCGTGCCGTCCTTGCAGCCGGCCTCGAAAGCGGCGACCGTTGTGCCGACGCCCTGCTCGTGCATAACGGACTCGCCAAACGGCGACAGGCTGTTGACGCGCTCGCAGAACACGGTCTCTATATCGGTCATCGCGCCGGACAGGCAGATAGCGAGCAAATCCAGGACAAGGCCGGGGATGATGCCGGTGCCCATTACGCTTACGCCGTTTTTCCTGGCGACTTCGTCAAAGCGCTTAGCTATCTCGGGGGTCTGCGCCTGGGTGTAGGCCATCTCTTCGGCTATTGTTATTACGTTGACCTTCTTCTCGAGCAACGTGATTATTTTGTCTTCGACTTTCTTTGTGAACGAGTCTGTGCACACGACGCACACATCGCACTCTCCGGTCTTTACGGCTACGTTGATGTCGTTGGTCAGGATGATGTCGGCGCGGCCGGCACGCTCGACGCCGAGGACTTCAAACAGGCTCTTTCCAGCGCGGGCTGCGCGAGTCACGCAGACACCGACAATGTCGACGCCTTTCTTTGTCAGCAGTGTCGAGGCGACACCGGAACCCATGGCGCCAAGGCCCCAAATGGCTACTTTTACATTTTGCATAATTTTACTTCCTCCATATAATAATTTTTATAAAACAGGCGTTTAGCGGTGAAGGGGAAAAATAAAAAAGCCGCCCTGCGGCGGATAGGACAAACACAGATGCTGTACACGCATCCGGCAATCCACCGCCGCACCCGGTACAGACCAAGTAGGGCCTCCACCCCTACAGTTACTGCTGATATTATAATATAACATCGAATATTTGGCAAGAGGAATTTTCGCTTTTGACCCGAAAAATAAAAATATTTCACCCAAAACTCACACTTTGTTAATGATTCTTTGCCGCCGCGCAATATGCAGGGGGAGGTAAGCCCCCCCTGCATACATTATAATACAGCATAATACCGCGTCGATGCCGCGCGGCGTCAGAACACCGTCTTGCCCAGCAGAGACAGAATAAGCTCGCACGCCATGCCGCCTGTCTTGTTCTGGATATCGAGTATCGGATTGACCTCCACCATGTCGAGCGCGCGCGCAAGGCCGCTGTCGTACAGCATCTCCATCGCCAAAAACGCCTCGCGCACCGTCAGGCCGCTGTGTACCGGCGTGCCGACTCCGGGCGCCTCGTCCGGCGTGACGGCGTCTATATCAAAGCTGATGTGGATGACATTTTTTCCCCCGTTTGAGGCGATTCCGATGGCACTCGCGACGACCTGCGCCATGCCCATTTTGTCGATATCGCTGATAGAAAACACCGTCACCCCGGCCTCGCGCATGCGGCGGCGCTCGACGGGGTCGACATCGCGCGCCGCGATTTGCACAGCCCTCTTCGGGTCGACAAACTTCGTCGCGTACGGCAGCATCGCCATTGGCCCGCATCCGCACACCGCCGAAAACGGCATGCCGTGCACATTGCCGCTCGGCGAGCTTTTATCGTCGTTGAAGTCGCCGTGCGCGTCAATCCATATAAGGCCGATATCGCCGTAATGCGCCGCCGTCGCCGGAACGCTGCCCGCCGCGACACTGTGGTCGCCGCCGAGAATAACCGGCATGCGCCCTGACTGAAGCGACGCCTTTACAATGTCGAACAGCTTTGAGTTCGCCCCGACAATACGGCCGAGGTTTTTCATGTTGACGCCGCTCTCGCCCGTCATCTCGGGCAGAATATCGCCAAGGTCGCGCCAGTCGATGCCCAGCGTATTTAGTTTTGTGAATAAATCCGCGTGGCGAATAGCGAGAGGCCCCATGTTAACACCGCGCATTGATGCGCCCAAGTCCATTTGGATGCCGATAATGTCGATTCTATTCTTCGGATTGTTCATGAAAACACCTCAATAAAATATTCATGTAATGCATATAATGCATATTTAGAATACCACGCCGCTGCGCAAAAAGCAAGTGCGGGCAAAATGTCATGCGGGGTGTACCAAACAAACCATGTTTTATTGCAATGAGGCGATTTTTTTGTAAAAAAGGGCGAAAATCCCGAAACCGATTGCATTTTTGCTCCTATTGATATAAGATAATATCATTGATTGATATGTGTTGGAGGGCGAAAAATGCTGACAGATGTTATTCTCTTTTACATCTTATCCGCCGGAAAGCGGCAGCTTTGCGCCCGCGTCCGCATATTTTGACGCAAGCGGTATAATAGCACCCTGACGGGTGCTATTTGATTTTTTTCAGCTATAATTCGCGAAAGTGGGGATATGCAGGTGAAGGTTATTATTGTCATGGGCAGCGACAGCGATTTGCCCGTTATGGAGAGTGCCGCCGACACGCTGAAAAGCTTTGGTGTGCCGTTTGAGATACGTATTGCATCGGCGCACCGCACGCCGCGCGAAGCGGCGGCTCTGGCCGGTGACGCGCGCAAAAACGGCGCGGGCGTTATAATTGCCGCCGCAGGGAAAGCCGCCCATCTGGCGGGCGTACTTGCCGCGCACACGACGCTTCCCGTCATCGGCGTGCCGATGAAGTCAAGCACGCTCGACGGGCTTGACAGCCTGCTCAGCACGGTGCAGATGCCGTCCGGCGTGCCGGTGGCTACCGTCGCTGTCGACGGGGCGCAGAACGCCGCGCTGCTGGCGGTGCAGATATTGGCTGTCAGCGACGCCGCGCTGGCCGACAAGCTGGCGGCATATAAGGAGAGCATGGCCGCGAAAGTGCGCGAAAAAGACAGCGCGCTGGCCGAAAAATACAGATAGGGCGCGCACTGCGCCCCCATGTGATCAAAGAAAGGTGTTCATGTTTTTTGCATGAAAAGTAACGTGATTAAAAAGTTCCTAAAACCCCCGCTTATAATCAAAAATTCCGGGAATTCATTTCCCGAGAATTTTTATCAAAATTGAAAATTGCCCGAAAACCCTCAACAAAGTGGGTTTTCAGGCAGGCTAAGGGCGCGCACTGCGCCCGGCCGCGCCGCAACATCAACCCCGCGCCAACCGTTTTGCCGGCGGGGGAAATCAAAGGAGAGAATCATGGGAGGATTTTTCGGCATCGCGTCAAAGAACTCTTGCAGATACGACCTGTTCTTCGGCGTCGATTACCACTCGCACCTCGGAACGAGGCGCGGCGGCATTGCGCTTTATGACGAAAAACGCGGCTTTCAGCGCGCGATACACAACATAGAAAACTCGCCGTTTCGCACGAAGTTCGAGACGGATATCGAGGAGATGAACGGCAACATAGGCATCGCGTGCATCAGCGACTTTGAACCGCAGCCGCTTCTGGCGCGCTCGCATTTGGGCAACTACGCCGTGACGACGGTCGGCAAGATTAACAATCTTGCCGAGCTTACCCAGCGCGTTATGGAACGCGGTATGCACTTTTTAGAGATGACCGGCGGCAGCATGAACGCCACAGAGCTTGTGACCGCGCTTATCAGCGAGGGTGCAAGCATCCCGGAAGGCATACGCAACGCGCAGCTGCTTATCGAGGGGTCGATGTCAATCATGGTGATGACGCCGTACGGCATATATGCCGCGCGCGACCTTATGGGCCGCCTTCCCGTGCTTATCGGACGGCGCGATGACGGGTATGCTCTGTCGTTTGAATCGTTTGCTTACGAAAAAGTAGGCTATACGCATGTGCGCGACCTCGGCCCGGGAGAGATAGCTCTTGTGACGCCCGAGGAGGTGCGCACGCTTGTTCCCGCCGAGAAGAAAATGCGCATCTGCGCGTTTTTGTGGACATATTACGGCTATCCCAATTCAAACTACGAGGGTCGAAATGTCGAGGCTATGCGCTACCGCTGCGGCGAGATACTAGCCGGCAATGACATCCGTGACGGCCTTGCGCAAAACTGCCACCACGCCGCCGGCGTGCCGGACAGCGGCACGGCCCACGCCATAGGCTACTCGAACACGGCGCGTATGCCGTTCGCGAGGCCGTTCATTAAATATACACCTACATGGCCGCGCAGCTTTATGCCCACAAACCAGGATATGCGCAGCCTGGTTGCCCGCATGAAGCTTGTGCCTGTGCGAGAGCTGATAGACGGCAAGCGTCTGCTGCTTATTGACGACTCTATCGTACGCGGCACGCAGATGCGCGAGACAGTCGATTTCCTGTACGAGAACGGCGCCGAGGAAGTGCATATCCGCTCGGCCTGCCCGCCAATAATTTTCGGATGCAAATACCTCAACTTCTCACGTTCAAGCTCGCAGATGGATTTAATAACCAGACGCACGATTGCGGCGCTTGAGGGTGAGCGCGGTTTTAATCATCTTGATGAGTATGTCGACAGCGAAAGTGACCGCGCAAAGGCCATGAACGAGCACATCTGCCGGACGCTGGGCTTCTCGTCGCTGCGGTTTCAGTCTATCGAGGGTACGCTGGACGCGATAGGCATCGACAGCGAAAAGGTTTGTACGTATTGCTGGAGCGGCAGGGAATAACGCATGGCGCTTTGCCGCCACATGTGAAAGGATGATTATATGGACAATATTGACAGCCGCAGCGAGAGCTATAAAAAGGCAGGCGTCGACGTCACTGCGGGTTACGAAGCTGTGCGCCTGATAAAGCCGCTCGTCGAAAGCACATATACAAAGGGCGTCATCGGCTCGATAGGTGGCTTTGGCGGCCTGTTCGCGCCGGATTTTTCCGGCATGAGCGAGCCGGTGCTGATTTCCGGCGCCGACGGCGTCGGCACAAAGCTGCGCCTCGCGTTTTCTATGGACAAGCACGACACCATCGGCATCGACAGCGTCGCAATGTGCGTAAACGACATCATATGCGCCGGGGCCAAGCCGCTGTTTTTCCTTGATTATCTGGCAACCGGCAAGCTTGACCCCAACGTGGCGGCGCAGATTGTATCCGGCGTCGCCGAGGGGTGCCGTCAGGCCGGCTGCGCGCTTGTCGGCGGCGAAACCGCCGAGATGCCGGGCTTTTATGCCGACGGCGAGTATGATTTGGCCGGCTTTGCCGTCGGGCTGGTCGACCGCGCAAAAATAATAGACAGCGGCAAGATTCGCGCCGGCGACACCGTTATTGCGCTGGCGTCCAGCGGGATGCACAGCAACGGCTTTTCGCTGGCGCGCAAGGTGCTTGGCGACGATAAGGAAAGCCTTAGCGAGGCATTTTCCTGCTGCCGCACAGTCGGAGCCGAGCTGCTGACGCCGACTAAGATTTATGTCAGGGCGATATCGGCGCTGCAAAACGCCGTCGATATACACGGCATAAGCAACATTACAGGCGGCGGCTGGTACGAAAATATCCCGCGGATGCTGCCCGGCGGCATACGCGCCGTGCTGCGCAAAGACGCGCTGCCGGTGCCCGCGATATTTAACCTCATCATGAAGCGCGGCGATATACCGCAGCGCGATATGTACAACACGTTCAACATGGGCGCCGGCATGTTCGTCGCGGTGGCGCCGCAGGACGCCGCCAAGGCCCTCGCCGCGCTTGAAAGCGCCGGAGAGCGCGCCGCGGTTATCGGCGAGTGCGTCGCCGGCGAGCGCGGAATCGAGATATGCTGAATATCGTCGTGCTTGTCTCCGGCGGCGGGACGAATCTTCAGGCGCTGATTGACGCGCAGGCGAAGGATGAGCTTGGCGGCGGCAGGATTTGCGCCGTTGTCTCGTCGAAGGAGGATGTCTACGCGCTGCGGCGCGCAAGGGACGCCGGCATACCGGCGCACACCGTCAGGCGCAAGTCGTATGCGGATATCGGGGATTTTTCCCGCGCGGCGGAGGCTGTCATCGCGCCGTATCAGCCGGGGCTTATCGTCCACGCCGGGTTTTTGTCCGTCATGGACGCACAGTTCTGCCGCACATTCCCGTGGCAGATTAACATCCACCCGGCGCTGATACCCAGCTTTTGCGGCAAGGGCATGTACGGCATAAGGGTGCATGAGGCCGCGCTTGAGCGCGGTGTCAAAATAAGCGGCGCGACAGTGCATTTTGTTGACGAGGTCGCCGACGGCGGGCCGATTATCATGCAGAAAGCCGTGCGTGTAGAAGATGACGAGACGCCGGAAAGCCTTCAGCTGAAAATTATGGAGCAGTGTGAACGCCTGCTGCTGCCGCGTGCCGTAGCCCTGTTTTGCGCAGGCAGGCTGACCGTGCGCGGCGGCCGGGTTATAATAGAAGAATGCAAGGAGGGCACCATATGAGAAAGCAGGCATTAATCAGCGTTTCAAACAAGGCCGGGGTCGTCGAGCTGGCCAGAGAGCTGGCATCCCTGGGCTATGATATACTGTCCACCGGCGGCACGGCAAAGGCGCTCGAGGCCGGCGGCGTGCCGGTCACCGAGGTGTCGAAGGTCACAGGCTTCCCCGAATGCCTGGACGGGCGGGTTAAGACGCTGCATCCGGTCATCCACGCGGGCATTCTTGCCATGCGGGACAATGACGGGCACATGGCCCAGCTCGAAAACCTCGGCATCGACCCGATTGACATTGTGGTTATCAACCTGTACCCGTTTAGAGAGACGATTATGCGCCCTGATGTGACGCTTGAGATGGCTGTAGAGAACATCGACATCGGCGGGCCGACCATGCTGCGCGCCGCCGCGAAAAACTGGCAGGATGTATGCGTGCTGACCGACCCGAACGACTACAATCAGCTTCTGTTCGCCTTAAAATCCGGCGGCGTTTCGCTTGAGCAGAAGTTTATCTGGTGCCAGAAGGTGTTTGAGCACACTGCGGGGTACGACAGCATGATTGCCCGCTGGCTTGGGCAGCGCGCCAATGTGGAATACCCCTCGACATACAGCATGACATTTGAGAAGGTGCAGGATTTGCGCTACGGCGAAAACCCCCATCAGACGGCGGCGTTTTACCGTGAGGTGCAGTCGGGTGGCTTTACGCTGGCTGACGCCCGCCAGCTTCACGGCAAGGAGCTGTCATTCAACAATATCAACGACACCTCCGCGGCGCTTAACCTGCTCAGGGAGTTTGACGACACGACATGCGCCGTTGCCATAAAGCATGCCAACCCGTGCGGCGTCGGCGTCGGCGACACCGCGTTGCAGGCATACATCCGGGCGTTTGACGCCGACCCAGTGTCGATATTTGGCGGTATTGTCGCTATAAACCGCGAAATAGATACGGCGTGCGCCGAAGAGCTTGGCAAGACATTCCTTGAAGTAATTCTCGCGCCGGGCTACACAAGCGGCGCGCTTGAGATACTGGGCAAGAAAAAGAACATCCGCCTGCTGGAGCTGCCGAACATGCTGGGCGGAAAACCGCAGGTTCCCGACTTTAAAAAGGTGTCCGGCGGGCTGCTTGTTCAATCCCCCGACGTTCCGCCCGAGCTTGAGCTGACTGTTGTGACAAGCCGCTTCCCCACCGAGGACGAGCTTGACGCGATGGCCTTCGGATGGCGGGTGTGCAAGCATACCCGCTCGAACGCGATTGTGCTGACGACGGCCGAGCAGACCGTCGGCATCGGCCCGGGGCAGACAAACCGCATCGGCGCGCTTGAGATTGCTTTGCGGACCGGCCTTAAGGACAAGCTTAGCGGCAGCGTCATGGCATCGGACGCATTTTTTCCGTTTGGCGACTGTGTGGAGGCTGCGGCCAAGGCCGGCGTCACCGCTATAATTCAACCGGGCGGCAGCAGGAACGACCAGGAATCGATTGACGCGTGCAACGCGCACGGCATCGCCATGGTGTTCACCGGCGTGCGGCACTTTCAGCACTGAAGCGCCGCGCGGCGGGAGGTTATAGCGTGAAAAATCACGCTATAATTAAATAATTAAAAGCGCAAGCGGCTCCCGCTTGCGCGAAACCGCCGCTTATGCGCAAAAAATCCATTCCTGTTCATGGATAATTTGTGCCTTAAGCACGGCAAAAGGAGTGGATTTTATTATGACTGTTCTTGTTATCGGCGGCGGCGGCAGAGAACACGCCGTCGGCTGGGCGCTTGCCAAAAGCGAGCGCGTCAGCAAGCTATATTTCGCCCCCGGAAACGCCGGAACGGCGCAATTGGGGGAGAATATCCCCGTTGCCGCCACCGACCTTGACGGCGTGCTGGAGTTTTGCCGTAAGATGTCGCCCGACCTTATTGCGGTCGTGCCCGATGACCCGCTTTCGCTGGGCATGGTGGATATTCTGGAGGCAAACGGATTTGCGGCGTTCGGCCCGACCAAGGCGGCGGCAAAGATAGAGTGGTCTAAGGAGTATTCCAAGGATTTTATGCGCCGCCACGGCGTGCCGACGGCGGAATACACCGTTACTCATGGCAAGGCCGCCGCCGCCGCGCAGGCAGAAGCCTGCGGCTTGCCTGTCGTCATCAAGGCCGACGGCCTCGCCCTTGGCAAGGGCGTAATCATCTGTCACACAAGGCAGCAGGCGCTTGACGCCGCGGAGACGCTCGGCGCTGCCGCCTCCGGGCAAACACTGCTGTTCGAGGACTTTTTGACCGGCCCCGAGGTGACGCAGCTGTGCTTTTCCGACGGAAAGACAGTAAGCCTTATGCCGGCCAGTCAGGACCACAAGCGAGCGTTTGACGGCGACAACGGCCCGAACACCGGCGGCATGGGCGCGTTTACTCCGGTTTCGGTATATACGGATGCCGTGCGCGAGCGCTGCATGAACGAGATTTTCCTGCCCACGCTGCGCGGGCTGGAGGCCGACGGCACGCCGTTTCGCGGTGTGCTGTATATCAGCCTTATGCTGACGCCTCGCGGCCCGATGGTGATTGAGTACAACTCACGCTTCGGCGACCCCGAGGCGCAGGCCGTGCTGCCGCTGCTTGAAAGCGATTTGGCGGAGATTTTTATGGCCTGCCGCAACGGTACGCTTTGCGAAACTCCTGTGCGGTGGAAAAACGCCGCCTGCTGCTGCGTCGTCATGGCGAGCGGCGGCTACCCGGGCAGCTACGAAAAGGGCAAGGTAATTTCCGGGCTGGACGCCGCGCGGTCGTCAATCGTATTCCACGCCGGCACCGCGCTGCGCGGCAGCGATGTCGTCACATCCGGCGGGCGGGTTCTCGGCGTCTCGGCCGTTGCGCCGACGCTGCGCCAGGCTGTGGCGCAGGCATATGCCGACACGGCCGGCATCAGCTTTGACGGGGCGTTTTACCGCAGTGACATCGCCCGGAAAGATGAAATGTGCCTCGGCTGATTTGCCTCTTCACAATATTAAAAAAATATGCGGGTAACGCCGCTAATGACAGCAAAGGATTGATATTATGCCGAATGTATACCGCTGTTTTACAGAAAAAATGCCGCAGTTTGCCGTCGCCTCTCTCCAGTTGCTGGCGCAGCTTCGCGCCGAGCAGGGCATAAAAACGCTGCGCGGCGTTCGCATACTCTGCCGTTATGACGCCGAGGGGTTTGATGACAGCACATACGCGCTCGCCCGCGAAGGCGTATTTTCCGAGCCTGCGTGCGACATTGTGTACGACGAGATATTGCCGGTTCCGGACGGGTGGACGGCGCTGTGCGTCGAATCGCTGCCCGGGCAGTTCGATATCCGCGCCGACTCGTGCGAGCAGAGCATCGCAATGATTACGCAGGAACTGCGCCCGACAGTGCGCGCCGCGACGGTATATCTTCTTGACGGCGAGCTGAGCGCCGGAGACATTGCGAAAATCAAGGACGCGCTTATCAACCCGGTCGAGTGCCGCGAGGCGGCATGGGACAAGCCGTTAACGCTGATTGACAACTTTCCTCAGGCGCCTGATGTGCCTGTGCTGAGCGGGTTTATCTCGGGAGAGAAGCTTAAGCACTGGAAGCAGGTTTACAACCTTGCGATGGATGATGACGACCTCGAGTGCCTGCGCGCGTATTTCGAGCGCGAAGGGCGTGACCCGACAGAGACCGAGCTGCGTGTCATCGACACATATTGGTCCGACCACTGCCGCCACACGACATTTTTAACCGAGCTTGTGCCGCAGGGTATAGAATATCAGCCGGCGCAGGCGTCGTTTGACGAATACCTCTCCGCCAGACGCGAGCTGTACGGCGACAAGGCGGCATCCCGCCCCGTTACGCTGATGGATGTCGCCACCTGTGCCGCGAAGATACTGAAAAAGCGCGGCATACTGCAAAACCTCGACGAGAGCGAGGAGGTCAACGCATGCTCTGTGCGCATCACGGCAGATGTCAACGGCTCGCCGGAGCCGTGGCTGCTGATGTTCAAGAACGAAACACACAACCATCCGACTGAGATTGAGCCCTTCGGAGGCGCCGCCACATGCCTCGGCGGCGCGATACGCGATCCTCTGTCCGGCAGGGCGTATGTCTATCAGGCTATGAGAGTTTCCGGCGCGGCCGACCCGCGCACACCGATAGAGAAAACACTGCCCAACAAGCTTCCGCAAAGGACGATTTGCCGCAAGGCGGCGGCCGGATACAGCTCTTACGGCAACCAAATCGGCCTGACAACCGGGCTTGTCAGCGAGTTGTATCACCCGGGATACGCCGCAAAGCGCATGGAGGCCGGCGCTATAGTCGCCGCCGCGCCCGAGAGCTATGTGCGCCGCGTAAAGCCGGCTCACGGCGATGTAATAGTGCTGCTTGGCGGCGCTACAGGACGTGACGGCTGCGGCGGGGCCACCGGCTCCAGCAAGAGCCACAGCTCGGAAAGCCTCACCGCGTGCGGTGCCGAGGTTCAAAAGGGCAACGCGCCCGAAGAGCGTAAGATGCAGCGGCTGTTCCGCAACCCCGAAGCGACGCGCCTGATAAAGCGCTGCAACGACTTCGGCGCCGGCGGGGTATCGGTGGCCGTCGGCGAGCTTGCCGACGGGCTGGACATCCGGCTTGACAGCATACCGAAGAAGTACGAGGGGCTCAGCGGCACAGAGCTCGCTATTTCCGAATCTCAGGAGCGCATGGCTATAGTGCTTAACGCCGCCGACGTCGACCGCTTTGCCGCGCTTGCTATGGATGAAAACCTGGCGGCGACGCCAATAGCCACCGTCACCGAGAGCCCGCGAATGGTGATGCACTGGCGCGGCAAGGTCATATGCGATATCTCGCGCGAGTTTTTAAACAGCAACGGCGCCAAAAAACGCACGGCCGTTATGGTGCCGGTGCATCCCGACGCGTGCAGCGATATCGCCACGGACGCTTCCGGCCCCGAGCAGCGTGTAAAAGCCGTGCTCGGCGACTTGAACGTGGCGCTGCAAAAGGGCCTTGGCACAAGGTTTGACGGCTCGATAGGCCGCTCTACCGTGCTGATGCCGTTCGGCGGCAAAAACCAGCTTACGCCGATTCAGGTCATGGCGGCAAAGCTGCCGGTTCTCGACGGCGAAACGACGACCGCCTCGGTGATGACATACGGCTTTGACCCGTTCTTTTCATCGAACAACCCCTACCTCGGCGCGCAGGCGGCCTGTCTGTCCTCTCTGGCCAAGCTTGCAGCCGCCGGATGCGATACGACAAAGGCATATTTTTCGTTCCAGGAGTTCTTTGAGAAACCCGGTCACGACGCAAAACGCATCGGAAAGCCGTTCGCCGCCCTGCTGGGTGCTTTTTCCGCCCAGATTGGTATGGGCGTCGGCGCCGTCGGCGGCAAGGATTCGATGAGCGGCACATTTAACGATATCGATGTCCCCCCGACGCTCGTCTCGTTCGCTATAGCCGTACAGGATGCGGCGAAGGTGCTGTCGCCCGAGTTCAAGGACGCCGGGTGCGACGTGTGGTACTTCCCGGCGTGGACGGCACGCATGCCCGATTTTGCGGCAATCCGCAGGATGTACGGCGATTTTCTGGCGCTGTGCGGGCAGGACAAGGTTCGCGCCGCGTGGGCGGTCTCGTCCGGCGGCCTTATCGAGGCGGTTGCCAAAATGGCAATCGGCAACGACATCGGCTTTGAGCTGAACGGCGCTTTCCCGTTTGAAGCGATGTTCAAGCTTGACCACGGCGGTATCGTGGCGCAGCTTTCGCCGGGTCAACAGCCTGGCTTCGGCATAAAAATCGGCCGCACGACAAGCGAGGCAAAGCTGTCGCTCGGCAAAACGGTTTTCGCGCTTAGCGACATCAAGGCTATGCTCACCGAGCCGCTTGAGGAGATTTATCCGACGACAGCCGAGACCGAAAACACCGCGCCGCCGCGAATATCATATGCCGGCGCGCCGCTGAAGCGCGCGTCAGCCGCCACGCCCCGCCCGGTCGCCATTATCCCGGTGTTCCCGGGAACAAACTGTGAATACGATACAAAGCGCGCCATCGACCTCGCCGGCGGCGAGGGGCGCATCGTGCTGGTACGCAACCTTACGCCTGAGCTTCTCAAGCAGTCTGTGCTTCAGCTTGAAGCCGAGCTGCGCAAGGCGCAGATGCTGATAATCCCAGGCGGATTTTCCGGCGGGGACGAGCCGGACGGAAGCGGCAAGTTTATTCAGGCGCTGCTGCGCAATCCGCGCCTGACCGATGCCGTTCACGAGCTGCTGTATCAAAATGACGGCCTTGCGCTGGGCATATGCAACGGCTTCCAGGCGCTTGTCAAGCTGGGGCTGCTGCCGTTCGGGCACATTCAAAAGCTTGACGCCGCATGCCCGACGCTGACATTTAACCGCATCGGCAGACACCAAAGCATCTACGCGCACACGCGTGTCGCGTCCGCCAAATCACCCTGGCTCGCCAAGACAGCGGTCGGCGATGTGTACAACACTGTATTTTCACACGGCGAGGGGCGCTTCGTCGCCGACGCCGAGACGCTGGCCAGGCTTGAACAAAACGGCCAGATTGCGCTGCAATACTGCGACGCCGCAGGCACGGTTTCAAACGCCATCGACTGCAACATTAACGGCAGCGTATGGGCAATCGAATCGCTGTGCAGCCCCGACGGCCGTATACTGGGAAAAATGGGCCACTGCGAGCGCGTCGGCGGGAATGTGGCGGTCAACATCCCGGGCAACAAATACCTTCCTCTGTTCGAGGGCGGTGTCCAATACTTCAAATAGCGGGCGTAAACGCACGAAGGCCGGGATTAATCCCGGCCTTCGCTTTTTCCGTCAGTAAAGCCGCGGCAATGCCGGAAGCGTGACGCGGACTAAAAGAGGGCGGATATAAATCCGCCCTCCGAGTCTGTCGAAAAACCCACTCCGCTGAGGTTTTTCGGCAATTTTCAATTTTGATAAAAATTCTCGGGAAATGATATCCCGGAGTTTTTGATTATAAGCGGGGGTTTCAAGAACTTTTTAATCACGTTATTTTTCATGCTAAAAAGCTTGAACCTTTTTTTGACCCCCTGAGAGGGCGTATAAATCCGCCTGACTGCTGATATTTCCTTATTTTTCCTCACCATAGCTGAGAGGCTCAATCCTGAACGGGTCGTCGCTCTTCAGCCCCTGCAGGCCCATCATGCTGTCAAGCACATTTACGTCAGCCGCCACATTCATCGCCTCGTCATCAAACAGCATGTCGAGTTGCTTTTCAAACCCGTTGACAAGCGTATCCATTATCTCCTCGACGTCTTTCATCGCCGAGCGTATGTTATCGCCCTCCACACCCTGCCGCTCGAACCTCGCGTATGATTCGAGTATTTTCATCGTCTTGGGCAGATAGTGGTTCCTGAACTGGCGTATTCTGTCCTCTTTTTCCGGGTGGTCGCTGACATATGTCAGTATTTTCTGCGTCAGCTCCTCAATACGCTCCATGCGCTCGGAGACAAACTCATCCGCAATGCTGTCGTTAAGCGCGCGTATCTGAGCCACCTCGGCAAACCCGCCCTTCGCCCCCGGTTCCGCTTTTTTTACCTGTTGCTGCGGCTTTTCCTCCGGCTCGGTGTCGTGGAATACGATACATCTGCGCGACGCGTCGATATAGGCGCCGGGGAAAAACCCCTCACGAATCATCCATCGAAGGTCTTTGCACGCCGTCGAATATGATGTCGGCACGGCGGCAGCCATCTGCACAATATCGGCGATGCGGCGGCTCGTTATCATGTTGTAATATGTCTGGCATCTGTTGGCGCGCGCGCTTAGAGAAATGCCCGGTAGCGCCAACGCAAACCCGGGGATGCATACCGAAGCCGCGACAACGGACGAGTAGAGCACCGCCGTCATCATTCCGATATCCATCATAACACCGAGAAATGTCATTGCCGCGGAAAACGCGCCCGCGCCGACGGTTATCCATCCGGCAATGGCGAGCCCCTTGCCCGCGTTGTGGTACAGCTTGTCGTACAGCCTGCGCGACAGGCCGCTTGCGGCGCGGGCTGCCGCCGCCGTCGTCTGCTTGCGCTGCGTTGCGCCGGCGTAGTTATAGTTGCTGGCTCGAGGTTGCTTTGCGGGCGCGGCCTTTGGAGCGGTTTTCGGCTCCGGCTCCGGCCCCTGCTGCATTCCGGGGGAATATGTGCGCCCTGCCGAGGCACCGGACTGTACATTCCTTTCCACATTTCCCTCCTGCCGGACTTTTCTTGCGCCCGTGCCATCCGCAGCCCCGCTCACTTCGGCGTCTTGCGCGTTTGCGCGCCAATCACCCCGCTGCGTGTACTGCGATGCCGTACCGCTCGGCCGGCTATATGTTCTGTTACCGTTGCGCTGCGACGATGCCTTCGCCCCTCCGCTGCTCAGCAGCTTGAATATCAGCAGCCCAAGCCCGATAGGCCACGCAAAAATGAACGCTACAACTATAGCGCCCCAAGGTATTCCGCCGCCATTCCTTTCTGAGCTCAAACAAAGCCCCCCTACCTATACATTGCGCCCGGTACATCCGGCCCGCAGTCAATTATACATCATATAAGCCGGGCGCGGCGATGAACCTTAGCTCATGGCCACCCCACGCCGGACAAAGTATTTGTGATAACAAGAGATAGTTTATCACAATTGCCACGCGATGCCAATAGCATATATCTTTCCAGCTTATAAATGTTTCTTATATTTAGCTTAAGATTTATGTCCCTCGTCCGCGAAGCTCCATCGGTACAATCGGCATCCCACTCAGCATACGCTCGTCTCCTCTGCGCTCAAACCCGAGGGCCTCGAAAAAACAGCACGAGTCGGGAAAGGTGTCTACCGTCAGGCCCAAAAGCATCGGGTCGATGCTTTTGCAGTCGATTATTGCCTTTTTAAGCAGATTCGCGCCGGCACCCTGCATCTGATACTCCGGCTCGATAAACAGCAGCATGATATGTGAAAAATCCCTGACAGCGCACAGCCCGACGACCCGCTCGCCGTCGAACGCGCCCCACATTCTTATCGAGCCGTCGCCCATCCTGTGCAGATAGTACTCATTGTCTATCATGCTCCAAAACTCTTCGATGCCCTCGTCTGTGCACTGCGGCGCGATTTGCTCGGTGAACGTATCCCACACCATATTCAGCGCCCCGGTCAGTTCCTCCGGCGCGAGAGAGCGGATAGATTTATCCTTTTCCATTACAGTCTGATGAAGTTCGTGGCAACGCGCTTTTCGCGCTCGGGCAACTCGACGCCAGCCCGGCGCCCCGCCTCGACCGACTTGAGCAGCCAAGCCATATTGCGGCCAAGCGTACGCATTATCTGAAGCCCCTCAAGGTCGCACGCAACTTCCTGCGGCGTGTTGCCGTGAACCATATTCCAGTACTGCGACGAGACAATCGGCATCTGGGCGTAGAGGAAATATTTATTAAGCGCGTCAAGCGCGGCTGTCGTTCCGCCTCGCCGGGCCGAGACAATGCACGCGCCAAGCTTATGCGAAAAGCTGCGCGCCCCTGCATAAAACATCCTGTCGAGGAAGGAAAGAAGCGCGCCGTTTGGAGAGGCGAAATATACCGGAGAGCCGACAATCAGCGCGTCACAGCCGGTCATAAGCTCTAAAGCGCGGTTGACATTGTCGTCAAACACGCACTTGCCTCCGCCGGAGCCGCGGCAACTTTCGCACCCGATACAGCCTTGCACCGGGTCGCTGCCCAGTTGAATCAGTGCAGTCTCTATGCCCTGCCGGGTCAGTTCGTTATCAATCGCGCTAAGTGCAAACCGCGTACAGCCGTCGCTGTGCGGGCTGCCGCAAATCATCAGAACTTTCATTGCGCGTTACCTCTTTATAAATAGTAAAGATTTGTTGAGTTACTGTCCGATGCGGAAAGCTTTGCGGTATCGACTACCGTGCGTCTGCGCATATATAATTTTAACACATATGTCTTCTGTTGTCTAATGCATCCATGTTATTTTGCCGACATTTTACTAAGCCGCAGATGCCCGGTTATGCGGGCAAACGGTGCTGAAACTGTAATTTTTCGTACCCACGGCCGCGCAACGGCATACACCCGCCGGTTGAATCCACTGCTCGGCTTGTTGCCTGCCGGCTGGCTGCGCCGCGATTCCGCGGCCGGGTAAAAAGCTGCCGGCTGTCAAAACGACTAACTCTCTTGGCGCATAAAAAGAAAAACACAGCAGCTATTGCCGCCGTGTTCTTCTTGTGTAGGCATTACCTATTTTCCCGGGCCGTCACCAGCCAAGTATCGTCGGCACATGCGAGCTTAACTTCCGTGTTCGATATGGGAACGGGTGGACCCTCGCCGTACTCAACACCTACTGAGGAGCAGGACATAAAAAACTGAACAAGAGTAGAGGCAAGCAGTTGAGGTTGCCCAATAATCTGTTTGGAATGCATAACCCATGTGGAGGCAAAACTGCCCTTGCAGGGTGCAAAACAAACATATCAGGTC
>JAVBMB010000075.1:0-16080 GCA_031552995.1 Oscillospiraceae bacterium
ATATCGCAACACGCTTCGCGTCGTGGGGCAATGTCTGGCAGCTTGTCGACAGCGGCGGTTTTCAGCAGACGCGCACTATGACATACATGGCAAGCGGCGGTTTGCTCGGCGTCGGCTCGGGGGGCGGATACCTGCGGTATATCGCGGCCGCCGACACCGACCTTGTCTTTGGACTTGTCGCCGAAGAATGGGGGCTTATCATCGCGCTGATTTGCGCGCTCGCTCCGCTGGCACTCGCGGTATTTTCGGCTATGTCCGTCAAGGCCAGCCGTTCGTCGTTTTACGCCATTGTGGCATGCGGCGCGGGTGCAGTGCTGCTATCCCAGACGGCGCTCAACGTATTCGGCCCAATGGATATTTTGCCTCTCACCGGCGTCACGCTGCCTTTTGTGTCCAACGGCGGCTCGTCGATGGTCGCCTGCTGGGGCCTGCTCGCCTGTATAAAATCGATTGACGAGCGCCACAGGGCGCTGCCGCCGGGCGGAGACATCCGCGGGATATTCAGGAGGGGCACCGTATGAAGCTGATGGGCAAACGCGCGCTTTTGCTGCTTGCGCTGTGCGGCCTGTTCGCTTTCGGCATGGTATTCATGCTCGTCCGGTATGCGCGCAGCGCTTCGGCGTGGGCGGCATATCCGTATAACCGCCATATTTACACCGCCGGGAAGCTCAAGACATCGGGCAGGATACTCGACCGCGACGGTATTGTGCTGTTCCGCACAAAGGACGGCAAAGCGGAATATAACCCAAGCGCCGGCGTGCGCCGCGCCTGTATGCATTTGACCGGCGACAGCGAACGCAATGTCGCCACCGGGCTGCAGCTCAAGCTGCGAAGCGACCTTATCGGCTGGAATGCGCTGTCCGGCGTTTACTCTCGCAAGGGCAGCGGACGCGATGTGGCGGCGACGGTCGACGCAGGTCTGTGCCGCGAGGCTCTGAACGCGCTTGACGGCCGCAAAGGCGTCGTCGCGATAATGAATTACAAGACCGGCGAGATTATCTGCATGGTCAGCTCGCCGACATTCGACCCAAGCGACCCGCCGGATATCTCCGCAAACCCCGGCAAATACGACGGTGTGTATATCAATCGGTTCTTGTCGTCGACATATGTGCCGGGCTCGGTGTTCAAGCTTGTCACAGCCGCCGCCGCGCTCGACTGTCTACCGGGAGTCAGCGGGCGTGTATTCGAGTGTGCAGGTGCGCTTCAGCTTGACGGCGGCGAGGTGACATGCCCAAAAGCCCACGGCAGTCAAAGCTTTGAAAAAGCGCTGTCAAACTCCTGCAACTGCGTGTTTGCGCAGTTGACGCTTGAAATAGGCGCCTCGCGCATCGAGCGCTATGCCGAATCGGCAGGGTTCAACACGTCAATCGAGGTCGACGGCACAACATGCGCGAAGGGCTCGTTCACCGCAGACGGAGCGACTGAGGCCGAGCTTGGATGGGCCGGTGTCGGGCAATACAGGGATATGGCAAACCCCGCCGCGTTTTTGCGGTTTGTCGCGTCAATCGCAAACGGAGGTAAAGCCGTGCAGCCGCACCTTCTCAAGCTGTTCGGGCCGGCGCTGCCGCAGGGCAGTATGATGCCGCGCGGTGTCGCAAACGATTTAAAGGATATGATGCGCTTCAGTGTCACCGATAACTATGGTGAAAAAGGGCTGGAGGGCTATGATTTATGCGCAAAGTCCGGCACGGCGCAGCTGGGAGGGGACAGCAAGCCCCACGCATGGTTTGCCGGATTTCTAAGCAGCGGCGACGCGCCTCTCGCGTTCGTCGTTATAGTCGAAAACGGAGGCGCCGGCAGCAGCGCCGGGCGCTCCGTCGCGGTGGCGGCGCTTAAATACGCCGTCGGGCTTGAATACTGACGCCGGATGAGGGTGGGTGTCAACTGAATATTGCACATTCGGGGATTTTGTGATAGAGTATTCTCACCGGATTATGCTTAAGCCGCAGGAAATCCATTCCGGCGGCTTAAAATCGGTCAGAGTAGGGCAGGCGCGTTAAGTGCCGGCGGATGGGATGTTGCCGCCGGACGAAGGAACGATTCCGCGGTGCTTGCCCGCATCCGCTGCCACAACGGGTTTTCTTTTTTGTGGCGCAAATACGTCGGGGCGTCGGCTCCCGTCATCGAATCCTGCCCGCGGCGGCCGTCAAAACGCGCCGACCCGGGGCACTGTCGCGGGCGTACACAAAAGGGGAAATGAAAATTGAAAACAAACCTCAAACGGCTCGTCACGGTTGCGTTGCTTGTCGCAATCGAAATAGTGCTGTCGCGCTTTTGCTCAATTACGACACCGATAGTAAGAATCGGCTTCGGCTTTGCGCCGATTGCCGTGTGCGGCATGCTGTACGGCCCTGTATGGGCCGGAGCTATGGCCGCGGTCAGCGATGTTACAGGCGCGCTTATGTTCCCGACAGCTCCGTATTTTCCCGGTTTTACGCTGTCGGCCGCGCTGACCGGCGCAGCATTCGGCATATTACTGCGCAAAGCGCAGTGCGGCATTGCCGGAATCATCTCGGCAGTCGGCATAAACTGTCTGGGCATCAGCTTGCTGCTCAACACATATTGGCTGACGCTTATCACGGGGAGTCCGTTCTTTATACTGCTTCCAACAAGGGTGCTGCAGTGCTGTATAATGATTCCGGTTCAGTTTATCGTCGTCAGGCTGCTGCGCAATCCGGTCGGCGTCATCCGCCGCACTGTTTAGCCGACGCGTGTTACGATTATTCGAACCGAGCCGCGGCCCATCCCGCCGCGGCGGCGCCGTTTAATACTGACTTTTTAGCTGCGAAGCCCGGCGGCGCGCGGCTGATTCAAATCTTTCTGCGATATCCTCACCGCCGGAGAAAACGGTAGATGTATGAGAAGAGGTCTGACAGCGGCTGTATCCGCCGCCCTAAGCATGCTGATATTGCTGTCGGCATGCGGTACAAGGCTGGATAAAACATCGGAGTTTCTTAAATATAAAGACAGCGCAAAGATAGAGCAGATAGACAGGCTCTGCTCCGAATATGTCAAAACAGAGGGCATAATGGGCATGTCTGTCGGAGTGTTTATCGACGGGCGTGTTAAGTTTTTTAACTACGGCGTGACGAAAAAAGACGGCAAGCCGATATCGGAGGAAACCCGCTTTGAGCTTGGCACAATGACTCAGGTGTTCACCGGCGTAATGTTCGGCGAATATGTCGCCCGCGGATACCTCAACGACGGCTCAACCGTCAAGAATTACTTCCCCTACCTCAATATCCCGGCGTGGAACGGCGAAAACATTCTGACATACGGCGCGCTTGCCACACACCGCTCCGGCCTGCCGCAAAAGCCGTCGAACCTGCCGAAGAGTGAAAGCCCGTACTCGGACTACGGCGAGCTGATGCTGCGCCGCAATATCGGCACATGGGAATATACAAGCCGCCCGGGCGATGTTTATTTCGACGCCGGCATGGATATGGGGCTGCTCGGCTTTGCGGTCGAGGCCGCTATCCGCCAGCCGTATGAAACACTGGTCAAAAACGCCATAATGTACCGTATAGGCATGGAAAAGACAACCGTCACCATGACGGAGGAGCAGGATGCCGCCAGGGCAATGCCGCACGATGTAAACGGCAACACGGCCGCCGTGCAGAACTACGCCTGCCTGCAGGGCATGGCCGGGTTCAAGAGCACGGCTTACGACATGATGGCGTTCTCGTGGATGCTTCTCGGTATGCCGGGCGACGAGGAGACATACACTATACCTCTGGACGCTGACGGCAAGCCGGAGCGTAAACGCACCCAGCTTGAAAATCTGCGCGCCGCGTGCGACGTCGCAACCTCGTTGCAGTACGAGGGCAACGGCATCAAGGTCGGCTACGGCTTCCGCCTCGGGCAGCTTGCAGGCAAGGATTACATATGGCAGAGCGGCGTCAGCGCCGGCTACGGCAGCTACATTGGCCTGATTGATGACAGCGACACCGCCGTCGTTATCCTGGCAAACAGCGTCTGTGCGCCGCAGACGCTGGGGGAGAGCGTTTTATCGATACTAAACTAGCCCTTACGCGCGGGCTTTTACAGCTATAAAACCACAATGCGGAGGTAAAAATGGATATTGGGATGTATAATTCCTATGCCGAAATCGACCTGTCGGCGATGAAGCGCAATTACGAGAAAATAGTCAAAACAGTCGGCGAGGGCGTCGGCATGATACCTGTGCTGAAGGCAAACGCATACGGCCATGGTACGGTCGAGATGGCCAGAGCGATGGTGCAAAACCTCAATGTCGGTGTAATCGCTGTCAGCCAGCCGCTGGAGGGCATTGAAATACGCAACGCGGGGTTCTGGGGCATCGATATCCTCGTCATGGGCGGCATCCTGCCGCATCAGATGCGTTACGCGCTGGAATACGACCTGCAGGTGCCGGTATTCACGGTGGAGGGGGCTGTCGCCCTTTCGGCAGAGGCGAAAAGGCTAAGCCGTGTCGCCCGCGTGCAGATAAAGATTGAGAGCGGCCTTAACCGCATCGGTATCGCGCCGGGAGATGGTTTGGACGAGCTGCTCGATACAATCAGCGAGCTTGGCAATATCGAGGTCGTCGGCGTCTTTACGCATTTTTCAACCGCCACGCTTGAAAGCGAGCCGTTTACATTCGTTCAGCATGAGCTGTTTCAAAAAGCGCTCGACCAGATGGAGCCTCGTCGCCTGCCGCTGAAATATATCCACTGCTGCAACACCGGCGCCACGTCCTGGTTTAGACAGGGCTACCACACGCATGTGCGTGTCGGATGCCTTGTCATGGGCTATGGGTCGATGGATGATTTTTCAAACCCGCTCGGCGTCGAGGAGATGCTCAGCTTCCGCGCGTTCATTACACATATTCACGATATACAGCCAGGCGAAAGCTGCGGATATAACCGCCACTTCCTTGCCGATAAACCGACGACGGTCGCAACAATCAATATCGGGTACGGCGACGGGATTTATCGTCCGATGGCACAGTCGGGCGGGCCGGTTCTTGTCGGTGACACACGCACGCGCTATCTCGCCACCTGTATGGATCAGAGCTTTATCGATGTCACCGGCATCGACTGCAGGGTGGGTGACGAGGTTACGATATACGGCCGCAGCCGCGGCGGGGCTGAGCTGTCATTCTGCGAAATAGAGCAGATAACCGGACAGACGCTTGTCTATCCGATGGTGGCCATCGGCAACCGCGTAAAGCGGATATATACTTATTAAGGCGGATAGTTCAATGAATACAGGCTTTTACAGCTCTTATCTCGAAGTAGACCTCGGCGCGCTCCGCGGGAATATAGAAAAAACGCTTCGTCATATCGGTAACAAATGCGGCATGATTCCGGTCATCAAGGCGAACTGCTACGCGATGGGGCTCGAGCGGATCGCCGCGCTGCTGACCGATGAGTTCAGATTCGACACGCTTGCCGTCGCGCAGGTGTACGAGGGAATACGCCTTCGCCGGGCCGGGTTTGCGGGCCAGGTGCTTGTCATGGGCAGCGCGCCCGCACCGGCGGTTGACATCGCCGTAGAAAGCGATTTGCAGCTGACGGCGTTTTTGCCTTCGGCCCTTTCCGCTATGGACAGTGCCGCGGCGAAGTGCGGCAAGACGGCGCGCGTGCATATAAAGCTGGAAACCGGCATGAACCGCCTCGGCGTGCATATCGGCGATGAGCTCGATCAGCTGATTTCCCACATAAAGACGCTTAAACACACGGAGATAATCGGCGTGTTCACCCATTTTTCAACGGCATCGGAACGGGGCAGCGCGTACACGCTGCGTCAGTACGACCTGTTCAAGCGCGGCGTTGCGCAGCTTCGCAGCGCCGGCATTGACCCGGAATATGTCCACTGCTGCAACAGCGGCGCGACCATTTGGCTGACAGAAGCGTTTGATTTCTGCACGCATATACGCCCCGGCAGCCTGTACATGGGCTACGACGTTATGGAGGACGGCTCAAACCCGCTCGGTGTGCGTGAGCCGATGAGCTGGCGCGCGTTCATCACAAATATCCACGAGGTACCTCCGGGCGAGGGTGCCGGCTACAGTCAGCACTTCAGGCCGGACAGGCCGACGGCGGTCGGCACGGTCAGCATCGGCTACGCCGACGGGCTGTTCCGCCCGATGGTGCAAAACGGCGGTCCCGTGCTTGTCAACGATACGCGCTCGCGCTATCTTGCGTGTATGATGGACCAGTGCCTTGTCGATGTCACCGGCATCGACTGCAAAGTGGGTGACGAGATAACCGTTGTCGGGCATTCGGCCGGCGGCTCATTCATTTCGGCGTTCGAAATCGAGCGGCTGACGGGTCAGTGCTATCAGAACGCGCTGACGAGCATAAATGACCGTGTGCTGCGGATATACAAGGATTAATCAACGTAAAGCAGACGAAAGGTGACCAGATGAAAAATGTCCTACTGTGCCAGCATGGCGGCAGCGGAAATCACGGCTGTGAGGCGCTGGCCCGCACTGTCGATGCGCTCGTTCGCACTGCTCAGCCGGATGCAGAGGTTACGCTGTACAGCTACTCGACCGAGCAGGATATGAGGTATCTCGGCGACGAGACCCGGCTGGACATCCGCGGGTTCAGCGAGATGCCCGGCCGTTTTTCCTCGTATAATTTTATATATCACGCAAAGCGCGCTCTTAAAATGCGCGCGTCTAAGATACCCATGACGCGTGAGTTCAAATCTCTTGTTGACGGCAGTGACATTGTTCTGGCCATCGGAGGGGATAATTACTGCTATAATCAGGGCAGGGGATATTGGCTGATTGACGAGCACATCCGCTCCTGCCGGAAAAAATATATGCTGCTCGGTTGCTCAATCGAGCCGCATGACCTTAAACTGGGGCTTGGGGAACACCTCAAGCTGTTCGACTGCATTACCGTGCGCGAGAGCATCAGCTTCGCCGCAATGCGGGATTACGGCCTGCGCAATATCGAGCTTATCCCCGATTCGGCGTTCCTGCTCGCCGCGGGCGAGGCGAAACTGCCGGTTGGCTTTACGCCGGAGAACGCCGTCGGGCTTAACCTGAGCCCGCTTGTGATGAAAAATGAGAGCATACCGGGCATGACTGTCAAAAACTTCGAAAACCTTGCCAGATTTATACTATACGAGACAGATATGCAGATTGCGCTTATTCCGCACGTCGTGTGGGGCGGGAATGACGACCGCGATGCTCTGGCCCGGCTGCGGGAGGTAATTGGCGGCGGTGAGCGCGTGTTTACGATTGCCGACGCCAAAGCGTCGGATCTTAAGTGCATCATATCGCGTCTGCGGTTTTTTGTCGGCGCAAGAACACACGCAACGATTGCCGCATATTCCTCCTGCGTGCCGACGCTGACACTCGGCTATTCGGTCAAGGCCCGCGGCATCGCACGGGACCTGTTCGGCCAGGAACAGGGCTATGTCATCGGCGTGCAGAGTCTCAGCGATGAGGATGAGCTTCTCTCAGCCTTTCGCGATGTGATTATGAGAGATGAAATAAGTATTCGCGCCCGGCTTCAGGCCATCATGCCGGGTTACAAAGCGCAGGCGGCGACAGCCGCCAACATTATAAAGGAGCGGCTGAATGGATAAACTCGCGTCCAAAGCGGTGTGTTCTGGCTGTGCGGCATGCGTGATTGCCTGTCCGCACGCCTGTATCTCGATGTCACTTGACACCGAAGGGTTTGTGTATCCCGATATTTCAAACGACTGCATGGATTGCGGCCGCTGCACTGCGGCATGCCCTGTGATAAATGCCGAGGAGAGCGCCGCCCCGCAAAATACTTACGCGGCGGCCTCTCTCGACAGAGAATTGCTGATGCGTT
The DNA here is from genome assembly GCA_031552995.1 of Oscillospiraceae bacterium. Taxonomy (GTDB): domain Bacteria; phylum Bacillota; class Clostridia; order Oscillospirales; family Butyricicoccaceae; genus JAVBMB01. The sequence continues at coordinate 7,800 of JAVBMB010000075.1, forward strand.
CGTTTTCCGGCGGCATATTTGGGGTTCTCGCGCGCAAAACGCTCGCTAGGGGCGGCATCGTGTTCGGCGCGGCGTTTGACGACGGTTTCAAGCTTGTACACACCCGTGCCGAGCGCGAAGCGGATTTGACGCAAATGTTCGGCTCAAAATACATACAGAGCGATGCAAAAACGGCGATAGAGCAAGCGGCCAGTGCGGCGCGCGGCGGCGCGCTTGTGCTGTTCAGCGGAACCGGCTGCCAGGTGAATGCCGTTGCGGCGCGTGCGCCGCAAAGCGACAAGCTGCTGCTTGTCGAGGTGATATGCCACGGTGTGCCGCCGCAGGCTTTGTTTGATAAATACCTCGGAGAGCTTGAGCGCATGCACAATTCCAAAGCGTGCCGCGTCGTATTCCGCGATAAAGGGCTCGGGCGCCGCAGCCACAGCATCACAATCGAGTTTGAAAACGGGAATAAATATATTTCACCTCTGTCTGACGACCCGTATATGCGCCTGTACCTGCAAAATATCTCGATGCGCCCGTCGTGTTATGACTGCGCTGCCAAATGTGCCTCACGCGCGGATATAACAATCGGCGACTTCTGGGGCGTCAAGCGGTTTGCGCCGGGTTTCGACGGAGCAAACGGCGTCTCGCTCATCATGGTTCGCACGCAGCGCGGTCAACGCTCGCTTGATGCCGTAGCCGGTGCGCTGCGTCTGCGTAAGGTCGAGCCAAAGGGCATCGAAAAAGTCAACCCAAGCGCGTTTGGCTCCATGCCAATGAACGCCAGCCGCGCCGATTTTTTTGCAAAAATGGCGACGGGCAGTGTTGCGGAGCTGGCGGATAAGTATGCAAAGTCGCCGCCCGGTGTCGCCGAAAAGATAAAAACAAGCATTTCGCGCAGGCTTCGCCGCATGAAGTAACGATTTTCTCCCGACATCAGCAGAAAACATACACCCCCGACCGGGTTTTAGCGGTCGGGGGTGTTTTTGTGTGCCTTCAAAAAACCGCGGTTCTCTGAAAAATGCGTGATATCGCCGAGTGTTATCTTTTTTTGAATGTTTCGCAGCGCGTTTCTTCACTGTCGGAGGCATGATCGCCCTGAACCGATATATACGAGGCGCTGCACTTTGTATCGCTGTTGTACTGGCATTCATAAGCGCTGCATCTGATTTCGGTTTCGGGCCTCGCGTTGCCGAAAGAAATCGAGTTTGTCATCGAGCTGCTCTCGGGTGAGAAGCTGCTGCAACATGTCTCATCCTTGCGTTCGGCCGATTCGCCCTCTACATTGATGCTGTTGAGCCTGCACAGGCTGTTGGTGTTGCTGGCGCACGAGGTCACGCTGCATTTCAGGTCTGTCATAATTATCTGTCCTTTCCGCTTACATCTGATGTTGTTGTTATACGTTCACACATGCTGTCGCAAACATGGCAAACACTATTTTGCCCGCCATTGACAGCAATATTATCGAACAGGTGTTTTGTGTTGCGAAAAATACAGCTTTTTGTTAAAAATCGTCCTAGAAATGATTAAAAAAATACAAGATTAGTATTGCATTTTCTATGCCGCATGAGTATAATGAAATAACAAAGTGGTGAAAAGTGGTTTTAAGTGATTAATATAGGTGATTTGTGGTGATGATAAACTCTTCCTGCCATTAAATCCCTGCCAACCCGGCACAACGGCCAAAACAGAGGAGGCTCCGCCTGTTTAAACACGCGGAGATGCAGCTATGAGAGGCGAGTACCAACACACTGTTGACAGCAAGGGGCGCCTGACCTTCCCGGTTAAACTCAGGGAAGAATTGGGCGAGACCTTCGTAATCTCCCGCGGTCTCGACAAGTGCATATGGGTATTCAAAACGGACGAGTGGGAAGAGTTTGAGAGCAAAATCAAAGCCATTCCCGTCTCGCGCGGCCGGAGGCTGCAGCGTTATTTCGCCGCCAACTTTGACTGCGCGCCGGACCAGCAGGGCAGGGTTCTGATTCCGCCTGTGCTGCGCAATCATGCCAATATCACAAAAGACGTCACGCTCGTTGTCGTTGCCAACAGGCTAGAGATGTGGGATACCGACGAGTGGAACAGCTACAACGGGACAATGAGCAACGACGATGTCGCGGACGACATGTCCGACCTCGGTCTGTAATATGGATTTCAATCATTTGCCGGTCATGCCGGATGAGTGTGTCGATGCGCTGAACATCAAGCCGGACGGCATATATGCAGACGCGACGACGGGCGGCGCGGGGCACTCGCTGCTGATTGCCGAAAAGCTCACGTCCGGCCGGTTGATATGCTTCGACCGCGATAACGATGCCCTTGCGGCGGCAAAACAGCGGCTTAACGCCTGTCTCGGCAAAGTTACATTTGTCAAATCAAACTTCGAAGACATAAAGCTGCGTCTCGAAGAACTGGACATACCTCATGTCGACGGCGTGCTGTTCGATTTGGGCGTATCCTCATTTCAGCTCGATACGTCGGCGCGCGGGTTTTCGTACATGGCGGATGATGCGTTCATAGACATGCGCATGGATGCCGACCAGGCGCTGACAGCCTATGATGTAGTCAACAGCTACAGCCGTGACCAGCTTCGCGGAATAATCTCGGGGTACGGCGAGGAGCGCTGGGCGTCGTCCATAGCCTCAGCTATCGAGAGACGCAGGGCGGCCGCTCCGATACGAACGACGTCCGAGCTTGTCGAGGTGATAAAAAGCGCCATGCCGGCTTCGGCCCTGCGCGAAAAGCAGCACCCGGCCAAGCGCACATTTCAGGCTATTCGCATAGAGGTCAACGGAGAGCTGACTGCCGTGCAAAAGGCGGTGGATGACAGCATCGACTGCCTCCGCGCCGGCGGCAGAATTGCCGTCATCAGCTTTCATTCACTGGAAGACAGAATTGTAAAAAACATATTCGCTCGCCGCGCCAAGGGGTGTACGTGCCCGAAGGAGTTTCCGGTCTGCGTCTGCGGCAAAACACCGCAGCTCAAGCTGATTTCCAAAGGTGTGATAACGGCGGGGGAGAGCGAACTTAAGATAAACCCGCGCTCGCGTTCGGCGAAGCTGCGGATAGGGGAGAAGCTATAACCGCTCTCCGAGGGAAACCGAAACAGAAAGGGGATGCTGAAATGGCGTCGTATGCCGGCACACAGAGTACGGCCATTGACTTCGACAGATTTGCCGCGGCAAAGGATAAAACTAAATCTTCGCCGCTTAAGGTTCTGGATGATGAGGCAAGCCCGGCAAAGAGGCAGACCCGGGCGAGGATACCATACATCAAATACGGCGTAATATGCGTGTACGTGTTCGCACTGCTGGTGCTTATTTTATACAGCTATACCACCGTAACCGAGTTGACGACACATAACGACAGGATGCAAAAGCAAATCACGTCGCTTCAAGGCGCCGAGAATGCGCTTAACGCCAAGAAAGAGCAGCTGTACAACCTTGCCGACGTTGAGGATTACGCGAAAAATGTGCTCGGCATGGTCAAGATGGACAAATCCGCGATAGAATATCTCGAATTGTCCAGCCCCGAAAAGATGACAGTCAGCGAAATCAGCGAAAGCGGCTCATCATTCTTTGCCGGATTGGCTAAGAGCTTCAGCGTCGTGCTGGAATATCTCAACTGACCAGGCGAATATAGTATAGGGAGCGAGGAATGTCGGCCGTTCCTTGCTCCGTTTCCGTAATATGCGGCGTGTATCCGCGCGGAAGTATACATTACAGAGGAGGCCGTTCATGCAGAGAAAAGCCGACACCTCGATGGTAAGACGCCTGATGCTGGTGGCTGTCATGCTCGGGGTCGTGATATTTTGCGTCATAATTGTCCGTCTGTTCAAGCTGCAGGTAAACGACTACGAGACGTATCAGCAAAAGGCTGTCGAGCAGCAGACGCGTGATAAAATACTATATCCGGTCAGGGGAACCATTTTCGATACGAATATGAAGCCTCTGGCCATATCGGCCACCACAGAGATGGTCACGCTTGAGGCTGTCAAAATAAAGACGGATGAGCAGGGGCTGCTCATCGCCAAAACGCTCAGCGAAATACTCGACATGGACTATGATACCGTGCTTAAAAAAGTCGAGGAGAAGGCGAGCTACACCGTCGTCAAGCGCGGCGTCGAAAAGGCCGTCGCCGATAAAATCCGCGCCTTTGTCAAAGAGTATAAGCTCGATTCGATATATATGGTCGCCGACTCGACGCGGTATTACCCATACGGAAACTTTCTGGCGCATGTTCTAGGCTTTGTCGGCAGTGATGAGCAGGGCCTTGCCGGGCTGGAAAGCCAGTACGAAGCCGAGCTCACCGGCATACCGGGCAGGATTGTCACCGCCACAAACGCGCGCGGAGACAAAATGCCGTTCCAATACGAAATGTACAACGACGCCATCGACGGTTACAGCCTTGTGCTGACAATAGACGAGGTTCTGCAGCACTACCTTGAAAAGAATCTGGAAATTGCTGTAAACGACAACAAAGTGCAGCAAAAAGCTGTCGGAATCATCATGGACGTAAATACAGGCGGCATACTGGCCATGGCCATTTCTCCGGATTTTGACCCGAATGAGCCGTTTGTGCTGACGGACAAAGCCGAAATGGAGCGCATCAACGCCATACAGGACGCGGACGCGCGCAAAAAAGCCCTCTCCGACGCGCGCAACGCCCAGTGGAGGAACAAGGCGGTATCGGACACATATTACCCTGGCTCGACATTTAAGATAATCACTGCGTCGGTAGGCCTGGAAGAAAAAGCGGTTTCGCTGTCGTCTACATTCTATTGTTCCGGCAGCAAGACAATTAAGGGCTGGGGCAAGCCGATAAGCTGCTGGCGCTCACATAATCCGCACGGCAGCGAGACGTTCACTCAGGCTATCCAAAACTCATGCAACCCGGCGTTTATCGAGATTGGTCTCGCCATAGGGTGGGATAACATGGTCAAGTACCACGACGCGTTCGGGCTGAACAGAAAAACAGGCATAGATTTGCCTGGAGAGGCGTCGGGTAACTGGTTCCTTGACGGCAAAAAAGATATAAACCTCGCGGTCGGCAGTTTTGGGCAGAACTTCCCGATTACATCAATCGAGCTGATAACGGCGGTCTCCGCCGTGGCCAACGGCGGAACCCTTTTAAGGCCTCATCTCGTCAAAGAAATAATAGATTCCGACGGCAACATCATCAAAAGCATCGGCCGCACCGAGGTGAGGCAGGTGATATCGAAGGCGACATCGGATCTTATGCGCACCATTCTTGAGTCGGTCGTAACGACAGGCACCGGCAAAAACGCCTATACGGCGGGTTACCGTGTCGCCGGCAAGACCGGAACAACCGAGAAAATCGGCAGCAGCAAGGATAATCTGGGCAGGATATCGTCTTTCATAGCTTTCGCTCCGGCAGATAACCCGCAGATAGCGGTACTGATTCTGCTCGACGAACCGACCGTCCCGCCGATAACCGGCGGCGTCACCGTTGCGCCGGTCATACGCAGGCTTATGGAAGAGGCCATGCCGTATCTGAATGTCGAGCCGATTTATACCGAAAAAGAGCTCGCCACACGCGATGTCACGGTGCCGAGTATTGTCGGCCTGAACCGCGCCGCGGCTGAAGAACTGCTTAAAAAAGCCGGTCTTGGCAGCCGCACGGACGGAGCGGGAGATACAGTAACGAATCAGATGCCGTCGGCAGGCTCGGTCGTCGCCAACAGCGCGAAAGTGGTGATGCACATGGGAACGACTCCGCCGGAAGGCAGCGTCACAATGCCGGACCTTAAGGGAATGATCGTCGAGCGCGCCAAGAGTACGCTCAGCGACATCGGCTTGTTTGTAAGGATATCAGGCATATATAATCAGTCAGAGGGCAATATTGTAGTAAGCGGCCAAAGCGCCGAGAAGAACACCCAAGTGGCGCATGGCGCGGTTATCACAATAGAGCTGAGCGATATGAATCAGCTGTCGCAGTAGAGCTGCGGCGGCGGGAAGGGCGGCGGGCCGATGGAGCTTTCTCAGTTAATTAAGAGTACCGACGTCGTAGAGTGCGGTTGCGGGCTGCAGGTTGACATTACTGATATCTGCTATGATTCACGGCTGGTCACACCGGGGTGCGCGTTTGTCGCAATCCGCGGATTTGCCGCGGACGGGAACCGGTTTATTCCCGATGCCGTCAAATCCGGTGCGGCAGTGATTGTTACAGACGCCGAAAAACCGGACGGTGTGCCGTATGTGCTTGTGCGTGACGCGCGCGCCGCGCTGGCCGAGATGAGCTCGCAGTTTTTTTCAAACCCGCAGCAAAGCGTAAAAGTAATAGGCATCACCGGCACAAAAGGCAAGACGACCGTATCCGCCCTCGTGCGGCAAATCATCGAGCGATGGGGTATGCCATGCGGCCTTATAGGCACAAACGGTACGGTAATCGGCAACAAAACCATACCTGCCGACCGTACAACGCCGGAGTCATATGACCTGTTCAAATATCTGGCCATGATGCGCGACAAAGGCTGCAAATACGCTGTGATGGAGGTCTCCTCCCATTCGCTGTGCCTTGCGAGGGTACACGGAATACAGTTTTGCGCGGCCGTGTTCACAAACCTCAGCCACGACCATCTTGACTTTCACAAAACAATGGAGGAATATCTCGCCGCCAAGGCAACGCTGTTCGACAGCTGCGACATCGGTGTATTCAACTACGATGACGAGGCCGGCCGCACGCTTATCGATACAAAGTCATGCCGCAAATTGACATACTCGGCGGGCGATAACGCCGCCGACCTCGTCGCGAAAAATATCAACCTCAAGAGCGACCGGGTTGAGTTCGAAGCGGTCACGCTCGGCAGTATCGAGCGTGTCACGCTTGGTATCCCCGGCATGTTCAGCGTGTATAACGCACTGTCAGCCGCCGGGTGCGCTCTGGCGCTCGGCATACCGCTCGATATAATTGCGGACGCGCTGCGCACCGCAAAGGGCGCGGCCGGAAGGGTGGAGGTCGTCCCCACACCGGCAAAATACACAGTGATAATTGACTATGCGCATAGCCCGGACAGCATGGAAAAAGTTTTATGCGCAATCCGCGGCTTTGCCGCCGGGCGCATAATCGGGCTTATAGGTTGCGGCGGAGACCGGGACAAGACAAAACGCCCCGTCATGGCAAAGATGTGTGTGGCGCACACCGATATCTGCATAATTACAAGCGATAATCCGCGCACCGAAAACCCCCGCGCGATAATCGACGACATGCTGCCGGGCATAGCCGGCGCGCGCGTGCCGATACACATCATCGAGGATCGCCGCGCCGCAATAGCTTTTGCGCTTAAGATTGCGGAGCCCGGCGACACCGTAGTGCTGATGGGCAAGGGGCACGAGACGTACCAGGAGGTCGACGGTAAAAAGCTGCATTTTGACGAGCGCGAAATCGTCGCCGGTTTTTTTGCTGGGGCATAGGCGAAGAAATCGGTTTCAATTAAACATGATATGGGGATAGTGAGGACATGAAGTATATTTTGCAGACAGCCGGGCTGTCGTTTGCGATAGTCGTGCTGACGGCGCCGCTGATAATCAATAAGCTCAGGGAGCTCAAGTTTGGGCAGAAGATTCTTGAGGACGGCCCTGTGTGGCACTCCGGCAAGCAGAACACTCCGACAATCGGCGGCGTCATCTTCATCCTTTCCATTACAATCACGCTGCTCAGTTTCATCCCGCACATGTCGGTATCGGGGGATTGGCGTCCGCTGCTTATGCTGGCGCTGTCGCTTGTTTTTGCCGGTATCGGGCTTGTAGACGACTGGACAAAAATCCGCAAAAAGCAGAACAAGGGCATTACCGCGCTGCAAAAAATACTGCTTCAAATCGCGGCCGCCGCGCTGTTTATCACCTTAATGCGCGGCATGGGCTACCTGGAAAATCACATTTATATTCCGTTTTTCGGTTACACCATAGCGGCGCCGTGGCTCGTGTATTTACCGTTTTCGGTCTTTGTAATCGTCGGGGCAAATAATGCCGTAAACTTTACCGACGGCATAGACGGGCTGTGCAGCGGCGTAACTCTGATTGTATCGATATTCTTTTCCGTGGCGTTTTTGCGCGTCGGGCAGGGCGGGGCCGATATGTTCTCGCTTGCGCTCGCCGGCTCTCTGTGCGGGTTTTTCATCTTCAACCGCCACCCTGCAAAGGTGTTTATGGGCGACACAGGTTCGTTTGCGCTCGGCGGTCTAGTTGTTTCGGTTGCTATCTTTTTGAGAATGGAAATTCTGCTCGGCATCGTTGGTATTATCTATGTTGTTGAGTCATTATCTGTTATCATGCAGGTTGGA
>JAVBMB010000020.1:0-13895 GCA_031552995.1 Oscillospiraceae bacterium
AGGCGTTTTTGCTCGTCAATGATTGCGCCGAGAATATCAGGCGGCGTTATCTCGTCATAGCACAGTATTCCGTCGGCGAGACACATCAGCGTCCTGGCGGCCAGCATCTCATCCTTGGTGTTTATGACCCCGGCGCGCGCGAAATTATCCAGTTCTCCGGCTATCGCGTCCGCCACGCCGTCCGACAGCTGCGTAAAGCTGTCGCGCACGCGCCCGTTGCGCGGTATCAGGTACGTCAGCGTAAAGTATAGCTTCGGGCTGACGACCCGCCTGCGGTTGCTGTGGATTCGCAGAACATAAGCGACATATTTCTCAAACGTCCCTGCGCTGTACGGCGCCCCCTCCGGCATGGCGCGCCCGTAGGATTCAAGACACATCTCGGCGACCTGCTCCGTCAGCTGCGCCGTCAGGTCATCCTTATTCTCGAAGTAGTGAAATACAAGGCTTTGATTTATCCCCATATGGCGAGCAAGCGCGCCAAGCGATGCTCCTTCGAGACCGTTTTTTTCGATAACTTGTGCATATGCAGTTAAGATATCCTGCTTTTTAGTATTGTTTTTCATGTTCACCACCTGTGAAAATAGTATTACTAAGGGAACAACATGCCGCTGCAGCGCGTAAAAACACATAAACTCCGGCGTTCATTTTTCATATAGTTTATCATGCCGCGCCGTCCGGCGCAACCGTCAATCCCGTTCAAGGAGATGAAGCCATGCGCAGACCATATAAATACGCTTTTATGCTTATTCTTGCGTTCACGCTGGCACTTACATGCTGCTCGTGCCAAAAGATAGAGCCGCCGCCCGCGACCGAGCCGCCGACTACACAGCCGCCGACAACCGTACCCCCGACGACCTTGCCCCCTTCAACAGCGCCGACTGAGCCCCCCGAGACCGAACCTCCCGAGCCTCAGATGCTCACCCGCTTCGGTGAATATTACGAGATGAACAACGACATCGTCGGGTGGATTCAAGTGCCGAACACGATAATAGACTATCCTGTGACACAGTACACAGATAACGAGTACTACCTGACGCATGATTTCCTTAAGGAGGAATCGAAGGACGGCAACCCGTTCCTCGCCGTCGAGGCCGATATACTGACCGCAAACCGCAGCATGTCGCTGTTCGGGCATCACCGCAAAAACGGCCTGATGTTTGAGCCGCTTGTCAACTATAAAAAGCTTTCATATTACAAAAGCTGGCCTGTTTTTCATTTCGATACGCTGTATGAAGAGAGCGCGTATGTGATATTTTCGGTGTTCTATATGGCCGGCAACAGGACGGATAAGCAGTTTTACTACTATCCTGTGGCCGAGTTTGTGGACGACGACGCCTTTATGGAGCATGTCACGCAGCTTCAAAAGCGCTCGATATTCACAACCGGCATTGATGTGGAGGCCGACGACCGGATTGTTATACTGACCTGCTGCACATACGAGACTGATGACCTGCGCATCGCGGTTGCCGGCAGAAAGCTGCGCGAAAGCGAGACTGTCGACGGCTTCGACACCTCGATTGCCGAGCTGAACCGAAATACGCTGTATCCTCAAAAATGGTATGACGCCTTTGGCGGCTCTCCGCCAAAGGACGATTGACGTACACGCCGCCCGCATTCGGAGGATAATATATGAAAATACACACGCTTATTTCACTGCTGACTGCCCTTGCCGCGTTTACACTGGTTTCCGGCTGCGCGCAAAGCCCGTCCGACGTATCGACGGCGACGCAGCCGGTCACAACTTCCGAGGCGACAATCCCCGCCACGCAGCCCGAGCCCGAGGCGAACCATGTCTCCGTCGAGGGGAATATATTCAAAATAACCGGCCAGACTGATTTTGACCTTGGTACGCTTGTGAGCCTGCAGCACAAAAACGATGTCGGCAACGGCGCGCTGATGCTGGCGGACGGGGCCTCGGAGGGGAGCTTTGTAAGCGCCGTTTACGATGTAGCCGAGTTTGAATATCTTGTCGCGACGTGGAACGCCGACGTTCCGGAGGACACGACGGTAGAGATACTCGCCCGCGCGTTTATAACCGGCACGCGCAACGGCGAAACGCAAAACGACTGGACCGGCTGGCTGTCCTGGGGAGAGTGGAGCCTGTATTCCAGGCGCGCCAGCACGGATGAAACGGACAATGCCGCCGGCCACGGAAGCGACGGCTGGGCCTTTATGCAGACAGACGAGTTCGCCGTGCGCGGCGACTCCGGCGCGACGATGGTTCAGCTTAAGGCTGTGCTGCGCCGCGCGGACCCCGCGGCTCCGCCGCCGGTGCTGCGGCAGATAACGGCGACATTCCGCAACTCAAACGACGGCAAGGCTATAAAGCCTACATATATTGAGGAACCTGTCGGGCTTCTGCCGGAAATCAATATAGGCAGCCCGGCGTATTCGCAGATGGTGCGCGACCCCGCCATCGGCGACAGCATATGCAGCCCGACGACGGCAAGCGTTTTGCTAAACGACCGCGACCCGGGGCTTGATTTGCTGCCCGAAGAGCTTGCGCTTAGCACGCAGGACTTTAACTACGGCTTTGGCAACTGGGCGTATACAATGGCGGCCGCCGCGGCCTACGGATACGAGACATACGCGCAGTACGGCGACTTTGACATAATGCTGCAGGAGCTTAGCAAGGGCAACAGCGTGGGCATGTCGGTGAGATACAGCAACACAAAAGGCGGCAAATACCCGTACCTTGAAAACGGCGCCGCAACGGGCACGCCGGGGCATCTGATTGCGATAACCGGCTTTAAATATATCGATAATGAGCTGTATTTCCTGTCCAGCGATTCCGCCGCGTCAAGCGACGAGCTGTGCGCCGGCAACGTGCGCGTGTATAAGGCGTCGCAGCTTAAAGAGGCGACAGGCAGCTGCCTGATGTACATCATCCCGTCGCAGCTGCCGGAGGAAAATGCCGGCACGTCGGCCGTCAGCCGCATCGTCTGCGGCATGACAAAGCTTGACACGGAAAACGAGTATGAGCTGTCGGCCTTTGGCAAGCGGATTGAGCTGCCCGAGGACTTCACTTCGCAAAAGACCGCACAGCTCGGCCGCGGCACGCTGGCCTACAGAATCGAAGGCATAAAAACCGATATGCCAAGCGACGTGCCCAGGATGACTGCGAATGACAAGTTCTTCTACGGCAATATTTCTGTAAGCGCCGCCGGCGACCTGGTGTTCGACGCCGACGCTGCGCTCGCGGCGGCCGGCGTCCCCGCCGGGGAAGAGCGGCTTGTTACATTTTATGTTATATACAACAACGGGCTGATGTACATCGCCGAGTATAAAATGCAGCGCGGCGAGTGACATCTGCGCCGGAAAGCTGACAGCCAATGCCCTGCCCGGCGCGGATTAATACCGCGCCGGGCAGTTTTGTACCGCTGAATGCAGGCGCTGCGTACGCAGCGCCTGCATTTAGCTTGTCAAAAACGTAGGGCGCGCCCCGCTTTTTCGCGAGCCATCAGATTTTCCAGTTAAATATAGGATTACCGGCCTGCTTTACGGTATCGCTGTCACCGTCACCGGCGCGCGGTAGCCGGACAGCAATTCATACAGCCGGTTCAGTGTATTGTCATCGGCATCCGACACCCATGCCCAATCGCTGCGGTATCCGCCGTCCGTCAGCGTGCAGCGGCTGACGAACACCTCCGTTTCGCTCTCAGGGGCATCCGCGCGCCTCAGCACTATCAGATATCTGCGCGGCCCCGAAACAAGGCTTACGCCGGGTATCGGGTGGGCGCCCAGCAGTATATCCGCCGGGCCTGCGGCCCGCACGCCGCCTATGCCGCGGCACAGCCCAAGCACCTCGTCGGCAAAGCTGCCGTTATCGACCGGATAGTATGTCATATCCGGCAAATTGCTGTCGTTTTGAACATACATTTTTATATCGGCGCCGTGCGGGATATTTACGCTGCCGCGCCCGAACGCCGGGGGCAAAAAAAGTGAGTACAGGATAAGTACAGCCCCAAGCATGGAAAGCGCGCGCCTTATCGCCATGCGGCCAATCGCCTTTTTCATGATATCCGCCCCCTGCCTTTGTATGATTTCGTTATTGTTTTGAACGGAATTTTATATATTTATTATACGCTATCCCATGATATAAAACAAGACGGCGCTTCGCCCATATCTGGGGGTAAAACGAACGTTTGTTCCAATATCTGGTGCTTGATATTTTGCCTCCGCCGGGATATAATTATATCGAACATTAGTTCTATTATTCTGCCGGAGGCGATTATATGGAGCGTACAATCCTCCACTGCGACTTCAACGCGTTTTACTGCGGTGTCGAGCAGCTGTTCAACCCGTCGCTGCGCGGCGTGCCGTTTGCCGTCGTCGGCGATGCCGAGCTGCGTCACGGCATAGTGCTAAGCAAAAGCCAGCTCGCGAAGGAGTGCGGCGTCAAAACCGGCGATGTGCTGTGGCAGGCGCGGCAGAAATGCCCGGATATCGTGTTTGTTCCGGCGCGCCACGGCAAATATGATGAATATTCGCGCGCCGCGGCCGAAATATATCTGCGGTATACCGATCAGGTAGAGCCGTACGGCCTTGACGAGGTATGGCTTGATGTAGGAGGAAGCGCCAACCTGTTCGGCGACGGAAAGCAAATCGCCGACACGCTTCGCGGCGTGATGAAGCGCGAGCTTGGCCTGAGCCTGTCGGTCGGCGTGTCGTTCAACAAAGTGTTCGCCAAGCTGGGCAGCGACCTGAAAAAGCCGGACGCCACGTCGCTGATACCGAAAAACACATTTAAAGATATCGTGTGGCCTTTGCCGGCGCAGGATTTGCTGTTTGTCGGCCGCGCGACAAATGCCATGCTTGAGCGGCATTATATAACGACCATAGGCGGCATAGCGCGCGCCGGGCCGGATTTTATGACATCGGCCTTCGGCAAGCATGGCCAGATGCTGTGGCGATACGCAAACGGCCTCGACGATTCACCCGTCGGCGTAGCGCACGCCGAGCGCGAGCCCAAGTCTATAGGCAACAGTACGACGACCCCGCACGACCTTGTCACACCGCAGGATGTAAAAATCACGATGCTGGCGCTGGCCGAAAGCGTCGGCGCGCGTATGAGGAGTCAGACACTGAAATGCTCTGTCGTTACGGTAGGTGTGCGTACGGCGAACCTGATGTACTACGAGCGACAGTGTTCGCTTCCGCTTCCCACATGCGCCACGCAGGAGCTGTATCGCGCCGGGATGGAGCTTTTCGGCCGCCACCATACCTCAGGCGAGCCGGTACGTTCCCTCGGCCTGCGCGCCTCGGGGCTGTCGCATTTCGACGGCTGCGCGCAGCTGTCACTGTTCCCCGAACACCGAAGCGCGCTGCGTCGGCAAGACCTTGAACTGGCCGTAGACAGGATCCGCGGCCGTCACGGCTACCGCGCTATTTCGAGGTGCGTGACGCTGTTTGACCGCGCGCTGGATGTTGAGATGGCCGACCGCAGCGACAGCCTGCCACGGGTATAAATACCGGTTGATATGTGTCGGAAAATGATGTATTCTGTAGGTGGAAAGGTTGCGGAGCGCCCATGCCGCGCTGTTTGTTCGCATGTTTACTTCACCCCTTCTTTCCCAAAAACGCGCATACGGCGACCCCGTGCAGCGACTGTCCGGAGAGTGCTATGAAATATAAACCCTTGCTTCTTACCGCGCTCATAATTACTGTGTTGCTGCTTTTCGGCTGCAGCATGGTCGAGGCCGTCTCGACACCCGGCGGTAGCAACGGCTTCGGCACATTTGTGCGCCAAATCGGGCAGCCCGGCGCGCTTATAAAGCGCGACGGGGTTTTTACATATATCATTGTGTATCCGGACTGTGATGAGCCGGCGCTTGACACCGCGCTTGAACTGTGGGCAGGCCAGGCCGTCAATTTCGCGGTCGGCAGACGAACAATGTCGGAGGACGGGCGCGACGGCGGCACGCTGCGTATTGAGTACGAAAGCTATTATTCCGGCGACCGGTATATCGGCGTCGTCGAGAGCGGCAGCTATGTCAGCACAGGCTCCGCCGGGCCGGAGAGGCTGGCAAAAATATTCAACTACGACGCCGAGCAGGGCAGGCTTTTAGCCCCGGTCGAGCTTATTCCATACGCCATGCACCCGCAGATGCTTGATTTGCTGAACGCGAAGCTGGCAAGCGAGCACCCAGCCATCGCCGCCGGCCTTACTGCGGAGGAGGGCTGGCTTGAATCGTTCGTGCTCGCGCCTGACGGCGTGTATTTTATGCTGTACGACCGCGGTATACCGGGCGATAAGCTTGTGTTTTCGTATGACGAGCTGGCCGGGCTGCTTATTCTGCCGCACGAGCTCGACAGCTACGAATGGACGCTTGGCGGCGACCCTGACGCGCCCGTCGGCACTCCCGAAGACGAAGCGCCGGCCGCGCGGGTCATCGACCCTGAAAAACCAATGATAGCGCTGACATTCGACGACGGCCCCGGCGATGTGACCGGCACGGTGCTCGATATCCTCAAGCTTCACAATGTCCCGGCGACATTCTTTATAATCGGGCGGCAGGTCGGCGATTACCCTGAGCTGCTTGCGCGCATGGTCGAACAGCAGTGCGAAGTCGCCATACATACGTGGAGCCATCCTCAGCTTACGAAGCAGAAAAAAGATGATATAGCATCACAGATAACTATGACGGCCGACGCTATCGAGCAGGCGTGCGGCGTCCGCCCGGTGCTGATTCGCCCGCCGTACGGCGCGGTGAACCAGACGGTGCATGACGTAGCGGCCGAGCTTGGCATGTACCTCATCAACTGGTCGGTCGACCCGCTGGACTGGAAAAACCGCAACGCGGACAAGGTGTACGGCAACATAATGGCCGATACGCGCGACGGGCGCATAATACTGTGCCACGACCTGTATTCGTCGACGGCCGAGGCGGTCAACCGCGCCATCCCCGAGCTGATAGCGCAGGGGTATCAGTTCGTCACCGTCAGCGAGCTTCTCAGCTATTCGAATAGACCCGTCGAGGCCGGCGGGCTTTACCGGCAGCAATAAGGCATGCTTTTATTTCAGTCGGGGCATCATTGCCCCGACTGTATTTTTTCTTTAACTGGCGCTTGAAGTATGATATGATAGCCGCATGGCATATGTATGGCGCGGGATAAAAACCCGGCGGCGCGAATATGCATAAACGAAACGGGGGTGAACGCCATAAATCTGTTCGAAAGCGGGCTGATGCTTGGGCTGCGCGACTCGCTGGCAAGCCCGGCGCTGGACAGTTTCATGCTGTTTATCTCACGGCTGGGCGACCACGGCGCGGTATTCATCGCACTTGCGCTTGTACTGCTGTGTTTCAAAACGACACGCCGCCAGGGCGCCGTGCTGGCGCTGGCGCTTATCATCGACCTGCTCGTTGTAAATGTGGCGCTCAAGCCGCTCATCTCGCGCATCAGGCCGTATGACTTCAGCACCGAGATAATACCGTTTGCCGTCATCCCGGGCGACTGGTCTTTCCCGTCGGGCCATACGGCCGCGGCATTTGCGGCGGCAGTGTCCATGCTGCCTTTCGGCAAGAAAGCGTTTGTGCCTATGCTTGTTTTCGCGCTTTGCATGGGTTTCTCACGAGTGTATCTGCTGATGCACTACCCCAGCGATGTCGCAGCCGGGGCGATAATAGGCGCACTGTGCGGCCTTGCCGCCGATTTCATCTTTAAAAAACTGCTTCGGCGTGATATAATAATGTTTAAAGATTAACGCGCGGTTTATCCGCGCCACGCCGCGCAAAACGGAGGAACAAAATGCCAATTTGGATAGCACTACTGCTCGGCGCCGTGCAGGGCATGGCGGAGTTTTTACCCATCTCGTCGTCGGGGCATCTTGCGTTGCTGCAAAACCTGCTGGATTTTCATCAGTACGGCGACTTGATTACATTTGACATCGTGCTGCACCTTGGCACGCTTGTTTCGGTGTGTATCGCCTTTTGGACTGATATTGTCAAGCTTTTCAAATCATTTGTCGGCCTTGCGCTCGACAGGTTCAAGGTGCGCAACAACCCCGGCAGGCGAATGTTTGTCATGCTTGTCATCGCCTGCGTGCCGCTCGTCGCCGCCGCCTTTCTTGAAGGGCTGATTGAGAGCGCGTTCTCCAGCACGCTGTTTATCGGCGGCGCTCTGTTGTTCACGGCGGCGCTTTTGTATGTCGCCAACCGCCACGGCGGCGGATACAAGACCGAGCGTGACGCCGGCTTTTTAGACGCCTTGATTGTCGGCCTCATGCAGCTCATCGCGGTGTTCCCCGGTGTGTCGCGCAGCGGCGCGACAATCTGCGGCGGTCTTTTCACCGGGCTTAAAAGGGATTTTGCCGTCCGCTTCGCGTTTTTGATGTCGATACCCGCCGTACTCGGCGCTGTGATATTCAAGCTTCCCGATATGATAGAAGAGGGCCTGGGCGGCATAGGCATTTTGCCGTACATAGTCGGGTTTATCACGTCTGCCGTGTGCGGTTATTTCGCGATTTGGCTTGTCAAGACGCTGATGAAAAAGAACAGCTTCAAATATTTCTCGGTATACTGCGCTGTCGTCGGTGCGGTTACCATTGTTCTCAGCCTGATATAACTGCATAACATCCGGCTGCGGCCGGGTATACATTAAAACGGCCGCCGGCCTTGCAAGAGAGGTGCCACGACCTTGCCAACAACAAAAAAGAAATCAACGCCCGCAAAATCAACAAAAAAACAGGCATCCGCCCCGGCCCCGCGCATAAGACGCGAGGTGTGGGCGTTTGTCCTGTTGCTGCTCTGCCTCGTCAGCTTCCTGTCGTCGTTTGGCCTTAAGGGCTTCATGCTCGACTGGTACAGCTACATATTCGGCTCGCTCATCGGTGCCGGGTGCGACCTTATGCCCTTTACGCTGCTCGCCGCGGGGATACTGCTCATCGTCAAGCGCAAGGGCAAAGCCCGCCTGCGCGTGACATGCATTATGCTTATGCCCGTGTTGTTTGGCGCGATGCGCCATTTGCTTGAGAACACCGCGGCGTTTGCCGGCGGCCTTGCCGGGATGAACGAGCTGGCCGCAAGCGGCCGCGCCATGACGTCAGGCGGCCTTATTTCCGGCGCTCTCGCAATGTTCTCCCGCGCCGCGATATCTCAGGTGGGCGCTGTGATACTGTTTGTGCTGCTGTCGGTTGCGGCGCTGTTCATCGCATGCAATGCCACGCCCAAGACGATATTCGACCGCATAAAGGCCATGCGGCCCGCGCCAGAACCGGACGAGCCGCCGCAGATTAAAACAGCGCCGCAGCCGAAGCCCGTTTCGAGGGCGAAGCCGCGAGAGGCGGGCATCGATGTCGACATCGACATCGATGATGTAACGCGGCGCACGCCGGACAAAGGCGGATACGCCAACTCTTCAATCGCGCCGCCGAATGTCCCCACACCGGCCGAGGCGCTGCGCGGCATAGCCCAGGCCGAAAAGACCGACGAGCGCGTCGCCGCCGCGGCGGGCGCGCAGTCTTCGCCGCGCCGCGACCCAACCGCGCCAATCGTGCCGCATTTCGAGACAAATCAAGCCGAGATATCGCTGCCCGGCACGGCCGAGCCCAGACAGGAGAGCAACCCCCAGGCGGACGAGCCGCCCGTCGAGCAGCTTATTCAGGACGCGCTGAGCGGCAACGAGACGCCCGACTACCTTTACCCGCCGCTGACACTGCTTCAGCAGGGGAGCGGCAAGCCGGCGGGGCTTGAGGAATCGACGCAAAAATATGCCGACCGGCTAATCGACACTTTGCAGAGCTTTGGTGTCGAGGCCACCGTTATTGATATCACCTGCGGCCCGACCGTCACGCGCTACGAGCTTCAGCTTCAGCGCGGCATCAAGTTCGCAAGAGTCACCAATCTGTCGGACGATATCGCCCTCGCGCTTGGCGCGCGCGGCGTCAGGGTGTCGACCATCCCGGACAAAAATGCCGTCGGCGTCGAGGTGCCGAACGACCAGCAGGAGCTTGTGACCGTGCGCGACGTTCTAAGCTCGTCTCAATTTAAGAACGGCGCTTCGAAGCTCAGCTTCGCTGTCGGCAAGGATATAAGCGGCACATTCATCGTCGGCGATATCGCGCGCATGCCGCATATGCTGATAGCCGGTACGACCGGCTCGGGCAAGTCGGTATGCGTCAACAGCATACTTATCAGCCTGCTGTACAAATCCACCCCGGACGAAGTGCGCCTGATAATGATTGACCCGAAAATGATAGAGCTGGGCGTCTATAACGGCGTGCCGCACCTGTTGATACCGGTCGTCACCGACCCGCGCAAGGCCGCCGGCGCGCTGAACTGGGCCGTAACCGAGATGATGCATCGTTACCGGCTGTTCTCCGAAATCAACGCGCGAGACCTTGCCAGCTACAACCGCGAGGTCGAAAAACGAGGAGAGGGAACCGTGCTTCCGCAGATTGTTATCGTCATTGACGAGCTCAGCGACCTGATGGTCGCGGCGCGCAGCGAGGTCGAGGAGGCAATAATCCGCATCGCGCAGATGGCGCGCGCCGCCGGAATGCACCTGATTATCGCGACACAGCGCCCGTCGGCCGACGTCATAACCGGCCTGATGAAGACAAATATCCCGTCGAGGATTGCGTTTGCCGTCGCCTCGGCAATAGATTCACGCATTATTCTGGACCAGATGGGCGCCGAAAAGCTGATAGGCAAAGGCGACATGCTGTACGCCCCGCTGGGCGGCGGCAAGCCGCAGCGTATACAGGGCTGCTTCGTCACCGACCGCGAGGTCGAGGAGGTCGTCAGCTTCATCAAGCAAAGCGGCCAGGCCGATTACTCGGAGGAGATTATGACGCATATCGAGCGCCAGGCTGAAGCTGGCGGCGCGTCCGCATCCGGGGGCGATTTGCCGTCAGGCAATGGCGCCGATTCCGACGACGAGCTGCTGCCCGCCGCGATTGAAATTATCGTCGAGGGCGGTCAGGCGTCTGTAAGTATGCTTCAGCGCAGGCTGAAGCTGGGCTACGCGCGCGCCGCGCGGCTTGTGGACGAAATGGAGGCGCGCGGTATTGTCGGCCCGCATGAGGGCTCGAAGCCGCGAGAGGTGCTTATAACTCGCGACCAGTGGAAGGAAATGGTTCTTCGGAAATCAGATTAATATACTTAACACAATAGTATAATTAAATTATACTAGATGTAATATAAATCAGGAGGCGGACATAATGATGGATTTTAAGAAAATTGACCCAAAGGAGCTTGGCGGCAATGTATTTGGGATGTACGACGACGACTGGGCGCTTGTCACTGCCGGCGTGCCGGGAAGCTATAACACAATGACGATTTCGTGGGGTGGCCTCGGCTGGCTGTGGGGCCTGCCCGTCAGCTTTACCTTCGTCCGCAAAACCCGCCATACCTATAAGTTTATGGAGGATAACGACACATTCTCCCTTTGCTTCTTTGCCGGCGAAAGCTGCAAGGACCAGCTTATGACGCTTGGCACAAAGTCCGGGCGCGACATCGACAAGATGAACGAATCCGGCCTGACGCCGATATGGGTGGACGGTGTGCCAGCCTATGCCGAGGCGTCGGCGATTCTTGTATGCAAAAAGCTGTACGACGGCCAGTTTGACGCAGGCAAAATCCCGGCCGATATCAAAAAAGCCGCGTACCCCGGCACGAACCCGGATGAAGTGCATGTGGAATATATCTCGCAGGTAATTGCCTGCTATGTCAAGTGAGTGAGCGCGATTTATTCCTGCCGGTCTCGCGAGAGGATATGCTCTCGCGAGGCTGGTATTATTATGACTTTTTGTTCATAACCGGCGATGCATATGTTGACCATCCGTCGTTCGGCACCGCAGTTATTTCGCGCGTGCTCGAAAAAGCGGGCTTCCGCGTCGCAATACTGTCCCAGCCGGATTTCCGCAGCGCGGACGCCGTCGCCGCTATGGGGCGCCCGCGCCTTGCGGCGCTTGTCAACGCCGGGAATATAGACTCGATGGTTGCCCACTACACGGCGGCGAAGAAACGCCGCTCAAGCGACAGCTATACGCCGGGCGGGCAGCCGGGCAGGCGCCCCGACAGGGCGGTTATTGTCTACTCGCAGCTTGTCCGGCAAGCGTTCCCCGGCCTGCCGGTGATAATCGGCGGGCTTGAGGCATCGCTGAGGCGCTTTGCGCACTATGACTACTGGGATGACAAGGTGCGCCGCTCGATTTTGGAGGACAGCGGAGCCGATTTGCTTTGCTTTGGCATGGGTGAAACGTCGATGACCGACATAGCCAAACGTCTTAAAAAAGGCCAGGCGGTTGAGTCAATTACCGACGTTCGCGGCACGGCATTTATTGCGGCGTCCCCGGGTGTGTGCGCGTTTGAGGATTACATCACGCTGCCCACGCGTGAGCAGGCCGAGCAAAGCAAGCTGGCATACGCCGCTGCCGCTATGACTCAGCAGACAGAAAACGACGCATTTCGCGGCAGGGCGCTTGCGCAACAGAGCGGGGCGCGGTATTTGATTCAAAACCCTCCGGCTCTGCCTCTTGAGGGTGACGCGCTTGACGCCGTATACGCACTGCCGTACACACGGAATTATCACCCAGATTACGAGGCCCAGGGCGGCGTCGCCGCTATCGAGGAGGTAAAGTTCTCGATAATACACAACCGCGGCTGCTTTGGCGGCTGCAACTTCTGCGCGCTGACGATGCATCAGGGGCGCTATGTCTCATCCCGCAGCCATGCATCTGTTTTGCGCGAGGCCGGGCAGATAGCCGGCGAAGACGATTTCAAGGGATATATACACGATGTCGGCGGCCCGACGGCAAACTTCCGCGCGCCGGCGTGCAAAAAGCAAAAGCAGCTAGGTGCGTGCGCCGACAGGCAATGCCTGTTCCCGACACCATGCCCAAGCTTGCAGGCGTCACATGCCGATTATCTGTCGCTTCTGCGCAAGCTGCGGCAGATAAAGGGCGTTAAAAAGGTGTTTATCCGCAGCGGCATCCGCTATGACTTTATGATGCAGGACAAGAGCGGTGACTTCTTTAACGAGCTTGTCACCCACCACGTCAGCGGGCAGCTTAAGGTCGCGCCGGAGCATATAAGCCACGAGGTCTTGCACTGCATGGGGAAGCCGTTCTCCGATGTGTACGAGCGGTTTGGCAAGCGATATTACGAGCTGTGCGAAAAGGCGGGCAAAGAGCAATATCTCGTCCCGTACCTCATGTCGTCGCATCCGGGCAGCAGGCTCGGCGACGCCGTAGAGCTTGCGTTGTACCTTAAGCGCAATCGGCTGAACCCGCAGCAGGTGCAGGATTTTTATCCGACGCCAGGTTCGATTTCCACCGCAATGTACTACACCGGCCTGGACCCGCGCACGATGCACCCGGTATATGTCGCCCACACGGCGGAGGAAAAACAGATGCAGTGGGCGCTGCTTCAGTTCCGCAACCCGAAAAACCGCGAAACGGTGATAAAGGCTCTGCAAGCCGCCGGACGGGAAGACCTCATCGGCGGCGGGCCGGACTGCCTTGTGCGCGGCGCAAAACCGGCTGCGCAGACGGCGGAGCCGGCTGAAAAGCCGAACATCAGCCCGGAGAAAAAGGGCGCGGCCGGACAAAAAACGTCCGAAAGGCGGCATACGCCAAAAAATAAGCCGGACAGGCCCGCTGATAAAAAGCCGGCGGAGAAAGACACTTCGGAGCGCGGCGGGGACGGACCCCGGCAGGGTAAAATGCGCGGAGAGAGGAAGCCGACGGGCGGCACCGGCACGCCGAAAACGCGCGATGACAAGTCGGCGGGCAAAAGCTCATTTGACCGCAAACGGTTTGAAAAGGATACAAACGGAAAAACCCCGACGGGCGGTAAACCGCCTGCCGCAAAACCGCACGATAAAAAGCAGGCGGGCAAAAGCTCATTTGACCGCAAACGGTTTGAAAAGGATACAAACGGAAAAAACCCGAC